>DASXCK010000418.1:0-7595 GCA_036491235.1 Xanthobacteraceae bacterium | reverse complement strand
TGGCCGACGCGCGCGCGTTCCTGGGCCGCATCGACCGGCTGCCGGCGCCGGTGAAGAGCGCGCCGGGCTTTCTGGTCAATCGCGCGCTTACGCCGTACCTGCTCGAGGCGCTGGTGCTGCTCGATAGCGGCGTGAAGAAGGAATCCATCGACAAGGTCGCCGAGGATTTCGGCATGCCGATGGGACCGATCGAGCTTGCCGACACGGTCGGCCTCGACATCTGCCTGCACGTCGCCGAGACGCTGCGCGCCGGGCTCAAGACCGAGATGCCGGATGCGCCGCAATGGCTCAAGGACAAGGTCGCCAAGGGCGAGTTCGGCAAGAAGACCGGCAAGGGCCTCTACGACTGGAAGGACGGCCACGCAGTCAAAGGGCACGATCTTAACGCCGCGCCGCCGGCGCCCGATGCGGTCGATCGCCTGATCCTGCCGATGCTCAACGTCTGCGTCGCGTGCCTGCGCGAAGGCGTCGTCGCCGACGAGGACCTGGTCGACGGCGCGATGATCTTCGCCACCGGGTTTGCGCCGTTCCGCGGCGGTCCGCTGCACTATGCGCGCACGCGCGGGCCTGCGGCGGTGCGCGACGCGCTGGCGCAACTTGCCACGAAATATGGCGCACGCTTCCAGCCCGATCCTGCATGGGATCACCTGACGTGAGCTCGACATGAGCCTTGCGGGCGCCCGCCCGGCGACCTTCGACGACGCGGCGCGCCTGGCGGATGCGATCGTCGAGCGGGTCGGCAAGACGATCGTGCTGGCGCTGCCGCTCGGCCTCGGCAAGGCCAACCACATCGCCAATGCGCTCTACGCCAAGGCGGTGGCCGATCCGTCGCTGCGGCTGACCATCTTCACGGCGCTCACGCTCGAGGTCCCGTGCGCCCGCCAGGAGCTGGAGCGGCGCTTTCTCGATCCGCTGGCGCAGCGCGTGTTCGCGGGCTATCCGGCGCTCGACTATGCGGCAGCGATTCATGCCAGGAAGTTGCCGCCCAACGTCGAGGTCAACGAGTTCTTCTTTCTCGCCGGGCAGTGGCTCGGCTCGCCTTACGCGCAGCAGCACTATATCTCGGCGAACTACACCCACGCGCTGCACTGCGTGCTCGATCGCGGCGTCAACGTGGTGGGGCAGCTCGTGGCGCATCGCGCCGGCGAGGCGCATCCCTTCAGCCTGAGCTGCAATCCGGATCTCACCGTCGATCTTCTCGCCCTGCGGCGCGCCGGCCGCGTCAAGTTCCTCTTCGCCGGGCAGCGCAATTCGGAACTGCCGTTCATGGCCGGCGAGGCCGCCGTCGCGGCGGACGAATTCGATTTCCTCCTCGATAGCCCGGCAGCGGACTTCCCTCTGTTCGGCCCGCCGCGCGAGCCGATCCCGTTGGCGGATCACGCGGCGGGCCTGCACGCCGCGAGCCTCGTGCCCGACGGCGGCACCCTGCAAATCGGCATCGGCTCGCTCGGCGACGCGGTTGCGCATGCGCTCGTGCTGCGTCATCGAAAATCCGATGATTTCCGCGCGCTGCTCGCGCGGCTGCCCGGTCGCGCGGACGGTACGGCCATCCACGCCGAGCCGTTCACGACCGGCCTCTACGGCTGCTCCGAGATGTTCGTCGAGAGCTTTCTCGATCTTCATCGCGCCGGCGTGCTCAAGCGCGAGGTCGACGGGGCGGTGCTCGACGCCGGCTTCTTCCTCGGCTCGCGCGCGCTTTATCGCGCGTTGCGCGAAATGCCGCCCGATCTCCTGGCGAAATTCCACATGCGCTCGATCTCCTTCGTCAACGAGCTATATGGCGGCGAGGAGGCCAAGCGGCGGGCGCGCGTCAACGCGCGCTTCATCAACGATGCCATGATGGTGACGCCGCTCGGCGATGTGATCTCTGACGGCCTCGAGGACGGCCGCATCGTCAGCGGTGTCGGCGGGCAATACAACTTCATCGCCCAGGGGTTTGCGCTCGAGGACGCGCGCTCGCTCATCCTGCTGCGCGCGTCCCGCACCACCCGCGGCCGGGCGCAGTCGAATGTCCGCTGGCGCTATGGCCACACCACGATCCCGCGTCACCTGCGCGACATCATCGTCACCGAGTACGGCGTTGCCGATCTTCGCGGCAAGCCCGATCGCGAGGTGATCGCGCGCGTGCTCGCGATCACCGATGCGCGCTTCCAGGATGAGCTGCTGCGCCAGGCCAAGGACGCCGGCAAGATTGAGCGGACCTACGCGCTGCCGAGGTCGGCGCGCGACAACACGCCGGACGCGCTCGCACGGGCGCTTGCGCCCGCCGCCGACGCGGGCCTGCTGCCGACATTCCCGTTCGGCACCGATTTCACCGCGACCGAGCAGCGGTTGCTGCCGGCGCTGCAGCGGCTGAAATCGGCATCACCGGCTGGGCTCGCGGGCATGTTCGCACGCGGTTTATTCGCGGAACCGGTGGATCAGGAATGCCTCGACCGGCTTCGATTGGCCAAGCCGAGGGGGGTGGCGGAGCGGTTCTACGCGGCGCTGGTGCGCGGCGCCCTGAGCGCCGACCGGGAAGGCGGAAAAATCAATGCGGATTAACGGGTTAACCCTGCCGCCCTGTCCAGGAACCTTTTGCCACAGGCCGCATCTAATGCATACATGAGGCCGAGGTGCATGGCCCGGCGGAGTGGGGGCCGGTTCTGAACAAGGCCATGCGTCGAGGATGAACGGTGAGCAAGTTTCGGTTCCGAGGAACCGGGATATGCTCGGGTGGTGGAGTTGGTCATGGTCGAGCACGCGGTTGCGCATCGTTTGCCGGAGGAAGCCGAGCTGGTCGAGCGGGCCCGCGACGGGCAGGCAGGCGCGGTACGGCTGATCATCCGGCAACACAACCAGCGTCTCTACCGGATCGCGCGCAGCATCCTGCGCGACGACACCGAGGCCGAGGATGTGCTGCAGGAGGCTTATGCGCGCGCCTTCACCAACCTCGGCTCGTTTCGCGGCGAGGCGCGGCTTGGCACCTGGCTCGCCCGCATCGTGATGAACGAAGCGCTCGGCCGTTTGCGCGGCCGCCGCCCGACGGTCGAGCTGAACGTCATGGACGAAAATTCCGCACTGGAGGCTCAGATCATTCCGTTCCCCAATGCGAATCCGGATCTCGATCCCGAGACCTCGGTGGCGCAGCGCGAGCTGCGCGCGATGCTCGAGCGCGCCATCGACGAGCTGCCGGAGCCGTTCCGCATCGTACTGGTCGCCCGCCTGATCGAGGGCATGAGCATCGAGGAGACTGCCCAGCTGGTCGGCATCCTGCCCGAAACCGTGAAGACTCGGCTGCATCGCGCCCGCCGTCTGGTGAAGGACGCGATGGAGAAGCACATCGGCCCGGTGCTCGGCGACGCCTTCCCGTTCGCGGGCCGCCGCTGCGAGCGGCTCACCGAAAAGGTCCTGGCGCGGTTGAATCTCGTTTGATTCGGTCGGTACGCCGGGAACGTTTTCGCCCGTCGGGCCATCCAATACTCCGTGTCTCAACCCATTCGGGCTCGATCCACGGAGAACACGATGTATCGCAAGCTTACCGCGGCGCTGGTCGCCGCGAGCCTGTTCGGCTGCGCGTCCGCCTATGCGCAAGGCGCCAAGCCGAATGACGCGCAGATCGCGCATATCGCCTATACGGCCGGCCAGATCGATATCGAGGCGGCACAGCAGGCGCTGAAGAAGTCGCACAATAAGGACGTGCGCACCTTTGCGCAGGACATGGTGCGCGACCACACGGCCGTGAACCAGAAGGCTTTGGCGCTGCTCAAGAAGCTCAAGGTGAAGCCGCAGGACAACGACACCAGCAGGTCGCTGGCCAAGCAGGCGAAGGCCAAGCGGGCCGAGCTCGCGAAGCTCAGCGGCGCCGCCTTCGACAAGGCCTACGCCGACAATGAGGTCGCCTACCACAAGACCGTTGATTCGGCGCTCGAGACGACGCTCATCCCCGGCGCGAGCAATCAGGAGCTCAAGGATCTGCTGTCCACCGGCCTCAAGATCTTCCAGGGCCATGAGCAGCACGCCGAGCACGTTGCCGCCGCCTTGAAGTAAGGCAGCACTCCATGGGATCGAGACTTTGCGCGGCGGTGACGTCGTTGTGGCTTGCGGCCCTCGTCGCATCAAATCCGGCGACGGCCGCGACCATCCGCGTCGCGGTGGATAAGATCTCGTTTTCGCCGGCGCAGGTCTCGGCTCATGTCGGTGACACGATCGAGTGGGTGAATTCCGATTTCCTTGCCCACAGCGCGACCGACCGGAAGAAAGCGTGGGACATCTTCCTGCCGCCCAATGCCAAGCGCAGCATGAAGCTCACGAAGGCGGGCGAGATCGACTACTACTGCCGCTTCCATCCCAACATGGCCGGGCATATCTCGGTCGCCCCGTAATCGGTCGCGCCGCCAGAGCGTATTTTGCGTCTGCGGACTCGGACAGGCTCTGACGTTCTTGTTTGGCGCATGTTCGTTTCGGCGTCCGATGCCCGCTTTGCCGGAACATGCGCCGGGAGCGCGGCGGTGCCGCGCTCCTTTTTCAAGCCATCAGTGTGCACACAGCGCGACCATCGGCGCCGCGTTGGCGGTGCCGCATGAGACGAGGCGCAGCGACTCCAGCGCCGCCGCCGTCCCGCCCGGGCACATCGCGTTGAGCGCGATCTCGCCATCGTTGCAGGTAACGACGCAGTCGGTGCCGCTCGTGCAGTCCTGGCGCACTTGACGGATCTGCAGTCCGGGCGTGCTTGCCACGCCCAGAGCGCCGCGCTCGCCTTGCGCGCCTCTTTCGCCTTGTGCGCCTTTGTCGCCTTGGGGTCCGCGTGGGCCCGCGGGCCCTGCCGCTCCCGCGATGCCAGCAGGTCCTTGCGGACCGGTGCGGCCGGCGACACCGGCGGGTCCCTGCGGCCCAGCCGGCCCCTGTGGTCCCGTCGGCCCTGCGGTACCTTGTGGGCCAATTTGACCTTGCGGTCCCTGTGGTCCTTGCGGTCCACGCGCGCCCTGCGGTCCCGGCGTGCCTTGCGGCCCGGCCGGGCCGCGTGGTCCCACGACACCCGCAATGCCTTGTGGTCCGGGCTCGCCGCGCGGACCCGCATTGCCCGCCGCCGCGCACACCGCAACCGCGGCGGTCCGTTCATCGTTGTCCGCTTTCAGCGTCACCGTACAGGTGGGCGGGTAGTAGGGAATGCGGAAATGGAAACGCCCGTGGCGATCGCTCTTGGCCGTGAACTTGCCATCAAGGGAAATCATCTCGTAGGCGTGCTGTGTGTGTCCCGCCACCACCAGCAGGCCGGCCAGCATCTCGGAATCGTTCAACCGGATGCGGGCTTCCGCTGGCCGCAACAGCCCGCCCGCGAGCGCGCACACGGATGCCATCGCCACTGACGCAACGCGCATTCCCATTCCTCCCCAGTTTTCTTCCCACACGCGTATCAAAATGGGTCGACATGCCAGAAGTGTGGCCTCCATCTGGTGCCTTGTTGGCAGCACTGTGCGCCCACGCGTCCACTGCAACCCTCGGCGGAGAGCCGCGCCGATGATGTCGAATTTGCAACGAACTACGGCCTCAATCGACCGGAAGACTCAGCGTGGTGAAGGGACGGTTATCGATTCGCACGAGGGGAGGGATAACAATGGCGCATCTCGTAAGACGTATCGCGCCCGCTCTGCTCGCGTCTTCGGTCGCGGCGCTTATTGTTGCGGCGCACGCCGAAACGCCGGCCGCGTCCTCGACATCCGATTGCCTTGCCAAGCCGAACGGTCCGGCGGCGAAAGGCAGCCACTGGTACTATCGGATCCAGCGTCCGACCGGTCATCACTGCTGGTACCAGCATGCGACCGTCGACATACCAAAGGCCGAAAAGGCCGACGCCCCCAGGGCCGAAAAGGATGTGCCCGAGCATCGGCATGCGGCGGCCCCGCCACCTGCACCGTCGGCGCCGCTGCCTGCCGCCGCTCCCGTCGATCCTCCGGTAGCGGAGGCGCCGTCCGCCCCGGCTGCAGATGTCGCCGACAACAGCAACAGCGTGGTGCCGCCCGTCGCGTCGCCGCCGGCTGCGGCACGCGTGAATCCGCCGATCGATTGGCCGGCTCCCGTCGTGGTGCCGACCGTGCCGGCGACACCGGCCGCACAAGTCGATCGCGGGCCGGTGCCTTCCGTCGAGACCCCGCCGCCGGCGCCAGAGCCCAAGGCCGAAGCGTTGCAGCCGCAGCAGCTCGACACAACGCCACCGAGCCATCAGCCGGCGCGCACGTCCGTCGCCGCGCGCAGCGAGGAGTTCGCCGAGCCGTCGAACCACGTGCCGGCGCTGCTCGGCGCCGTGTCGGCGCTTGCCATCATCATCATCGGTTCGTTCGCGGGTCGAATCCTCACCAAGCGCCCGCCGCGGCGCACGCAGGCCAAGGCGCGGCCGCGCCACTGGCAAGCTGCGGAGTCCGGCATGGAGGAGGACGCACCCGGCATCGTGCCAGTTATGCCGAACGGCCGCGACGTCGCGCACGAGAGGCCGGACCAGGGCGTGGAAGCGCTCGCGTCCCCGGATGATTGGGGGCTGCGCCGCGGCCGCGCGCCGCGTCGCGTCATCCCGCCGAACGCGGCGGCGATGCGGCCGAGCCGCGAGTCGACCCGCGTTCTCGAGGAGAATGTGCGCGAGTTGCTGCATCGCTTGCAGAGCGACTTGAGCGGCCGGCCGGCTGAGCCCGAGCCGGTCGCGCCGGCGGCGGCGTCCATACCCGCCAAGGCGCCGCACGTCCCGAGCTCGCAGGAGCTCGACGCAGTCCTCGCGATCTGGCGCGCCAAGCGCAGCGGTTAGAGCATGATCCCGCAAAGCTTGCCCCCGATTTGATCGGGGGCGATGCCGGCCTTCGGCAAAGCTCACGCTTTAGCCTTCGCGGCACGAGGTTGCGGGCGGCGATCAGCTCTGCGAGGCCCTGTCGACAAGTTCATCGAGCGCGGCGCGCACGGCTTGTGCGACGCTCTCCCAGTCGTCACGCCCTGGTTGGCGAAACAGCCGCGCCGTCGGGTACCACGGGCTGTCCGCGCGATCGATGAGCCAGCGCCAGTCCGGCACGAACGGCAGCAAGACCCACACTGGCTTGCCGAGCGCGCCCGCGAGATGCGCGACCGCCGTATCGACCGCGATCACGAGATCGAGCCCCGCTACCGCGGCGGCAGTCTCGGCGAAATCCGTCAGGCGCTCGGCCAGGTTCGCGATCCTTCCGGCCGGCGCGTGGACGAGATCGGCGGCGCGCTCGCCTACCTGCAGCGAGAACCAGCGCACCCCAGCAACCTCGAACAACGGCGCCAGGCGCTCCAGCGCGATCGAACGGTTGCGGTCGTTCTTGTGCTGAGGGTTGCCGGCCCAGGCGAGGCCGACCTTCAATCCGCCGGTCGTGCCGATGCGGTTGCGCCAGCGCGCGGCGGTCGCCGGATCGACCTTGAGATAGGGGATCTGCGCCGGAATCGTGTCGAGTGTCGTCGCGCAGGCGAACGGCAGCGAGAGCAGCGGGCTATGCAGCTCGAACGGCGGCATGAGATCGCCTTCGACAAAGACCTCGATGCCGGCGAGCGAGGCGGCCGCAAGGCGGAGCAGCGGGCGCTGCACCTGCACGAGCACGCGTGCGCCGCGCGCC
>DASXCK010000417.1:0-2794 GCA_036491235.1 Xanthobacteraceae bacterium | reverse complement strand
CCGCATAATAGGCGGCGAGATTGTCGATATCCTGGTCGGAGAGTGCGTGCGCGATGACGGACATCATGTCGTTGCGGCGCGCGCCACCGCGGTAGTCCTTCAGCGCCTTGGCGAGGTAGATCGCGGTTTGCCCCGCGAGGTTCGGAGCGTCGGGCAATTTTGCCTGCCCGTCGAGGCCGTGACAGGTCTGGCATTGCAGCGCCTTCTGCCGGCCGGCCTTGGCGTCGCCGGCGGCCAGGGCGGGACCTGATGCGAGTGCGACGGCCGCACAGATGCCTAAGATCGAAGCCGCGATACGAAGGCTAAGCATGCCGTTCGCCACTCCATGATGTGACGCCGTCATTGCGAGGCGCGCACCGATCTCGAGTTTACCCGAGATCGGCGACTATCATTAGCCAAGTCGGGCAGGCCCGACTTGGGTGCACGCCGAAACAATCTCGCGCCGCGACTCGTTGGGCGGGATTGCTTTGTCGCTTCGCTCCTCGCAATGACGGTCAGATCGTCATTTGCCGTCGTACCAGATGCGATAGAGCGCGCCGGCGAAATCGTCGGACACCAGGAGCGAGCCGTCCCTGAGCTGGGCGACGTCGACCGGGCGGCCGAGATATTCGCCGCTGGCGTTGAGCCATCCTTCGGCAAACGGCTCCGACCTGGCGGCGGTTCCGTCTTCCTTGAGGTACGTCACCATCACGCGCGCACCGACCGGCACGGTGCGATTCCACGAGCCGTGCTGCGCCGAGAAGATCGCACCGCGATACTTCGCCGGGAACATGGTCCCCGAATAGAAGGTCATGCCGAGATCGGCCGCGTGCGCCGCCATCTCGACCTGCGGGAAGACGACGTCGGCCGGCGGCTTGTCGTTCTTGTACTCGTCGGTGCGCGTGTGCCCACCGCCGTACCATGGGAAGCCGAAGTTCTCGCCGGCCTTGATGGCGCGGTTGAGCTCGCCCGGCGGCTGATCGTCGCCCATGCCGTCCACCTGGTTGTCGGTGAACCACAGGGTCTTGTCCTTGGGATTGAAGTCGAGGCCCACCGAGTTGCGGATGCCGTAGGCATAGACCTCGCGGTTCTTGCCGTCGCGATCCATGCGGATGATCCCGCCGAGGCCATACTTGTGATAGAGCTCGAGCTTCTCGGGGGCCGGCACGTTGAAGGGCTGGCCGAGCGTGATGTAGAGCTTGTTGTCGGGTCCGACGCGGCAGACGCGCGCCGTGTGATTGTAGCTCTCCTCGTCCTTCGGGATGAGCTCGCCCTGCGGCACGATCGGGATCGCGACGACGTCCGGGCTCTCGTAGAAGAACTCGGCCGCCGGATACATCAGCACGCGGTTCTGCTCGACGATGAACAGGAAGCCGTCCTTGGAGAAGCACGGGCCGTTGGGCAGCACGAGGTCGATGGTCGACGCGAAGCGCTTCACCTCGTCGGCGACGCCGGATTTGGAGCGGTCGCTCACCGCGTAGACCTGCGCCTTGCGGGTGCCGACGAAGGTCACGAGCCCTTGCGGCCCGACCGCCATGTGCCGTGCGTCCGGCACCAGCGCATAGAGGCCGATGTGGAAGCCGGGCGGCAGCTTGATGGACTGCAGATGCTTCTTGATCGCGTCGGCTTTCGGGCCGGTCTGCGGAATGACCGGGATGTTGGGCGACGCGCCCGTCGTCTTGAACGCGCCGAGCCGATCCAGGTTGCTCATCGGCGCCTGGGCGAACGCCGCAGTCGTGGTCAGCAGCAGCGCGGTCGACAGCGCTGCAACGAATTGCCTACGCATGACGAAACCTCCCCGATTGCGCGAAGCTTCTGGGTCGCTCCGCTGCAGGCGAGCTTGGCACATCGCCGGTACGGTTCAAGTGGACGTTGCAGTGGCCGACGGGACCCGTCCCACCCGGTAGCCTGGCGCGACGCGCCATCGCGCGGTGAACACAGGCTTTTTGCCTGTGGTCAGGCCGCTCTACAAATCTGCATTACCCATGGGAGGAAATCGCATGCGCAGCGCGCGGCTGCATGCGATCGACAGGTCCGCGGACGTGAGGGCGTGAATCGCGATCAGGCGACCTGATCGGCCGGCGCGAGCTTCGTCGGCGCATTGGGCAGCATGTTGGGCGGCGCATCGAGTGCCTTGCGGATCATGCGCGCGAGATCGACCTTGCGGTAGGGCTTGGGGAGAAGCAGCACGCCCGGATCGAGGCGGCCGTGGTGCACGATCGCGGTCTCGGTGTAGCCCGAGGTGAACAGCACCCTGAGCCCGGGTCGGCGCCGGCACGCCTGCTCGGCAAGACTGCGGCCGTTGATGCCGCCCGGCATGATCACGTCGGTGAACAGTAGGTCCGGCACGGTGCCGCCGTCGAGCAGCGCCAGCGCCTCGGCGGCGTCGGCGGCCGGGATCGTCGAATAGCCGAGGCTCGCGAGCTGGGTCACGACGTACTCGCGCACCATGCGATCGTCCTCGACGACGAGGATCGACTCGTTGCCGTTCACCTGCGGCAAGGACGGCGCCTCGACCTGCGGCAGCGCGTCGCCCGAGGCGCGCGGCAGGTAGAGCTTGATGCTCGTCCCGTGCCCTTCCTCGCTGTAGATCTTGATGTGGCCGCCGGACTGCTTGACGAAGCCGTACACCATGCTCAGCCCGAGCCCGGTGCCCTTGCCCACCTCCTTGGTGGTGAAGAACGGCTCGAACACCTTGTCGCGCAGCGCGGCCGGAATGCCGGAGCCGGTGTCGCTCACCGCGATCATCACATAGGGGCCCGGGCGGGCGTCGGGATTGAGGCTCGCATAGGCCTCGTCGAGCACGACGTTGCCG
>DASXCK010000416.1:0-3813 GCA_036491235.1 Xanthobacteraceae bacterium | reverse complement strand
GGCACGATCACGCTCACGCCCGACACCTATATGCGGCTCGTGACCGAGACCTGCGTCTCGACCGCACGGCACGGCACCAAATACCTGGTCATCCTCAACTGGCACGAGGGCAACATCCCCTCGCTCGCGATCGCCGCCGAGGCGCTGCACCGCGAGCACGGCATGACGGTCGTGACCGTACAGGCCTGTTACGTGGCCGAGGAGCTCTACGGCCACACGTGCAACGGCCTCACCCACGGCGGCGAGATCGAGGCGCTGGCGGTGCTCGCCTATCGGCCGGAGCTCGTGCACCTTGACCGCATCGACTACTCGTCGGACCACGGCCACGGACACAAGATGGACAAGCTGCGCCGCACGCGCGCCTACCAGCCGGTGCTCACCGACATCCGTTCGATCGCGCCGACCGGCTGGTTCGGCAGTCCGCAGCATGCGACCGCCGACAAGGGCACGCGCATGCTCGTCGACATCGCGGACGCAATTGCCAGGGAGACGACCGAGATTTTCCGCCAGCTCGACGCCGTCCAGGGCGGCGGCACCGTGGAGCTCCGCCAGTTTCGGAGGACGAAATAATGGCTCGCCTGCTCACCGCCGCCGACGCAAAACTTCTCGACCTGCCCGGCCGCCGCTCGCGCGAGCTCGTGTCCGGCAAGATCGGCTCGAAGATGAGCTTTCGCCTGGTCGAAATCGCGCCCACTCGACCCGGCGACAAGCCGCGCGGCCCGCACCTGCACTCGGACTTCGAGGAATGCATCTACGTGCTGTCGGGGCGCGGCATGATGCAGTCGGACAGCGGTGCCCACCATGCCGGACCCGGTGACGTGCTGCTGGTGCCGGCGGGCGAAAAGCACATGACGGCCAACACCGGGAGCGAGACGCTGGTGTTGTTATGCTTCTTCCCGGTCCCCGATGTCGGCGCCGGCACCACCGAATTCGCGAGCTTCTGATTCACCCGTGATGGGACAAAAGACCACAATGTCCCTGCGCAGTCCGGACTCCGATGCGATCGACCTCACGGATTATGATGTGACGTGAATCGCGTTCGGGCGGGTTGGCGGCTGAGCCGCTGCGGGGAAGAAGGATACCACGATGGCCCTACGTCACGCCGCACTGGCGCTGGCTGCGGCGGTCGCCCTCGCGGGCACGGCCCTGGCTGAGGATTATCCCAGCCGGCCGGTCACCCTCGTGGTGTCTTTCGCGCCCGGCGGCCTCACCGACATGCCGGCCCGCATGCTCGCGCCCGATCTGCAATCGCGCCTCAAGCAGTCCGTCGTGGTGGAGAACAAGCCCGGCGCCTCCGGCGTGATCGGCACATCGTATGTCATTCATGCGGCGCCCGACGGCTATACGCTGCTGGTGAGCGGCATCTCCGAGGTGCAGAACCTCTTCTACATCAAGGTGCCCTACAACGTGCGGACCGACCTCACCACGGTCGGCATGATCGCCCAAGGCCCTCCCCTCGTCCTCGCCGTTCCGGCAAGCTCGCCACTCAAGAGCCTCGCCGATCTCATCGCCTACGCGAAGGCCAATCCGACCAAGACCAACATGGCGACCACCGGCCCGGCGACGAGCCCCGCCATCGCGGTGCGGCAGCTCAACGCGCTCGCCGGCACCAAGGTCGTCGCGGTGCCTTATAACGGATCCGGTCCGGCCGCGGGCGCGGTCGCGAGCGGCCAGGTGCAGGCCGGCTTCATCTGGCTGCCGAGCGTCGCCGGCATGGTGAGCGCGGGCCAGGTGCGGCTGCTCGCCATCGCGACCGCGCAGCGGCTCCCGGTGGTCCAGGACGTGCCGACCTTCGCGGAGCTCGGCTTCAAGAACTTCGAGCACAGCGCCTTCGTCGGTCTGCTCGCGCCGCGCGGCACGCCGGCGTCCGTGATCGCAATCCTCAACAAGGCCCTGAATGCCTCGATCACCGCCTCGCCGACGTTCGCCAAGCGGCTCGAGCCGTTCGGCATGACGCTTCCGGACCAGCCGAATTCGCCCGAGGCCTATCACACGTACATCGCCGAGCAGATCGAGTACCAACGCAGGCTCGCCGGCCTCGCGGGCGCGAAGCCGAAGTAGGTTTATCCTGACCCGTTATCCTGAGTCGGCGCGCGTACCGCGCCCGCGAAGGGATCGGCCGAGGTAGCGCAACGAATGCGCGAGTCGCACTGCAGCAGCCGTCGTCCTTCGAGGGCCGCGCTTCGCGCGGCCGCCTGAGGGTGACGTTCATCGTTTGCAATTGGATGCTTATGCTGCCGCGCGTTGCGCTAGGGGCGACTCCGCAATCGTCTTCTGCCACGCGGGCAGCATCATCAGGCTGGCGTGCCAGCGCCTGATCTCGGGATAGCTGTCCAGCGGGAAACGGCCCTCGGCCGCATAATTGAGCGGGGCACCGAGCGCGAAATCGGCGAGCGTCAGCATATCGCGGGTGACGTATTTGCGCCCCTTGAGCTGGCCGTCGAGCACGGCGGCGGCGCGATGGAATTGTTCGGTCCCCTTCGCGATCGCAACGGCATCAGGCGCCCCCGCGCCCATGAGGATCGGCTTGACGAAGTTCTCCAGGAGCAGGGTTTCGACCGCCGGGTCCCAGTGCGCGAGGTCCCAGAACTGCCAGCGCGTCACGTCGAGCCGGCCGCGCTCGTCGCCCGGCAGCAGACCGCTCTGCGGCTTGCGGCCCGCGAGATACTGCATGATCGCGTTCGCCTCCCACAGCACGTAGTCGCCGTCGCGCAATGTCGGCATCATCATGTTTGGATTGAGCGCCGCATATTCGGGCGTCTTGTGCTCACCCTTGGAAAAATCGAGTGGCCGCACCGTGACGTCCAGGCCGAGGTGATTGGCGAGCGCGATCGCCTTGAAGGCGCGCGGGCTCGGCGGAAACGCGAAGATCTCGATGGTCATGTCACACTCCTCCTGTTGAATTTCTGGTAGTCCGGACAAGGCGCACGCAGATCGGATGTAAAGAGCCGACCTGCGGCATCTATGATGCCGATCCCGGATGCCGCGGAGCCTGTCCTTGGGCTGGCCGAAGGCAGGACCCGAGGGCTCATCCGGGCTAGAAGATCCGTTGCGCCCTCACACGCGCTCGGCGTGCGAGCGGAAGATTTCCAGCAGACCCGGCCAGCCGCCGTCGACGTCCTTGCGCATCTTCGCGCCCGGCTCGGCGCCCATCTGCTCGAACTTGCGGTGCTCGAGCTCGACGCGCGTGGCGTGCGCGGCCTCGGCGATGAAGCGCACCTCGACCTCGGACGCGACCGTGGTGTCAGGCTTCCATTTACTGTTGATGTCCCAGCTCATCACGAAGCGCTGCGGCGGCTCCCAGGCCGTGATCCTGCCCACATCGGTCTGCGTGCCGTCCTCGGCGAGCTCGTACCAGCGCCCGCCGAGCCGCGTCTCCATCACCACCGCCTTGCGCGGCGTCTTGCCGATGCCGTGATCCTTCGGCCACCAACGGTCGAGCCCGGCGGTGAACACCTCGAAGGCATGCGCGGCGCTCGCCTTCACGTGAATGGTCTTGCGCACCGGCGCGATCGTGATGGTCTGCATCATTTCTTGCCCGTCCTTCCCGGCATGGCTTTTGCGCCACCTTGCGCGCCGCGCTCGGCCTCGGCCTGGAACGCCGCGAGCGCATCGTCCCAGAACTGGTCGAGCCACTTGCGCAGCGCGCCGAGACCGTGCGGGTCGATGTAATAGACCCGGCGCGTCCCCTCCGGCCGATCGGCCACGAGACCCGCCTCCTTCAAGACCTTGAGATGCTGCGATACCGCCGGCCGGCTCACTGGCAGGCCGCGTGCGATATCGGCAACCGCATGCGGCCCATCCTTGAGCCGT
>DASXCK010000415.1:0-8098 GCA_036491235.1 Xanthobacteraceae bacterium | reverse complement strand
GATCGTCACCGGGACGAGGCCGGCCTGGATCAGGATGCGCCAACGCGCTTCGCGGAAGCGGTCGATAACCCGCGCCGCGCAAAACGCAATCGTGCAGGACGGCGCGCACATGGCGGCGAGCGCGATGAAGGCGCCCGGGACGCCCGCGACGTAGTGGCCGAGCAGCGCCGTGAACACCACGTTCGGCCCCGGCGCCGCCTGCGCGATGGCGTAGAGCTCGCTGAAGGTGCGGTCACCCATCCACTGATAGGTGCCGACGACCTGGCGGTGCATCTCCGGCACGGTCGAGTTCGCGCCGCCGATCGCGATCACCGAGCACATCGCGAAGGTCGTGATCAACGCGACGTAGACGCCGCTGTCGTCCCTCATCGCCGCTCCCACCACGCGAGCGCGACGCCGACCGGCGCCGCGACTGCCATGACCCAGATGGGCGGCAAGCGCAGCACGCCGGCGGCGACGAACGTGGCGGCGGCGACGATGTGGCCCGGCCGCACGCGCGCTTTGACGCTCGCGGTGACCATCCGCAGGGCCGTCGCGATGAGCAAGCCCGCGGCCGCAGCCGCGACGCTCGCGAGGACGCCGTGCAGCAACGGCAGGCCGCCGTAGCGGCGATAGAGGATGCCGGCGAGGATCATCAAGATCAGGGGCGGCCCGACGAGGCCGCAGACCGCCGCGAACGAGCCGAGCGCGCCGGCGCAGCGGCAGCCGTACATGACGGCGAAGTTCAGGATGTTGCCGCCGGGCAGAACCTGGCAGAGCGCGAACTGCTCGTTGAACTCCTCCGGACTGAGCCATCGGCGCTTTTGCACGATCACGTAGCGCGCCCACGCGAGCACGCCGCCGAAGCCGCATGCCGCAATGGTGGCGAAAGCCACGAACAGCTCGCCCGGCCTCGGCAGCGATGTTGCTGTGGACGGCCCCGATTGCTCTTTTTTTGTCAACGTTTAGCGCCTATATTCCAAGCGCCGGCGCAAGCCGGATATGGCGATAAATGGCCGTCGTAATAAACCTTTCGGACCCGGGGGCAGTACCCGGCGCCTCCACCCGAGCCCAGAGCAGGTGCCAAAGCGGCGCGCACGAGGCTGGGTTCCGGCGGGGGCGAAACAGGATCGACGAGGGCGTAAAGGGCGTGCTTTTGCTCGGCATGGTTCCGCCGTTATCGGGCCACTTTCATAGTTGCCAACGACAACTATGCTCCGGTTGCTCAGGCTGCGTAACGCAGTCTGAAAGACCGATCTGAAGTCCTGACGTCTTAGCAGCGGCAGGCGGGGTCCGGGGGCACCTGGCAACAGAAGCCCCCACTTTCTTTGCCGTGAATCGCTGCGAATAACGGTTCGATCGAATCGGAAAAGCAATCTAGACTTCGGTGCCATGACGGTCGATTACATTCGCTACGACATCCTCACCCAGGACGCGCTGCGCTCGGTCGTGCGAACCGTGCTCGCGGACGCCGCCGCCAAAGGGTTGCCGGGCGAGCACCACTTCTTCGTTTCCTTCGACACGCGCGCGGACGGCGTCAGCCTGTCGGCGCGCCTCAAGGCGCAGTACCCGAAGGAAATGACCATTGTCCTGCAGCATCAGTTCTGGGACCTGATCGTCACCGAGGACCGGTTCGAGGTCGGCCTTTCATTCAGTGGAATCGCGGAGCGCCTGGTCATTCCGCTGCACGCGATCACCGGGTTCGCCGACCCGTCGGTGCAGTTCGGCCTGCAGTTCTCAGCGCCGACCGGCGACGAGGATGAGGCGAGCGATGGTGCCGGCGGCGATAAGACCGAAAAGAAGGCCCGTCCGCCGGCGCGACACGACCGCCCGCTGACGCCGACGCAGGTTTTGCCGACCCCCGCCAACCCCGCCACTGAGGGAGCGCTCGTCGCCAAGCCGGCGGACACGCCACAAGCCGGCGGCGAAGTGGTGCGGCTCGACCGATTCAGAAAAAAATAGAGAGTCGGCCCGGGCCGAACACTACGGCGGTACGGCCGCGGCCGGGGGCGATCGCGGAACCGCGGTAAAATCACAAGCATGCGACGTGAATTTTTCCCGGGGCTGCCCCACGCTAGGTGCATACGTCGAGCCATACACGCGAAGACGAATCCGCCGGCGGCCTCGTGGGGTCCGACAACGTCGCCAAAACCCGCTCGTTTCACGCCGCGAAAAACCGTAACGATAACAATGAGAAATAGGTGATCAAAGTTTTTTTCAACCGTTACAGGAACCTTTGTGCGTTTTGGGCTTTTCGCACAAGCCGATTTTGAACGACCGAAGCCACGCGCGTCGGTCGTCCAACTATGGCGGGGCCCGTCAGGCCGGGGGGTATCTCGGAATGATCCAGCGCCACGGTATCGGCGTAATTGGCACAGATGAGTGGATCATTCCCGATCCACGCAGAAGCATCTGGACACCTTCGATCGTTCAAATGGCGAAAGTTATCAACCTACGGGCCGCTCGGAAGCGTGCCGCACGACTGCAAGATGAGCAGCGGGCGGCCGAGCGTCGAGCGCAGTATGGGGCGCCCAAGGGTGAACGACTTCTCGTCAAAGCACGGGCGGACAAGGCCCGGCGGGACGTCGAAGGTCACCGGATCGGAAATGGAGAAGGTCGATGAAATCGCCGGTCGTAAAGCGCTCAATCGTCATCGCCGGGCACAAGACCAGCGTGAGCCTCGAAGACGCCTTCTGGAAAGGCCTGAAGGAGATCGCGGGAGGACGCGACATGACTCTGTCCGATCTCGTCTCCACGATCGACTCCGATCGCCGCCACGGGAACCTCTCGTCGGCGATCCGCCTGTTCGTGCTCGATTACTATCGGGCGCAGATTCCAGGACACCAGTCCGAGCACAACGCGCCGCGTGAAATCCTGGGCGGCGTGCGCACCGCACAGCCGGCGTTGCGGGCGGACTGAGCCTCGAAGCCAGACACGACATGGTGATGCCGGCCGCCAGGCCGGCATGCAGACCAGCGTTCCGCTCTGCCGGAAGCGGAACGCTGTTGTCGATTCACATGCGCACGTTCTGGGCGAAGCGGCATTCTTGCAGGCGACAGCGTGATGTCGTTTCGCGTCGTCATCGCGCTTCAGGTTGTTCGCGCGCAATCTTTGCGAAAACCGGTATCGCCTCGCATCAAGTCCGGGGCAAGCCTTTTCGCAAATCGTGCCCGGGATTAGCGGGCCGGCGGCGTGATCACGAGCGGCGGAGCAGGCATGTGGGTGGCGGCGCCGTGTGACGGCGATGGCCGCCGCTTGACCTGCGGGTGAGCCGGCACCGACGGAATCTCGATCGTGGGTGGCAGATCGGGCGCCCTCTCGGCACCTGGCACGGCCGGCCGCGTCGCGACGGCGGCCTGCTCGGCGGCGCGTTGCGCCGCCGCCTTCTGCGCCGCTTCCTTCAACGCGGCCTGACGAGCCGCCTCCTGCGCGCGGCGCAGCGCCTCCGCCGCCTCCTGCGCCTGGACGCGCTTTGCCTCCCGCTCGGCCGCCTCGAGCCGCTTGGCTTCCCGTTCGACCCGGCGCGCCGTGAGCCAGCCGACCAGTGCCGTCACATCGACGCTGCGGCGTGGTGCCGCCAATGGTCCCTTGAACGAAACCGTGAGCCGCGGACGCCCATGCGCGGCCACATCCGCGCTCGGCGCACCGGCGAGGTCGAAGCCGACATCGAGCGCGTCCCGCCCGATGTCGTAGCCGCCCATGATGGTCACATCGGCGCCCTGCGCCGGCGCCGCGAGCGGCGCAAAGGTCAGCCGCCCATCGTCGATCGCGAGAGTGCCGCCGGCATCCGGAATATCGAGCGCGCCACCGGCGAGCGCGGTGCGCACGATGTCGCCGACGCGCTGCGGATCGAGCAGGCTGCCCCGCTCGGCCGCCTCCGACGCGGTTTCGATCGCCTGCGGATCGAGGCCGGCGAATTGCAAATTCTCGCCCGCCGCGCTGCCTCTGCCGCGCAAGGCGCCGATGAGTGCAGCCGGACTCCGGCCGATTCCGGTAGCGTCGAATTGAAACGAGATGCGGCCGGATGCGCCGGCGCCGCCCGGCAGCAACGCCGCAAGATCGGCGTCGTTGAGCGAGGCCTGCAGGGCCGCGGAAAGCCCCGATGATGCCGTGCGCAGCGTGGCTCGCGCCGAGAACCTGCCGCCGCCGACGCGGCCCTCGATCTTGTCGATTCCGACCGCGGATGGTTCGAACCTCACGATCCCCTGCAGTCCGTCGCCCGTGAGGCCGCCGACGAAGCGCGCGTGCGCGACCTTGAAGGCGAGCCGGCCGTCGACATCGGCGAGCGGTCCCGGACCGAAAGGCTCCTCCGACCACATCACGCCCGCGCGCCGCGCCACAGGCGAGCCGATCGCGGCGGCGAGCACGGCCGCCGCATCGAGCGTATCGGCGTCGAGGTATCCCGCGAGGCGCAGCGGATGGCCGAGCACCAGCGCGAGTTCGCCCTTGACGCTCGTATCCGCGACCTTGGCGTCGAAAGCCGCGAGCTTGACCTGGTCGCCGTCGAGCGACAGCCGCGTGGTGAGCTCGAGCGGCACCGCGGCCGCCGCATCGCCGCGGGTCAGGCGCGCGTTGGTCGCCGCGAAGCTCACCTCGAGGGCCCCGCGCGGCCGCGCGTCGGCGAGGCGCAACGTGCCGCGCGCACCCGCATCGACCCCGGCGCCGCTGAAGGTCGCGTCGACGCGCAGGTCGCCGCCGGCCGGTCCATGCGCCGCGAGGATGAGGTTCGCGGGGTGGTGATCGAGCACGGCGAGCCGATCGAGGCCGAGCAGCGCCGCAAGGCCGGCGCCGTCGGCCGCATCGAGTCGGCCGTCCAGCCGGATGTTGGCGGCGGAAGGCGATGCCGCATCGCCGTTGCCCTCTGCCACGAGGTTGACGCCCACGCCCGCGACGGTGCCGTCAACCGTGAGCTTGGCGTCGGTCTTGCTGCCGGTGCTGGCGGCCACGCCGTCGGTCGTGGGCGCTACCTCGAGCTTTGCGCTGAGCCGGGCGGGGGCGGCGCGCTGCGCCGTCGTGCGCAGCAACTCGGCGGCGCCCGGCGCGAACTTGGCGGCGAGCGTCGCGACGCCGCCAAGCTGCTGCGCCTGCAGCGAGAACGCAAGCGAGCCGCGCCAAGACGACGCCGAGGTGTCGATGTGTCCCTGTCCGTTGACCACCGCGCCGCCAAAATCCGCGATGGCCAGCCGTTCGATGTCGAGGCCCTTGGCGTCGAACTTGAGATCCGCGCTCGCGCCCTTCGCCTCGACGCCCGCATAGGTCGCGTGGCCGAAGTTGAGCTTCAGCGCGATCTCGCGCGGCAATTCGAACGTCGTGCCGGCGAACGCATGGCTCGCGAAGGAGAGCGCGCCATCGAGATCGATCTGCGCGGCATTGAGCGCGGCATCGAGGCGTGCCGGCCGGTGATCGCCGGCGAACGCGTAGGCGAACCGGCCCTCGACCGTCTTGCCGTCGAACGACGCCTTGAGCCGCTCGACCGCGACGCGCGTGCCGCCGAGCGTGACGTCGCCGCGCGCGCTGAAAGATCCGACGGCCGCACGCTGCGTATCCTTGCGGCCTTCCAGCCAGGCGATCAGCGCCTTCGGATCCGCCGAGTCGATGCGCGCGGGACCGGCGAACTCGGGCGTGTCCGACTTGAGCGAGAGCAGCCCGCTCGCATGCACCTGCGTTGCGCCCGGCGCGCGGAATTCGACGTTGTCGAGGCTCCAGCCGTCCGCCTCGGCATGCATGTCGCCATGCAGCCCGACCAGCGATGCATCGCCGACCGTCACGTTATCGACGCCGATGCCGATCTGCACCGGCACCGGCGGCGGCGTGAACTGCGCGAGCATGTCGGTGAGGTCGCGCATCAGGGCGATCGGCGTGCGCGGCGCCGCGTCGGGCACCCGCAGGACGCGGTCGAGATCGACCTGTCGCGCCGAGAGCACCGCCTCGAAGCTCGGGTTGGCGCCGAGCTTGAGATCGGCCGTGCCGGCGAGCCTCACGGCGCGCTCGTCCGGCCCGTATTGGAAATCGACCTGCTCGAACAGCGCGTCCGTGGGCGTCGCCTTGACCTTGCTCGTGGCGTGCCACGCGCTGGCGGCGCCCGTCTGGCCGGCCGGCGGCGTAAGACTTGCGGGCCCGGTGAGCGTGAGCGTGCCTTCGTAGCGCGGACGGCCGCCCTCGACCCACAAGGTACCCTCGGTCTCCATTGTCGGCGCGCGCTCGTGCGGATCGAGGGCGAGATGCAAGCGCATGCCGCCATCGTCCCCGCGCCGGCGGCCGGAAACGCGATAGCCGTACTGCCGGCCCGACACGACAAAGGCGCCGTCGCCCCGGAACGGGCCGACCAGCGAGCGGATGTCGCCGTTGAACGAAAGCTGGTCGAGCACCGTGCGCGTGCCGCGCGCGGCATCCAGGAGCACGGCGCGGCCATTGGCGACCTCGACGCGGTCGAACGAAAGCTGGTCCGGATCAAAAGCGATCGAAACAGGCGGCACCTCGATGCGGCCGCCGGCGTCGACCCCGAGCATCAGCTGCGGTGCGTCGAGGCGCAGTTGCGAGGCGCGCCACTCGCCCCGCATCAGCGGCGTGAGCGCGAACTCGACATCGAGCGCATGGGCGCGCAGCCGCGGCTCATGGCCCGGCTCGCCGATCTCGATGCCGTTGAGCCGAAGCCTCGGCGTCGGCAGAAGGCGCGCGTCGATCTCGCCGGACACCCGCACCGGCATGCCGACGAGCCGCGTCGCCTCGGCTTCGAAGCTCGCGCGCCAGCGCCCCCAGTCAATGAATAGCGGCCCCACCAGCGCAGCAACCAGTGCCACGATGAGTGCGACTGCCAACCCAAGCAGCGTCGACTGCACGCTTGTGCTCCGAGCCCCGCTTCTTCCCCTTAACGCCTATCCCGGCAAAAATAGACGGCAGCTCGCCGGCCAGGATATGCGAAAATCAAAGAGGTTAGAGCATGTTCCTAATGCCGCAGGAAAGGAACGCGCTCCCAAACGCACTGCCCGACCTGATCCTGACCGCAATGGCCAACGGCGCCGGTCGTCCCGAACCGGCGACCTGCGGTCCGCCAGCTTGGTCTTATGGTTTAGCGGCGAATATATGTCCCCGCCATCGCTATTGCCCAAGCGTGACAATCCCGCCGGCCACCCAAATCCTGGTCGATCACCCCAGCGTGACGATTTTGCCCGGGTTCATGATGCCCTGCGGGTCGAACGCGTGCTTGAGCGCCCGCATGGCGGCGAGCGCCGGCGCACCGTGCTCGGCGAGGAGATATTTCATCTTGCCCTGCCCGACGCCGTGCTCGCCCGTGCAGGTTCCCTCCATGGCCAGCGCCCGCTCGACCAGGCGGGCGCACAAGCCCTCGGCGCGCGCCACCTCGTCGCGGTCGTCGAGATCGATGAGCAGCGACAAATGGAAGTTGCCGTCGCCGACATGGCCGAGGATCGGCGCCACCAGCCGGCTCGTCGCGATGTCCTCCTGCGTCGCCGTGAGACAATCGGCGAGCCGCGAGATCGGCACGCACACGTCGGTCGCAACCGCGCTCGCGCCCGGCCGCAGCCCCCGCGCCGCCCAGTAGGCGTCGTGGCGCGCCTGCCACAGGCGGCTGCGGTCTTCCGGCTTGGTCGCCCAGTCGAATGGTCCGCCGCCGAACTCGCGCGCGATCTCGGCGAACTGCCCGGACTGCTCGGCGACCGAGGCCTGCGACCCGTGGAATTCGAGGAAGAGCATCGGCTGCTCGGGCAGCGTGAGCTTGGAATAGGCGTTGCAGGCCCTGACCTGGAGCTCGTCGAGCAGCTCGATGCGGGCGACCGGAATGCCGGTCTGGATGGTCGCAATGGTCGCGTTGCAGGCGGCCTCGACCGACGGAAATGGGCAGACGCCGCTCGCGATTGCCTCCGGGATGCCGTGCAGGCGCAGGGTGATCTCGGTGATGACGCCGAGGGTGCCCTCGGCGCCGACGAACAGCCTCGTCAGGTCGTAACCGGCCGATGATTTCTTGGCGCGCTGCGCCGTCTTGATCACCTCGCCGCTCGCCAGCACGGCTTTGAGCGCCAGCACGTTGTCCTTCATGGTGCCGTAGCGCACCGCATTGGTGCCGGAGGCGCGCGTCGACGTCATGCCGCCGAGCGAGGCG
>DASXCK010000414.1:0-2880 GCA_036491235.1 Xanthobacteraceae bacterium | reverse complement strand
TCGTAAAATAATGTGCGTCATTTCCTATGATAAGCTAGGATAAAACGCATAGACCTATTAGCGAGGCTTCTAAATGAAAAAGGAAACGGCAGGCGATCTGGTCGTCTTCCTTGTCGTCGCTCGGGAGCAAAGCTTCACGCGAGCAGCCGCCCAGCTCGGGGTCTCGCAATCGGCCTTGAGTCAGACCCTGCGCGGATTGGAGGCCCGGCTGGGAATACGGCTGCTCACGCGTACGACGCGCCGCGTCGCGCCGACCGAAGCCGGCGAGCGTCTCCTACGAACGGTTGGACCTCGTTTTGCAGAGGTTGACGCCGAGCTGGAGTCGGTCACGGCGCTGCGCGACAAGGCCGCCGGTACGATTCGCCTGACCTCGACCGAGAATGCGGCGGCTTCAGTGCTCTGGCCAGCGCTGGAACGGTTTCTGCCGGAATACCCCGACATCAAGGTCGAAATCGCGATCGATTACGGCCTGACCGACATCGTGGCGGAGCGGTTCGACGCAGGCGTTCGACTGGGCGAGACGGTGGCCAGTGGCATGATAGCGGTACGCATCGCGCCTGACATGCGGATGGCCGTCGTAGGCGCGCCGTCCTACTTCGCGGCGCGCAAACCGCCGAAAACGCCGCAAGACCTGACGGACCATGCCTGCATCAATCTGCGGCTGCCGACTCACGGCGGGCTCTACGCATGGGAGTTCGAGAAGACCGGCCGGGAGATGAACGTACGGGTTGATGGACAGCTCGTGTTCGGGACTGCCTCCCTCATTCTCACGGCGGCCCGGGCCGGGTTTGGCTTGGCCTACCTCACCGAGGAACAGGCTCAACCTGACATCGATGCCGGGCATCTTGTGAGGGTGCTTGCCGACTGGTGTCCGCCTTTTTCCGGGTATCACCTTTACTATCCGAGCCGTCGTCAGCCCACCCAAGCGTTTTCCTTGCTGGTTGATGCGTTGCGCTACCGCGGACAGCTGAAGGGCGCCTCCAAGTCTTGATTTTGGAACAAGCAAACCGACGGCTTCGGTGAAAGCAGCCGATGGAATGGCTCGGCGCGGGAACCAAGACCAAGAGTGGTTCGAAATCGTTCATGGCCGCAATACATCCAAAATGAACATTTAGACGCTAGACCCTGCGGCCGGCTCGTCCTAACTGATCGGCAAGGACGACGAACCTCTTGGCCCGACGCGGCCGGTGACAGGGAAGGAGACGGCTTTGCAAGATCGCTTCGTCTATACCGCGCATCCCTCGCGGGTCGTGTTCGGCGCCGGCTCGGTCGCGGCGCTGGCCGACGAGGTCAAGGCGCTCGGCTGCCGCAGCGCCTTCGTCCTCACGACCTCGCAGCAGGAAGCGACCGGCGCCGGCGTCGTCGCGCAACTCGGGCCGCTCGCCGCCGGGCTGTTTCCCGGCGCGGCGATGCATACCCCGATCGCTGTCACCGAGCGCGCCCTCGCCGCGTTCGAGGCGGCCAAGGCGGATTGCACGGTCGCGATCGGCGGCGGCTCGACCACCGGACTCGGCAAGGCGCTCGCCTTGCGCACCAATCTGCCGCAGATCGTCGTTCCCACCACCTACGCCGGCTCGGAGATGACCGATATTCTCGGCGAGACCGCGGATGGGAAGAAGACGACGCAGCGCGACGCGCGCATCCTGCCGGAGGCGGTGATCTACGACGTCGATCTGACGCTCGGCCTGCCGGTCGCGACCTCCGTCACCTCTGGGGTCAACGCGATCGCTCACGCGGTCGAGGCGCTCTACGCGCAAGATCGCAACCCGATCACCTCGCTGATCGCCGAAGAGGGCGTGCGCGCCCTCACGCGCGCCTTGCCTGATATCGTGACGATGCCGCGCGATCCCACGGCGCGGCGCGACGCGCTCTACGGCGCCTGGCTTTGCGGCGTCTGCCTCGGCGCCGCCGGCATGGCGCTGCATCACAAGCTCTGCCACGTGCTCGGCGGCGCCTTCGATCTGCCGCATGCGGAGACGCACACCGTCATTCTGCCGCACGCGCTCGCTTACAACGCGCCGGCGGCGCCGGAGGCGGCGGCCAGGACCGCCGTCGCAATGGGCGTCGAGGACGCGGCCCAAGGCCTCTACGACCTGATCGGCCGGCTGGGCGGGCCGCGCTCCCTGCGCGAAATCGGCATGCCCGAGGACGGCGTCGAGCGCGCCGCCGCGCTCGCGGTCGAATCGCCCTACTGGAATCCGCGCCCGATCGAGCGCGAGGCAATCCGCGCGCTGCTCGAGCGCGCCTATCGCGGCGTGAGGCCAGAGGCATGACCGCGATGCGACCAATCCTGCTGCGCGACGCCTGTGTCGTCACCATGCATCCCGCGCTGTCGACAGCGTGATGATCGCCGGCGAATGGCGCAAGCGTCACGGCAAATTGCTGCGCGCCGATCTCGACCGGCTGCGCGACGAACTCGCCCGCTCGGGCCGCCGGCATCCTCGGCGCGCTCGGCCGGTGGCCTTGAGGAAAGGAACAATCCGCGTGAGCAACGACGGGGAAATCAGTTGGATCGGCCTCGGCAAGCTCGGCCTGCCTGATGGCCGCGCGCATCGCGGCGAGCGGCGGTGCGCCGCCGCTCACGGCGGGCGACTACAGTTCCACCTTCTCCTGCCGCCAGATGGCGAAGGACCTCGGCCTCTTCCTAGGCAGCTTGTTCCTCGTCGAGGCCGCCGACCGCGCGACAGTCGAGACGTTCAATCGCGCCGATCCGTTTCGTTCGGCAGGAATTTGGGAGACTGTCCAAATAACCGGATTCTTGCGTCGGCAAGACTAAATCCGACGGTGGCGCTTCAACACGGGTTTTGTTGCTGGGCGGCGGTAGCCTCGATTTATCGAACCAGCTACGCGCGGCTCGTCGCCGGCCAAACGATGGCCGGC
>DASXCK010000413.1:0-2989 GCA_036491235.1 Xanthobacteraceae bacterium | reverse complement strand
AGGGGCAGATGTTCAAGATCACCGACGTGATCGATGCCGACACGGCCCAGCTCATCGCCGAGGAGCTCGGCCATACCGTCAAGCGCGTGGCCGCCGCCGACGTCGAGGAAGGCCTGTTCGACATCCCCGACAATCCCGAGGATCTGCAGTCGCGTCCGCCGGTCGTGACCATCATGGGCCACGTCGATCACGGCAAGACCTCGCTGCTCGATGCCATCCGCCGCACCAACGTGACCGAGGGCGAAGCCGGCGGCATCACGCAGCACATCGGCGCCTATCAGGTGACGGCGCCGTCCGGCGCCGAGATCACCTTTATCGACACCCCCGGCCATGCCGCCTTCACGGCGATGCGTGCGCGCGGCGCCAAGGTGACCGACATCGTGGTGCTCGTGGTCGCGGCCGACGACGGCGTGATGCCGCAGACGGTCGAGGCGATCCAGCACGCCAAGGCCGCCAAGGTTCCGATGATCGTCGCGATCAACAAGATCGACAAGGCTGACGCCAAGCCCGAGCGCGTGCGCACCGAGCTCCTGCAGCACGAGGTGCAGGTGGAATCGATGGGCGGCGAGGTGCTCGACGTCGAAGTGTCGGCCACCAAGAAGACCAATCTCGACAAGCTGCTCGAGACGATCGGCCTGCAGGCCGAGCTCCTCGACCTCAAGGCCAATCCCTTCCGTCCGGCCGAAGGCACCGTGATCGAGGCGAAGCTCGACCGCGGCCGCGGCCCGGTCGCGACCGTGCTGATCCAGCGCGGCACCCTGCATGTCGGCGATATCGTGGTCGCGGGCGCCGAATGGGGGCGCGTGCGCGCGCTCGTGTCCGACACCGGCGAGGCGGTCGATCTCGCCGGACCGTCGGTCCCGGTCGAGGTGCTCGGCTTCAACGGCACGCCCGAGGCGGGCGATCGCCTCGCGGTCGTCGAGGACGAGGCGCGCGCCCGCGAGGTCTCGGACTACCGCGCGCGCGAGAAGCGCGAGAAGCAGGCGGCGCGCGCCGCCCACATGCGCGGCTCGCTCGAGCAGATGATGAGTCAGCTCAAGACGTCGGGACGCAAGGAATTCCCGCTCGTGATCAAGGGCGACGTGCAGGGGTCGGTCGAGGCGATCTCCGGCGCGCTCGACAAGCTCGGCACCGAGGAGGTGATCGCGCGCATCCTCTACGCGGGTGTCGGCGGCATCACCGAGTCGGACGTGACGCTGGCGGAGGCCTCCGGCGCCGCCATCATCGGCTTCAACGTGCGCGCCCACAAGGAAGCGCGCGAGGCGGCCGAGCGCACCGGCACCGAGATCCGCTACTACAACATCATCTACAATCTCGTGGATGACGTGAAGAAAGCCATGTCCGGCCTGCTCGCGCCGACGCTGCGCGAGACCATGCTGGGCAATGCGATGATCCTCGAGGTGTTCAATGTCTCGAAGGTCGGTAAGGTGGCGGGCTGCCGGGTCACCGACGGTACCGTCGAGCGCGGCGCCAACGTGCGGCTGATCCGCGACAATGTCGTCATCCACGAGGGCAAGCTCTCGCAGCTCAAGCGCTTCAAGGACGACGCGAGGGAAGTCACCGCGGGCCAGGAATGCGGCATGGCGTTCGAAAATTACCAGGACATGCGGGCCGGCGACGTCATCGAGTGCTACCGGGTGGAGCAGATTCAACGCTCGCTCTGAGTCCAATCCTCAGGCCGGCGGGATATTACCCGGAACCATTGGAACAGAAATCGATTGGCGGACAGGCGGCGTCAAGCTGCGTGTCTCCCTCGCGCGCAAGGTAGATTCGTATGGCCCGCGACCATCATCGCGACCACGCTTCCGGTCCGTCCCAGCGCGCGCTGCGCGCCGGCGAGGTCATCCGCCACGCGATCGCGGAGATCCTGTCGCGCGGCGAGGTGCATGATCCGGTGCTCGAGGGCCACCTCATTACGGTGCCCGAGGTGCGCATGAGCCCGGACCTCAAGCTCGCCACCATCTACGTGATGCCGCTCGGCGGGCACGACGAGAAGAAGGTGCTCGACGCGCTCGAGCGCAACAAGCGCTACCTGCGCGGCGAGATCGCGCACCGCGTGAACTTGAAGTTCGCGCCCGACGTCCGCTTCCGCATCGACGAGCGCTTCAGCGAGGCCGAGCGCATCGAAAAGCTGCTGCGCTCGCCGGAAGTGCAACGCGACCTGAAAGACACCGACGATGACGAATGAGCCGAAGATGCCGGCGTCCGACGTGGCGGCGAGCGAGCAGACCGGCACCCTCCCCGACCCGCGGATCGGCTCGGACGCGCCCTCCGAGGCTGGCTCGCTTGCGCCCGCGGGGGGAAAGAAGCAGCGCCAGACCAGGCGTGAGAAGCATGACGTCCACGGCTGGGTCGTGCTCGACAAGCCCATCGGGATGACCTCGACGCATGCGGTCTCGGTGATCAAGCGCCTGTTCAAGGCAAAGCGCGCCGGTCATGCGGGCACGCTCGATCCGCTCGCCTCCGGCTGCCTGCCGGTCGCGCTCGGCGAGGCGACCAAGACGGTGCCCTTCGTCATGGACGGGCAGAAGACCTACCTTTTTACCGTTCGCTGGGGCGAGGAACGCGACACCGACGATGCCGAAGGACGGGTGGTCGCGGAGAGCGCCGAGCGGCCGGGCGTCGAGGCGATCCGCGCGGTCCTGCCCCGTTTCATCGGCACGATTTCGCAGGTGCCGCCGCGGTTTTCGGCCATCAAGATCGCGGGCGAGCGCGCCTACGACATCGCCCGCGACGGCGAGGAGGTCGAGCTCGAGGCGCGGCCGGTCCAGGTTAACCATCTCGACATTGTCGAGACCCCCGACGCCGACCACACGGTTTTTGCGGCCCACTGCGGCAAGGGCACCTATGTGCGGGCGCTCGCGCGCGACATGGGGCGCCTGCTCGGCTGCCACGGCCATGTCTCGGCGCTGCGGCGCGCCGCGGTCGGGCCGTTTACCGACCCCGACATGATGACCCTGGAAAAGCTCGAATCTTTGTGCCATAGAGC
>DASXCK010000412.1:0-9317 GCA_036491235.1 Xanthobacteraceae bacterium | reverse complement strand
CGCTCATGGCGCAGATCGTCACCATGGCGCGACGCGTCGTCGGGCTCATGGCCGCCGCGAAGCTCACTTCCGTGGGCTTTCCGCACGGCTCGGGCTTGCGCCGAACAGCGACGCGAGCGTCCGCTTGCGGCCGGTGTCGATGTCGACCGTGACGCTCATGCCGGCGCGAAGCAGCGCGACGTCCTGACCAGGATCGAAGACGATTCGCACCGGCACGCGCTGGACGACTTTCACCCAGTTTCCGTTGGCGTTCTGCGGCGGCAGGATCGCGAACTGTGCGCCGGTGCCGGGGCTCACCGACTGCACGGTGCCGTGGAAGACGCGGTCGGGGAACGAGTCGACATCCATGTCGACCTTCTGGCCCGGCCGCAGCCACGTGATCTCGGTTTCTTTCGGGTTGGCGTCGACCCATGGCGCCGCGTCGTCGATCACGCTGAACACCGGCATGCCGGCCGTCACGTAGCGGCCGAGCTGGATATTATCGACTTGAGTCGCGATGCCGGCGATCGGCGCCGTAACGACGGTGTGGTCGAGGTCGCGCTGCGCCTGGTCGACCATGGCCTTCGCCTGCTGATAGGCCGGAAAATCGTCGAGCGCGAGGTTCGGATTCTCGAGCAGCTGGTTCAGCACGCCGCTGAGCTGCTGGCGGCCGAGCTGCAGCTCGAGCTGCGCGGTGAGCAGCGCCGATTTGGCGGTGTCGAGATCGATCTGCGAGCCTGCGCGGCTTTCCGCCAGCACGGTTTTGCGGTCGACGTCGCGCTGCTTGAGGTCGACACCCTGCTGACCGTACTCGACGAGCTTGTTGAGCGACGCGTAGTTGCTCTTGAGGTTGGCGAACTGCGTGCGAACCGTGTCGAGCTTGCTTTGCGCGCTTCGCAACGCGAGCCGATAGGGGACGGGGTCGATCTCGAACAGCGGCTGGCCCGCCGCGACGTGCTCGCCCTCGCGCACCGTCACCTTGCTGAGCTTGCCCGCGATGTCGGTCGTGATGAGCACCTTCTGGGCGCCCACGTAAGCGTTGTCGGTCGAGATGTAGCGGCCGCCCGACAGGTAGAAGATGACGCCGCCGACGAGCGCAATCGCCGGCAACACCAGCAGGAGGATCAAGCGCAGGCGCGCGCGCACGAAGTCCGCCAGCGAGCGCCGGCGCTTCGCCGCGGCGCCGTCCTGCTGTGGCGAGAACTTGAGGACCGTCTCAGCCATAGCGGTGCTCCGTGCCGGCCTGCTTGCCGGTCTGCTTGCGCTGGATCGCGTGGCGCAGGTTCTCCTTCACGGTCGAGAGGTGCGCGAGCAGGCCGCTCACGTCGGCCGGTTGCAGCCCGGCGAGCGCCGTCTCCATCAGGTCCTCGCCGAGTTCGCTCAGTCGCGCGAGCAGCGGCCGCGCGCCGGGCGTCAGAAAGAGCCGTTTGGCGCGGCGATCCTCGGGATCGGGGCGCCGCTCGATCAGCCCGTTTTCGGCGAGTCCGTCGAGCAGCCGCGTCAGGCTGATCGGTTGCAAGTCGAGCATCTCGGCAAGCTCGGCCTGCTTGAGACCCTCGAAGCGATCGAGCCGGGCGAGCACCGCCCACTTGGCTCGCGTCATCCCGAACTGCCCCGCCGCATGGTCTGCATAGGTACGCAGCAGTCGAGCTACATCGTTGATTGAAAACGCTAATTCTCGATTATTTCGGCGCGCTGCCATCGATTGCCTGCCCGTGTTGCCACGTGCTTATAATAAGTAAGCTTATAATAAGCAATCAGCTGAGATGCAGAAGTGAGGTCCCGCCGCGCCACACGGAACATCAAACCAACATGCCAGCACGTGACAGTTCACGGCCGCGTGTCATCTCAACATCGAGCAACTTTTACTCAATCCACTTAAGTCGTTCTCAATGCAGTTCCCTTACGGCCTTTGGCGTTCGTTGTGGGAGAACATGATGATTACGATGCTGCAGGGCGTGCGCGCGCTGTGCACGCGTTTTCGCGCGGATCAGCGCGCCAATGTGACCGTCACATTCGTGCTTGCGTTGATTCCGGTCATCGGGCTTGTCGGCGCCGGCGTCGACTATAGCCGGGCCAGTTCGGTCAAATCGCGCTTGCAGGCATCGGCCGATGCCGCCGCGCTGATCGCGTCGCGTGGGAGCTTCTCGTCGGACAGCGACCGCGTCACCGCCGGCACGGCCGCGTTCAATGCCAACTATGTCGCGGAATTTGCGCCTGCCACGCCGTCCGTATCCATCGGATCGAGCACGGTCACGGTGAGCGCCGCCGCGGCCGTTCCGACGACGCTCTTGAGCGGCGTCGGCGTCAAGTCGGTATCGGTCAGTGCCACGTCGACCGCCAAATTCGGCGCCGCGCCCAGTGCGTGCGTCCTCGCGTTGCAGACGTCGGGCTCGGGTATCTTCGTCCAGGGCTCCTCGTCGCTGAAAGCGACCTGCGGCCTCTACGCCGACTCGACCAGCAGCAACGGAATCGATTTCGACGGCGACAGCGTGACGTCGGCCAGCTCGATCTGCGTCGTCAACAACTATACCCAGGATTCGGGCGCAAGGGTCACCCCGCCGCCCGCCATCGGCTGCCCCAAGGTGGCCGATCCGCTCGCCAATCTCGCGACGCCGTCCAACGCGGCGGCCGGCTGTTCCCACACCAACTATGAGGTCAGCGGTACCGCCACCCTCAACCCGGGCGTCTATTGCGGCGGCATCAATATCGATAGCGATGCCCATGTGACGTTCAATTCGGGCATCTACATCATCCGCGACGGGCAGTTCAACATCGGCAGTTCCGCGAACGTCTCGGGCCAGAACGTCATGTTCTACCTGACGGGCACCAACGCCAATCTCAATCAGGGCAGCGGTGGCTCGATGAATTTCACCGCGCCAGATTCCGGAACCTACAAGGGCATCGTGTTCTTCCAAAGCCGCACCGCCAACACCGCCGCGAACCAGTTCGGCGGAGCGAGCAGCACGATCGTGCAGGGCACGGTCTATTTCCCCAACGGGACGGCTGAGATCAGCTGCAACGGCACCGTCATGGCGAACGGGGACTACACGGTGTGGATCGTCAAGCGTCTGCAACTCGACTCCTCCGCCAGCCTGCAGGTGAACAGCAAGTATGCCGGCAGCTCGACGCCGGTCGCCGACGCGGTCTCGCCAATGGTGCTCGGAACGAGCGGCTACATCGCCCGGTGACCGGGAGCGCGCCCGACCCCGGGCGCGCTCGCATCCCGAACCTCGTGGTCGCCGTCCGCAATCCGCCGGCAATGGACGCTTGACGAAGCCGCAGGTCGATTTGCATTGACCATAATCGGGACGCGCGCTTTGAGCGGCTGTACCGGTGAGGTATACCCGTAAGTGGGCAAGTACAGGTGATGCGGGATGACCACTAAATTAACGATATTGTCGGAGATGCGGAAAGTCGCCGACGAGCAGGCGAAGACGCTTGCGCCGCTCACAGAAGATCTCGTGCTCCTCGACTCCGGTCTCGACTCGCTCTGCTTTGCGGTGCTGGTCGCGCGCCTCGAGGATAAGCTCGGCCGTGATCCGTTCACGGCGTCGGATGACGTCGCCTTTCCGGTGACGCTCGGCGATTTCATCGAGGTCTATGACCGCGCCGCCTAGCGTACGTCGCGGTTGCGGGGCTGGGGCCATGCTCGACAGGACAGCTCAACGCGTGGAGACGTTGCGCGGCTGGATCGGCGGCCGCGCCGATCGCCGTCTGCACGGACGCGAGACGAGCGTCGCGCTTGCCGACCTCGCCCACGGCACGACGCTCGGCGGCAGATTGCCCGATCTCGCCAACCGCTCGGTCCTGATCAAGACCGCCGACCAGCTCACCGCCGCCCTGGCGCTGATCGAGCTCGATGGCGTCGCGCACCGGCTTGTCCTGTGTCCGCCCGACGTCGCCGATGAGCACATGCCGCGCGTGCTCGCCGACGCGGAGGTCGACGCGGTGGTGACATCCGGCCAGATCGACGCGGCCGGCGAGCTCGGCATCCGCCTACATGTCGTCTGCCATCCGGCTGTTGCGCCGATGCCGGCGTCGTCGAGCGAGCTGCGTGACACCGAATGGGTCATGTTCACCTCCGGCACCAGCGGCGCGCCCAAGATGGTGGTGCACACGCTTGGCGGGCTCACCGGCGCGATCAAGCGCAACGCCGTCCATGACGCGCCGGTCGTGTGGGCCACGTTCTACGACATCCGCCGCTATGGCGGCCTGCAGATCTTTTTGCGCACGCTGATCGACGGCGCTTCGCTCGTCCTTTCGAGCGCGGACGAGCCTGTCGGCGAGCATCTGGTGCGTCTCGGCGCGCGCAGCGTCACGCACATATCGGGCACGCCATCGCACTGGCGCCGCGTGCTGATGAGCCCGCAGGCGCACGTCATGACGCCGGGCTACGTGCGGCTGTCGGGCGAGATCGCCGACCAGACGGTGCTCGACAATCTCGCCGCGACGTATCCGCAGGCGCGCGTCGGCCACGCCTATGCGTCGACCGAGGCGGGCGTCGGCTTCGACGTCAATGACGGCCGGGCCGGCTTCCCGGCAAGCCTGATCGGCCGTCTGCCGAGCGGCGTCGAACTCAAGGTCGAAGACGGCACGCTGCGCGTGCGCTCGGACCGCACGGCGCTGGGCTATGTCGGCAACGGGGCCCCGGTGCTTGCCGACGATGACGGCTTCGTCGACACCGGCGACATCGTCGAGCTGCGCGACGGACGCTACTACTTCGTCGGCCGCCGCAACGGCGTGATCAACGTCGGGGGCCTCAAGGTCAACCCCGAAGAGGTCGAGGCGGTGATCAATCGCCACCCGCAGGTGCGTATGTCGCTCGTGCGCGCGCGCAGGAGTCCGATCACCGGCGCGCTGGTCGTGGCCGACGTGGTGCTGCGCGAGGCAGCTGCCGGCGGCCATGCGGGCGTCGACGCGCTCGTCGGCGAGATCCTGCAGCTATGCCGCGAGGGTCTCGCCAAGCACAAGGTCCCGGCCATGATCCGCGTCGTGCCGTCGCTCACGGTCGCGGCGAGCGGCAAGCTCGCGCGCCATGCCTGACCCCCTGACTAACGTCATCGTCACGGGCGGCAGCCGCGGCCTCGGCCTCGGCATTGCGCGCAAGCTCGCTGCGTCCGGCTATGCGGCGATCGCGATCGCGCGCCGCAAGACCGAGCCAGTGTCCGCCGCAATCGAGGAGGCCAAGCGCGGCAAGGCCGGCGCGGTCCATTTCGTGCCGTTCGATCTCGCTGCGATCGACGAGATTCCCGACTTGGTCCGCCGCCTGCGCAAGGACTTCGGGCCGATCTACGGCCTCGTCAACAACGCGGCGCTCGGCACTGACGGCGTGCTCGCCACGATGCACAATTCCAAGATCGAGGCGCTCATTCGCGTCAACACCGTCTCCCCGATCGTGCTCACCAAATACGTGGTGCGTTCCATGATGGCGGAGGGCGGCGGCCGCGTCGTCAACGTCTCGTCGATCATCGGCTTCACCGGCTACAGCGGCCTCTCGGTCTACGGCGCCACCAAGGCCTCGATGCTCGGCTTCACCCGCTCGCTCGCCCGCGAGGTCGGCCGCCTCGGCGTCAACGTGAACGCAGTCGCGCCCGGCTTCATGGACACCGAGATGACGCAAGGTCTCGAGGGCGAGCAGCGCCAGAAGGTGGCGCGCCGCAGCGCGCTGCGCCGCCTGGCCGAGGTCGACGATGTGGCGAACGCTGTTGCGTTCCTGCTCGGCGAAGGCGGCAAGAGCATCACCGGAACGGTGCTGACTGTGGATGCGGGAAGCACGGCGTAGGCCGCGCAACGTCTCGTAGGATGGGTTGAGCGAAGCGAAATCCGTCATCTATGCGTCGCGGTGAAAGCGAAGGGTTTTGCTTCGCTCAACCCTTCCGACGCACGGTCACAACCTTACGACCCCTGTCTGGATGCGAAGGTACAGGGCAGCATCAATTCGCACATAAGCCTTCAACGCCCCATTGCTCACATAGACTGCATCATCCGTCGCCGTCGGATCGTAGCCCTCGCGCATCAGCTCGCCTTTCTGATGCTTGAACGTTGCCGTCGTCTCCAGCTCGCTGCGGATGCGCACGAACACCGGACGCGCATAGGCCGGCAGGCATTCGAGGTGATGATAAAGCGTCGCGAGATCGAAGCCGCCGCCGGTCGTCAGCGCCGCCATTCCTGCTTTTCCGTCGGCGCCCGGCACCACGACGCCGTAAACGGTCGCGTCGAGCACGCCCGGGCAGCGCACGACCGTTGCGGCAACCTCGGCGGTCGCGACGTTCTCGCCCTTCCAGCGGAACGTGTCGCCGATGCGGTCGACGAAATAGAAATAGCCCTGCGCGTCCTTGCGCATCAGGTCGCCGGTGCGAAACCAGGCGTCGCCCGGCTTGAACACGTCGCGCAGGATCTTCTTTTCCGATGCCTCATCGTCGGTATAGCCGTCGAAGCGCGCTCCCGGATTGGCCCGCTCGATTCGCCCGATCGCTTCGCCGGGCTCGTCGGCGGCGCAGCGGATGCAAAGGCCCTGCGCGTCGCGCATCGGCTCGTTGCGGTCCGGGTCCAGCCGGATGATCGCCGCCGGGAATCTGTGCGCCAGGAACGACGGCACCTTGCCGATGGCGCCGACCTTGCCGTCCGCATTGTACAGCGAGAGATTACCCTCGGTCGCCGCATAGAATTCGAGGATTCGCGGTATCGCGAAGCGCTCTCGGAACGTCTCCCAGACATCCGCGCGCAGGCCGTTGCCGCAGGCGAGGCGCAGGCGATGCGCCGCTTCGCGCGGATGCGGCGGGGCATTGACGAGATAGCGGGCGAGCTCGCCGATGTATTGCACCAGCGTGCAGTCGAACCGCGCGACGTCGTCCCAGAACTGCCGCGCCGAGAATTTTTCCCGGATCACCACCGCGCCGCCGCTGACCAGCAGGGCGCCGGTCGCCACCACACCGCCCACGCTGTGATACATCGGCAGGCAATCGTACATGCGGTCGCGCGGTCCGGTGTCCATCATGCCCGCGAACCAGCAACTCCACGTCAGCACCCGCGCGTGGCTCACATTGGCGGCCTTGGGCAGGCCGGTGGTGCCCGACGTGTAGATGTAGAGCGCTTTGTCGTCGATCGTCACGGGGCGCTGCTCGGCGGCGGTGAGCGGACTATCCGCGTAGCGCGCGAGATCGCGATCGATCCGCCGGCTGTCGCCGGCATCGGCATCGTGCATCCAGACGCGGGGGTGGACCGTGAGATGGGGCTGCGCACCCGTGAACGCCTCGATCAGCTCCGCCGCCACGATCACGTGCCGCGGCGCCACGATGTCGACGCAGTGCGCCAGGGCGCGCTCGCTCAGGTTCGTGTTGATCAGCGCCACCACGCCGCCGATGCGCGTGATGCCGAGCCACGCCGCCATGTAGTCGGGCCGGTTCGGCATGATGAGGCAGACCGTGTCGCCCTTGCCGACGCCCTGCGCCAGCGCCCAGCGCGCGTACCGGTTGGCACGCGCCGCCAGCGCCCGGTACGTCAGGGCTTCGCGATCGCTGATGAGGGCCGGTGCATCGCCTTGGCGCGCGGCGACCTCGTCGATGACGACGGGCAGGATCCGGGTCGGACTCGCGGCGATCGGCGCCGTCATCTCGAGCGCGCGCAACCACGCCTTGGCGGGCGTGTCTGCGGCGCGATCGTCGTCCGATGCGCTGGTATGGGCGTTCATCGTTAACGCTCTTGCTCGCGGTCGCGCAGCATAAATGGCCTGCGATTAACGCCTGTTTTATCCACGGTCGCCGTGGTCGCAAAGCGCGGGCCTAAGTGTTCGTCGTTGGAAGGTAATTAGTAAGGTTAGCGCATCGTATTTCCGGCGGATTTATTGAAACGCAAATGGTCGCCGGGTACGACAGCGTACCGAAGGTCGTGAGTCATGATCGCCAGAGGTGGGTGGCGGCGCCCGCCGAGATCATGTGCGATCCGCAAAGCGTGGGAGGTGGGCGGCCTGCTGCGCGGCACTTGAAGTTCCGAGGCCAACGCCAGGTGACGTCATGAGACGCGAGACCATTGCGATTCACTCGGGCTACGACACCGAGCCGACGACTAGGTCGGTGGCCGTGCCGATCTATCAGACTGCCGCCTACGAGTTCGAGAGCGCCGAGCACGCGGCCGCTTTGTTCAACCTGGAGCGCGACGGCTTCCGCTACAGCCGCATCAACAATCCGACCAACGCCGTCCTGGAAAAGCGCGTGGCGGCGCTCGAGGGCGGCGTCGAGGCACTGTGCGTCGCGACCGGCCAGGCCGCGCTCAACTATGCGACGCTGAACGTCACCAGCCTCGGCTGCAACCTCGTCTCGGTGCCGCAGCTCTACGGCACGACCTATACGCTGTTCGGCCACGTCTTTCCGGCGCAGGGCGTCGAGGTGCGCTTTGCCGAGAGCGACACGCCCGCCGCGATCGAGAAACTGATCGACGCCAACACGCGCGCGGTGTTCTGCGAGAGCGTCGGCAATCCGGCCGGCAACATCTGCGACATCGAGGCGCTCGCCGACGTCGCGCACCGCAACGGCGTGCCGCTGATCGTCGACAACACGGTGGCGACGCCGATCATGCTGCGGCCGATCGAGTATGGCGCCGACGTCGTGGTGCACTCGCTCACCAAGTTCATGGGCGGCCACGGCACCACGCTGGGCGGCATCATCGTCGACAGCGGACGCTTCCCATGGAAGCAGCACGCCGACCGCTTCCCGATGTTCAACCAGCCGGATGCCTCCTACCACGGTCTCGTCTACGCCGACCATTTCGGCCCCGCCGCCTATATCGCGCGCGTGCGCAGTGTCTATCAGCGCACCACCGGCGCGGTGCTGTCGCCGCTCAGCGCCTTCCTGCTGCTGCAGGGCATCGAGACGGTCGCGCTGCGCGTCGAGCGTCATGTCGAGAATGCGCGTCGCGTCGCCGAATTCCTGGCGCCGGATCGGCGTGTCGACTGGGTTAATTACGCGGGCTTCGCCGACAACCCCTATCACGCCCTGGCGCAGAAATATTTTGGCGGCCGCGCCTGCTCGCTCCTGACCTTCGGCGTAAAGGGCGGCTTTGCGGCCGGTACCAAGTTCTACGACGCGCTCGGTCTGATCAAGCGCCTCGTCAACATGGGCGACGCCAAATCGCTCGCCTGCCATCCGGCGTCGACCACGCACCGGCAGATGTCGGCCGAGGAGCAGCACAAGGCCGGCGTCCGGCCGGAGATGATCCGGCTCAGCGTCGGAATCGAGCACATCGACGACATTTTGGCTGATCTCGACCAGGCGCTCGACGCCGCGCAAGGTCGCGGCGGCCGAATGGCCGCAGCGGAATAAGGACGGCCATGCCGCTCA
>DASXCK010000411.1:0-11349 GCA_036491235.1 Xanthobacteraceae bacterium | reverse complement strand
CATCGCGGTCAACTTCAGCAAGCGCATCATCCTGATCGGCGGCAGCTACTACGCGGGCGAGATGAAGAAGTCGGTCTTCACCACGCTCAACTACTACCTGCCCGCCGAAAGCGTGATGCCGATGCATTGCTCGGCGAACGTGGGCAAGGACGGCGACGTGGCGCTGTTCTTCGGCCTCTCCGGCACCGGCAAGACCACCCTGTCGGCCGACGCCAACCGCACGCTCATCGGCGACGACGAGCACGGCTGGGGCCCGCAAGGCGTCTTCAATTTCGAAGGCGGCTGCTACGCCAAGACCATCAAGCTTTCGCGCGAGGCGGAGCCCGAGATCTACGACGCGACGCTGCGGTTCGGCACGATCCTCGAGAACGTCGTGTTCGACCCGGAGACGCGCATCTGCGACTTCGACGACGACAGCAAGACCGAGAACACCCGCTCGGCCTATCCGCTCGACTACATCCCCAACGCGTCGCGCACCGGCCGCGCCGGCATGCCCAAGAACGTCGTGCTGCTCACCGCTGATGCGTTTGGTGTGATGCCGCCGATCGCCAAGCTGACGCCCGCCCAGGCGATGTACCACTTCCTGTCCGGCTACACCGCCAAGGTCGCCGGCACCGAGAAGGGCCTCGTCGGCGTCGAGCCTGAGTTCTCGACCTGCTTCGGCGCGCCGTTCCTGCCGCGGCATCCGTCGGTCTATGGCAACCTGCTGCGCGAGCTGATCGGCGTGCACGGGACCGATTGCTGGCTGGTCAATACCGGATGGACCGGCGGCATCTACGGCGTCGGCCGTCGCATGCCGATCAAGGTGACGCGTACCTTGCTCACCGCGGCGCTCGACGGATCGCTGCGCAACGCAAAATTCCGCACCGATCCGTATTTCGGCTTCTCGGTCCCGACCCAGCTTCCCGGCGTCGAGCCGCACCTGCTCTATCCGCAGAAGACCTGGCAGAACAAGCTTGAGTTCGACCAGACGGCGCGCAAGCTGGTCGCCATGTTCCAGAAGAACTTCGTGCAGTTCGAGGAGCACGTCGACGCCGACGTCCGCGCGGCCGCGCCGGAAGTGCGCATCGCGGCGGAGTGATCGAAATCATCGTCATGGCCGGGCTTGTCCCGGCCATCCACGTCTTGCGGCGCGACAAGCAAGACATGGATGCCCGCGACAAGCGCGGGCATGACGAAGCAAGAAGAAATTTTATCAGTGGCGGCCTCTGTGGCCGCCGCTTTATTTTTTGGCTATCGCGGCCTTTTTCGCCGGCGAGGCGAGCAGCACCGCCCAGTAGACGAACAGCGGCGCCACCAGGATGTCCGACGTCTCGATGTAGCGGATGCTCGGTGCACTCATCATCATGGTCAGCACGCCGGCGCCGATGAACCAAATGACCGCCAGCATGGCCATTACGGGAATATCGAGCGGCGCGCGTGGCGCGACGCCGACCTCGCCCCGCACGAACAGCCGCCACGGCCATAAGAGGACAATCGCAATGATCGCGAGGGCAACCGGAAGGTTGGTCACGAGCGAGCGTCCGGCGACCCGCGTGGCAGCACCGACGATCCACGCCGCGTAACGTCCGGGCGATGCGCGCAGGACCGCGACGTCGAAGCGGGTCAGGCGCCGATTGAAATCGACCCAGCTCTCGTTGGCCTGCCGCGTCGGCGTGATGACCTGGTAGATGCCGTCGTCATGCGTGCGCGCCAACACGTCGAAGTAGCCGAGCGCGGCCGAGTAGAACGAGCGCTCGTCGCTCGCGTTGCGCGGAATGCCGATCATGCGTCCGCTCGCCTCGCCGTCGCGGCGGGCCGCGAGGACATGCGCTGCAAAAGGTCTGATGTCGGCGGGCACCCGCGCCACCGTGTCGTCCGATACGATCAGCGTCGCCAGGCCCGACATCGCAAAGCCGCCGAACGAGACGATGTTGAAATCGCCGACCGTTGCGGCACGCAGCGATGCGATGCCGATGAAGGGTGCGATAGAAACCGCGAGGATCGCAGCCGCGCGCGCGAGGCGAAGCGGATCGCCGCGGATTGCGCGCAAAACGGCGTAGAGCGTGGGCAATGCGACGACCAAAAGCAGGAAGCTCGGCCGCAGCACGTAGGCCACGCCCGCGCTCGCGCAGACCAGCCACCATGCGAAGCGGTGGGCTTGCGGGTGGGCGAGCTCGACCGTCGCACCCACGGCCACCAGCCCGCAGGCGATCGACAGGAGCTCGGGGTGCACCCAATTGGCGTCGACCACGAATGCATTGGCGATGAGCAGCGCGGCACCGACACTGAGCGAGGCTGTCGCCGAGAGGCCGAACCGGCGCGACTGGGCGACCAGGAACCATACCGCTGCGACATACGTCGCGATTTGGAATGCCGGGACGGCCAAGTGGCTGCTGCCGCCAAGCGCGAGCGCGGCGACGACCCAGCCATAGAGCGGCGTGCGCGGCTCGCTCAAGAGCGCCGGATAGCCGACGACGTGCAGGTAACCCGGCGTGTCGGGCAGGTCTTGCGGCGTGAAACGGCCAGCCACGATGAGGATCGCGACGCTGATCGCCGTCATCACCGACAGGATTTTGATCTCGCCGCGCGACACGGTTCCCACCGACCGGACGCGGGCCGTCAGCCTGTGGCCGCGACGGGCGCGCGCGAGCGCTTGTCCTGGCGCACCACCTGATGGGCGGCAAGCGACGGCTTGGACTTCGCGAAATCGTGGCGCGGCCACCGCTCGGGCGCGTAGTAGTGCGACGTGAGGGCGTCGCTTACCGTCGGCCGGGCGAAATATTGCAGCGCATAGTAGACGTCCCAGAAGAACTCGCCGGTGCGGATGCCGCGGAGGATGCGGCGCTGCCAGAAGCTCGGATTCTGGAAGATCGCCTTGCGGTGCGCGAGCTTCACGTAATGTTGGATCTGGTCATAGGTGAGTGTCTTGTGCGCGAACAGCGGCTTCGTCGTGTAGATGAAATACTCGTCCCAGTCGAAGCTGCGGATCAGCCCGTTCTTGACGTAGTCGTTGAACATCGAGGTGCCGGGAAACGCGATCGTGATCCCGAACTTCATCATGTCGACCGGCAGGGTCCTGGCAAACTCGATGGTGTCCGTCATCGACTCTTCGGTGTCGGGCGAGAGCCCGAGCATGAAGAAACCCGTCACCTCGATGCCGGCACGGCGGGCGCGCTCGACCGCGACCTTGCCTCCCTCGATCGACGCCTTGCCGCTCTTGCCGAATTGCTTGAGGACTTTGTCGTTGCCGCTCTCGAAGCCGAACGACACGCGGTAGCAGCCGGCGCGGCGCATCAGGCGGAAGAGCTCGTCGTCGGCGCTCTCGACCCGGATGCCGTTCGAGCAGGTCCAGGCCATGTCGACGCCGGTGCGGATGATCGCCTCGCACACCTCCATAGCCCATTCCTTGTCGGACGTGAAGATGTCGTCGGCGAGCATGAACTCGCGGAAGCCGAGCCGGTGCATCAGCCGCACCTCCTCGGCGCAGCGCTCCGGCGATTTCTTGCGATAGCCGCGCGCCATCGTGATCTTGCTGGCGCAGAAGTCGCAGAGAAAAACGCAGCCGCGCGAGAACTCCGCCATGGTGATCGGCGGCCGCTTGCACAGGAGCCGCGAGATCTGCCGGTAGTCCTCGATCGGATAGAGGTCCCACGCCGGCATCGGCAGGTCGTCGAGGTCGGCGATCGGCGTCGCGAAGCCGCTGAAGCACGGCTTGCCGTCCTGGCGGTGCCATACGTTCTTCACCGTGGCCGGGGCGGCGCCGTCGCAGATCGCCGCAAACGAGAAGTCCGCTTCCGCGACGAAGACGAGGTCGAGCCGCGACTCTTGCAGCGTCTCCTCCGGAAGCGCCGAGGGATGCGCGCCGCCACCCGCAACAACGATGTCCTTGGAGATGTCCTTGATCAGCACCGACATGTCGCGCAGCTGGTTCATCAGCGGCGTCGTCGCCGTGATGCCGACCACGTCGGGCTTCTTGTCGAGGACGGTCTTGCGGATCAGGTCGACGTCATAGGGCCGCCACGACAGGTCGAGGATATCGACGTCATGGCCGTGCTGGCGCGCCGACGCCGCAATGGTGGCGAGACCGAGCGTCGGATGGATCGGGTTGACGATTCCGCCCCGCGCCCCGCCGTAGCTCGGCTGATATGACGGATTGATTAGAAGGACGTTCCCCACCGCGGACCCCGATCCCCGACCACAAGCAAAAGTATAGCCGCACGAGCGCGATCGCGCCAATAGCGCGGCATGTCATTCGGTAATGGGCCGCGACTGGGAACCGTCGGGTCGTATGGAATAAGGTGGCATTTTCCGGCCCGGAGCGATGCGGCGAAGCTGCGGCGCGAGGGGTGGAGGACTACGCTTGCTCCGAATTTGCGATTGGCGGCCATGCAGGTTGCTCCGAGCAAGCCGCGCCCCCCAACCCCTCCCCGCCACTCGCTTTGCTCGCGGGTGGAGGGAGCGGCGACTGCTGAGCATGCAGCCGCGCACGACCACCGCTGCCAGTTCCGCTACGCCGCCGCGCGCTGCACCGGTCCGAACCGGCCGTAGAAGCTCTCGCCCGTGCGGGCCATCTCGACCAGAAGGTTGCTCGGCGCAAAGCGCGCGCCGTGCTTCTTCGCCAGCGTCTCGCACAGCGCGACGAACGCCTTCGTTCCCATCATGTCGATGTAGGAGAGCGTGCCGCCCGAGAACGGCGCGAAGCCGAAGCCGAGGATCGAGCCGACATCGGCCTCGCGCACGTCGGTCAAGACCTTCTCCTCGAAGCAGCGCGCGGTCTCCAGCGCCTGGATCACGAGCAGGCGCTGCTTGATCTCGTCGACGTCGATCGTGTCGGCATCGAGCTTCGTCTCCTGCAGCTCGACCAGCCCGGGCCACAGCTTTTTCGGCCCCTTCTCGGGATAGTCGTAGAAGCCCTTGCCGTTCTTGCGGCCGAGGCGGCCGCGCCGCTCGACCATCTCGGCGAGCAGCGCCTTCTCGCGCGGATCGATCGCGCCGGCGCCGAGATCGGCCTCCGTCGCTTTCAGGATCTTCCAGGCGAGATCGACCGCGACCTCGTCGTTGAGCGCGAGCGGGCCGACCGGCATGCCGGCCATGCGCCCGATGTTCTCGATCATCGCGGCCGGAATGCCGTCGGCGAGCATCAGGTGCCCCTCGCGGAGATATGTGCCGACCACGCGTGAGGTGTAGAACCCGCGCGAGTCGTTGACGACGATCGGTGTCTTGCGGATCGCCCGCACATAGTCGAGCGCGGCCGCGAGCGCGGCATCGCCGGTCTTTTTGCCCATGATGATCTCGACCAGCATCATCTTCTCGACCGGCGAGAAGAAATGGACCCCGATGAAGCGGCTCGGGTCGGAAAAACTCTCCGCCAGCGACGTGATCGGCAGCGTCGAGGTGTTGGAGCCGAAGACCACGCCGGCGCCCATGGCGGCCTGCGCCTTCTTGATCGTCTCCGCCTTGACGGTGCGGTCCTCGAACACGGCCTCGATCACGAGGTCGCAGTCCTTGAGCGCCGCATAGTCGGCGCCGGCCGATATGCGCCGCAGCAGCGCGTCGCCGTCCGCGGCGCTTGCGCGCCCTTTGCTGACCAGGTCGCCGACGAGCTTCTGCGACAGCGCCTTGCCCTTGTCGGCGGCCGCCTGGTCGCGGTCGATCAGCGCGACCTCGAGGCCCGCGGCGGCCGTGACGTAGCCGATGCTCGCGCCCATGAATCCGGCGCCGATGATGCCGATGCGCTTGAGCTTCGTCGCTGGTACAGCGGCCGGTCGGCGCAGCCCCTTGTTGATCTCCTGCATGGAGACGAACAGCGTGCGCATCATTGCGGCCGCTTCGGGCGAGCGCAGGATTTTTGCGAAGTAGCGCGACTCGACCCGCAGCGCGATGTCTATCGGGAGCTGCAGCCCCTCGTAGACCACCTGCATGATCGCCCGAGCCGCGGGATAGTTGTCGTAGGTCTCGCGCCGATAGATCGCATTCGCGGCCGGGAACGTCATCATCCCGGCCTTGGAGTAGACCGGGCCGCCCGGCAGGCGGAAGCCTTCGGTATCCCACGGCGCCTTGGCGTTCGGGTTCGCCTTGACCCAGTCCTTCGCGCTTTTGACCAGGTCCGTGGGCGGCACGGCCGCATCGATGAGCTTCGTCGCCTTGGCGCGCTCGACGCCGTGCTGGTCGCCCTTGAGCAGAAATTGCAGCGCGTCGGCGGGCGGCAGCATGCGCGCGATGCGCGAGGTGCCGCCGGCGCCCGGAAACAGGCCGACCTTGACCTCGGGCAGGCCGACGCGCGTGCGCGGGTTCTGCGCCGCCACGCGATGATGGCAGGCGAGGGCGAGCTCGAATCCGCCGCCGACCGCGGTGCCGTTGAGCGCGGCCGCCCACGGCTTGCCGCAGGTCTCGAGCCGGCGATAGAGCAGCGAGAGCTTGCGGCTTTCCTCGAACAGCGCCGTCGCGGCCGCTTCCGGGCCCTTGCTCCTGGCGAATTCCGTAAAAGTGCGGCCGAGGCTCTCCAAGAGCGTGAGGTCAGCGCCGGCCGAGAACGTCTCCTTGCCCGACGTGATCACCGCGCCCTTGATCGCGGCGTCGCTCGCGACCTGCTCGACGACCGCGGACAGCTCCTCGATCACCGTGCGGTCGATCACATTCATCGAGCGGCCGGGCGAGTTCCAGGTGACGAGCGCGATGCTGTCGCCGTCGATGTCGAGCTTGAAGTGCTGGAAAGTCATTTGGGAGCTCCGACTATCAATTCACTCGCGCACGCGGGCAATCCGGTAACCACAGCGGCCTCGTGGAACTGGGTGCTCCCCTTGCGCGGGGCATGACGGGGCATTTGTGGGAATGCTCACCGCTTCGTCTCCGGATACGGCGTGCCGTCCTTGCGCACGTAGCGCTGGGTCTTGCCCTCTCGCTCCATCCGCATGTCGATGTCCGGGTAGGTCGCGACCTCGCGCGGCGCGCGGGTGCCGATCTCGAGAAAGACCGCATCGCGGTCCGAGCGGTTGATCAGCCGGTGCCCGTTGGCGACGCCGGCCATCCAGGCGGCCGCGTCGCCGGGCCGCAAGATCGTCTCGCCGCCGTCCTCCGCCAGCACGACCTCGCCTTCCAGCATGTAGACGAGCTCGTCCTCGTGCTGGTGCCAATGGCGCTGCGACGACGCGGCGCCGGGCTTGAGCCGGCACAGGTTCACGCCGTACTGGTCGAGCCCGGCGGCGTTGCCGAGCCGCTGGCGCTCGCGCCCGATGAGGTCGCGGCGGAATTCCTCCGGATAAGCGGTGTGCGTGTCGATCGGGATCTTGTCGATGTCGATCTTCGGCATGGCGCTCACACGCGCTCGATGATGGTTGCGGTCCCCATGCCGACGCCGATGCACAGCGTGACCAGCGCGGTCGAGAGGTTGCGCCGTTCCAATTCGTCGAGCGCGGTGCCGAGGATCATGGCGCCGGTCGCGCCGAGCGGGTGGCCCATCGCGATGGCGCCGCCGTTGACGTTGACCTTGCCGGCATCGAGCTCGAACGCCTGCAGGTAGCGCAGCACGACCGACGCAAAGGCCTCGTTGACCTCGATTAGGTCGATGTCGGCGAGCGTCATGCCGGCCCTCTTGAGCACCTTCTTGGTCACGTCGATCGGGCCGGTGAGCATGATCGCGGGCTCCGAGCCGATATTGGCGAAGGCCTTGATGCGCGCGCGCGGTTTGAGGCCGGCGCGCTCGCCCGCCTCCGTGCTGCCGATCAGCACCGCCGCGGCGCCGTCGACGATGCCGGACGAGTTGCCGGCGTGATGCACGTGGTTGACCGTCTCGACCTCGGGATGCGCCTGCACGGCAACGGCGTCGAAGCCGGCGGCCGCGCCCATCTGCTCGAACGCCGGTTTCAGCGATGCGAGCGACTGCATCGTGGCGGTCGGCCGCATGTGCTCGTCTTTGGCGAGCAGCGTGATGCCGTTCACGTCGCGCACCGGCAGCACCGAGTTCTTGAAGCGGCCCTCGTCCCACGCGGTTGCGGCGCGCTTCTGGCTCTCGACCGCGTAGGCATCGACGTCGTCGCGCGAGAAGCCGTATTTCGTCGCGATCAGGTCCGCCGAGATGCCCTGCGGCAAAAAGTAGGACTTGAGCGCGATCATCGGATCGATCGGCCAGGCGCCGCCGGAGGCGCCGATGCCCACCCGGCTCATCGACTCGACGCCGCCGCCGACCGTCATCTCGTGCTGGCCCGACATGATCTCGGCCGCTGCGAAGTTCACCGCGTCGAGCCCGGAGGCGCAGAAGCGGTTGATCTGTACGCCCGGCACGCCATTGCCGTAGTCGGCACAGATCGCCGCGACCCGCGCGATATCGCCGCCTGCCTCGCCGACAGGATCGACGCAGCCCAGCACCACGTCGTCGACCTGCGAGGTATCGAGCTTGTTGCGCGCCTTGAGTGCCGCGAGCGCCTGCGTCGCCAGATTGAGCGCCGTCACCTCGTGCAGCGCGCCGTCCTGCTTGCCGCGCCCGCGCGGCGTGCGCACGTGGTCGTAGATGAAGGCGTCGGGCATGGAAATCTCCGCTCGTTCCTCGTCATGCCCGGGCTTGTCCCGGGCATCCACGCCTTTCTTTTTCCGCGGCAAAGACGTGGATGGCCGGGACAAGCCCGGCCATGACGATCAGTCTAGCACGCTACGATCTTTTCGCGATCAGAAGCTTCATTATTTATTTCTCGATTGATCCTCGCCGCCCGTCGTGTGGCCGGATCAATTGGCGAATGTTGTTGTGATAGCATATTAGCCCGGAGCATTCGTTCCACCGGTGCGTTGTCGGTCAAGTAACAGGCTCCGGGCGGGCACCGTATTTCGTGCGGAGGCGCATTCCTCGGTTCTGACGGAAAGAAGCCATGAAGCCACTCAGCATTTGCGTCGCGCTGTTCGGCCTGCTCGCCCTGGCGCAGGCCGCCGTCCACGGGAATATCGCGGGCTCGCTGCTCGGCGTAGTCGCGCTCCTGTGCGCGGCCGCGACGTGGTGGTCGAGCGGGATCTCGAGCTTCCTGAGGATTTTCGTCGGCATCTTTGCGGTCGAGACCATCGTGTTCGGCCTCGCGGTGCTGGCCGGCCGGATCGGCCTATGGCCGGCCGCCTACCGGGAATTCCTGCCGCCCGATTCGCTGCCGCTGACGGTCGCGATCTTCGCGATCCTGGTGCGCGCGGTGGCCCATCTCTCGACTGTCCAACAGATCATGCGCATCGCCGACCGCTACTTCAACGGCGAGGGGACCGGCACGGCGCGCATCTGGCCCTTCCGCCGCTTTACGGCGCTCGAGCGGCGCATCGCGGTTGCCATGGTGATCCTGCTCGTGCTGCTCAACCAGGCCGAGGTCGGCGTCCTGCTGCGCCTGAGCTTCTTCAACCGCGACTGGTTCAACGCGATCCAGACGCGCAATGAGCCGGAGTTCTGGCGCCAACTCCTGTTCGTCTTCACGCCCTGGGCCTTCGTCTACGTCGCCATGACGGTCCTGGAATTCTTCGCCCAGGCGATGCTGGTGATCCGCTGGCGCATCTGGCTGACCGACCACTTCGTGTCGCGATGGCTGTCGACCCACAATCACTACCGCATCAGCCTTGTCGCCGGGCAGACCGACAACCCCGACCAGCGCATTTCCGAGGACATCTTCCGCTTCATCAACGGCGGGTCGGACGGTTCGAGCACGGCCTACGGCGTGTATGATTTCTCCATCCTGCTGATCTACCAGATTTCCAACCTCGTTTCCTTCTCGGTCCTGCTGTGGTCGCTGTCGCGCGCGTTCACGATCCCGGGTACCAACTTCGTGCTGCCGGGCTTCCTGTTCTGGGTCGCGCTGCTCTATGCGGCCGCCGGAACGTTGATCACCCATTTCATCGGACGGCCGCTGATCGCCCTGTTCTTCGAGCGCCAGCACCGGGAGGCCGACTTCCGCTTCTCGCTCGCACGCCTGCGCGAATATACCGAACAGGTGGCGCTGCTGGGCGGCGAGACGGCGGAGCGCGAGATGGTCGGCGGCCGCTTCCGCGCGTTGGTCGCGAACTACATCGACCTCGTCTATCGGCGCCTCAAAGTGGCCGCCTTCACGTCGGCGTTCGGCCAGATTTCGCCGATCATTCCCTACGTTTTCACGGCACCGTTCTATTTCGCCGGCAAGATCGAGCTCGGTATCATGACGCAGACGGCGAGCGCCTTCAGCCGCGTCGCGGATGCGATGACGTTCTTCGTCAACTATTACACCTACCTGGCCGGCTTCAAATCGGTGGTCGATCGTCTCAACTCATTCGATGCCGCGATCGAGCAGGCGAACGCGCTGCGCGGTGCCGGGCCCGCGCGCGTCGCCGCGACGGCTGGCGGGTCCGCGATCGATCTGACCGACATCGACCTCGCGCTGCCGGACGGGCGACACGTGCTCAAGAGCCCGCACCTCGGCCTGGCGGCGCGCGAGAATCTGGTGCTGACGGGGCCGTCCGGCTCCGGCAAGTCGACGCTCTTTCGCGCGATTGGCGGCGTCTGGCCGTTCGGCGACGGCCGCATCGGCGTGCCGGCGCATGCACGCCTCATGGTGGTGCCGCCCAAGCCCTATATTCCGATCAGCACTCTGCGCGCCGCCGTCACCTATCCGGCCGTGCCCGGCACCTATTCGGACGACCAGATTCGCGACGCGCTCACGGCCACGCAACTCGGCGGCCTTGTGGGCGAACTCGATCGCGAGGAGGTGTGGTCGCAGCGCCTTTCCAGCGGCGAGCAGCAGCGCCTCGCGCTCGCCCGCGCGCTGTTGTTGCGGCCCGACTGGCTCTTCCTCGACGAGGCGACCTCCGCGACCGACGAGAAGCTCGAGGCCGAGCTCTATGCCATGCTGGCCCAGCGTCTGCCGGACACGACGCTGGTGTCGATCGGCCATCGCTCGGCCGTGGCGGCGCTGCATCGGCGGCATATCGAGATGACGCCCGACGGCGACCATTTCACGCTGCGCGAGGTGCCGAAGGCCGCGGCCACGGAGTAGGGGGGAGCCTGGTAACCCGGATGAGCGCAGCGAAATCCGGGAAAGCGATCGCCGGGAGCCGCGTCAGCCCGCGCCGATCTTCCGCTTCACCCGTTCGTCGAAGCGCGCCACGTTGACGACCACGCGCTCGTGCGTGCCGCCGCCGATCATCTCCTGCTCGTCGCGCGCCTCGACCTCGAATTTCAATCGCCGCCCCTCGACGCCGATGAGGCGTGCGATCGCGATCGCGCGCATGCCGACGGGGGTCGCCGCATGGTGCGACACGTCGAGGTGGATGCCGAGGCTCTGGTGGCCGTCCGGCAGCAGCGCCTCGACGCAATCGAGCGCGGCCGCCTCCATCAGGTTGATCATCACCGGCGTCGCCAGCACGTGGATGCGGCCT
>DASXCK010000410.1:0-12144 GCA_036491235.1 Xanthobacteraceae bacterium | reverse complement strand
ACCTCTCCAGCGTATTCAAGACCGACGGCGTACCGGGCGCGATGGGGATCACGCTGCTGGAGCTCGTCGCCGCATTCGGGCTCGCGGTCACGGTGGGATTGTCGATCGGCCTCGTGGTCGGGCTGCATGATTTCTCGCGGCGCGCCTTCATGCCGATCATCCTGTTTCTCTACGGCATGCCGCAGGTCACCATCCTGCCGATCTTCGTGCTGGGCTTCGGCATCGGCCCGGCGTGCAAGATCGCGTTCGGCTTCACGCATGGGGTGTTTCCGATCATCGTCACGGTCGCGGCCGGCACGCAGGGGCTCAAGCCGATCCTGCGCACCAGCGCGCGCGCCATGGGCGCGAACGCCTGGCAGGAGCTGCGCTACGTCGTCTTTCCGCATCTGGTGCCGAGCCTGTTCACCGGCATGCGGCTCGGCATGACGGGCGTGCTGCTCGGCGTGCTTTTGGCCGAGCTCTACGTCTCGACCGCCGGCATCGGGTTCTTCACCACCCAGTTCACGCAGAATTTCCAGCCGAGCCTGCTGCTCGGCCTGATCGGTACGCTCGCCGCCATGGCGATCGTGCTCAATGCGGCGATGCGCCGGCTAGAGGCGCGGTTTGCGCGCTGGCGGGAATAATTTGCGCTATTTGGCCGGCGGCAGGCCGGCGATCAGGTCCTTCCAGCGCGCCGACTGGGCGGCGAGGAGCTGGGCAAAGGCCACGTCGTCCAGATAGGCGACCTCGGCGGCGAGGCCGGTCACCTTCGCGTGCGCATCGGGTGTCTTGAGATAGGCCGCGACCGCATGCGTGAGGCGCTTGATGGTCGGCTCGGGCGTGCCGGCGGGCGCGAACAGGCCGAGAAAGCCGGGCGCGCTGGCGTAGCCCGGCACGCCGGCCTCCGCGATGGTTGGAATATCGGGCGCCGTCGAGGTGCGTGTATCGCTCGGCACGCCGAGCGCGATCAGGCGGCCGGCCCGGATGAAAGGCAGCGCCGAGGTCAGGTCGACACAGGCGACCGGGATCTGGCCGCCGAGCACGTCGGTCACGGCCGGCGTGCTGCCGCGATAGGGCACGTGCACCAGATTGGCGCCGGTGACCTTCTTCAACAGCTCCATCGCGAGATGCTGGCCGCTGTTGACCCCGGTCGATCCGTAGCTCAGCCCGTTCGGGTCGCGCTTGGCGCGCGCGAGCATCTCGGCGATGGATTTGGGCCCGGTGACCGGATTCGCGACGACGACGAGCGGAATGTCGATCAGCTTGGCGACCGGCATGAGGGCGCGCAGCGGCTGGAAAGTGGCGCCCGGCAGGTTGGGCGCAATCAGGAGCGCGCCGGGCGCGCCGATCGCGAGCGTATCGCCGTCGGGCATTGCCTTGGCGAGCAGCTCCAGGCCGAGCGTTCCACCGGCGCCGGCCTTGTTCTCGATCACGACATTGCGCGCGAGATGTGCCGCGAGGTCGTTGCCGACGAGGCGGGCAATCCCATCGGCCGAGGCGCCCGGCGCGAACGGCACGATGATCGCGAGGGGCTTCTGCACGACCTGCGCCGCTATCGGCGTCGCAAAGGCGAGCGAGGCGGGTATCAGAAGAGCAACGAGATGGGATTGTCGCAAGGCGTCCTCCCGTCGGGTTTTCATTCAGACTGAAAGTGAAACGGCCGCCGCAGCGGCGAGAACCACGCGTCGAAGATATGTGCGGCCGTGCCCGACGCCTCGAGACCGAGCAGGGTGCGGTCGACCTCTTGCTTGAACCGCGGCTCGTTCTTGCGCAGGCCGAAGCCGGCGGTGCGCGGCAGCGTGTAGTCGCCGATCAATGCGAAATCGTCCGCCGCACCGCTGCGCTGGGCGAAGCGTAGCAGCAGGAGCTCGTCGGCGAGGAAGCTGTCGACGCGTTTCTCGCGCAAGGCCGTGAAGGCCGCCAGATAGTCCTCGAAGAATACGATCCGCAGCGTCGGCACCGCTGCCTTGAGGTCGCGGTCGACGCTCGCGGAGCGCACCAGCGCCAGGGTGCGGCCGGCGAGCTCTGAGATCCGGGCCAGGCCACTGGCGCGCCGTACCAGGATTTTGTGCGGGGAGACGAAATACGCGAGGCTGAAATCGATGTCGTGGGCGCGCCCCGCCGAGCGCGTCATGCCGGAGGCGACGAGATCCACCTTGGCGTCGCGCAGCGCCGGAATGCGCCCGGCATTGATGACCGGAATCTCGGTCATCTTCACGCCGAGCGACTTGGCGACCGCGGCGGCGAGATCGACGTCATATCCGACGATGCCGCGATCGCCGTCGCGGAAGCTGAACGGTGGCGACGTCTCGGCAACGCCGACCATGAGCGTGTCGCGCGCCTTGATCTCGTCGAGCTCGTCGGCGTGCGCCGGAAGGGCCACCAGATGCGCCGCGAGGGCGAGGAGCAGGACGCTCGCGGTGGCACGCGATGGAGGGACAAGCGCCTGCGACATCTTTACTTTGCCTTTGGCAGGTACTGCTCGGTGATCAGTGCTTTGACGTCAGGCGCCTGCGGCAGCATGCCCATCTCGACGAAGGAGCGCGACAGCACGGCGAGCGCCTTGGGATCGAAGCGGCCGGTCGGATTGAACATGCCGCGCAGCTCGTCGTAGTCGCGCGCTGCGAGCGCCGGCGACACATGGGCGGAACGCTCGACGATGGCGATCGTCTCCGCACGATGTGATTGCATGTAGGCGATGGTATCGAACCAGCCCGCCAGGAAGGCGCGCACCGCCTCGGGGTGTTCGGCCGCAAAAGCCTTGCGGGCGTAGATGACGTAGATGTGGAACGTCTTGATGAGATCGCCGAACTGGACGACCACGCGGCCCTCGCCGGCTTCCTCCAGGCGATAGCCCGCATTGGCCTCGACGATCATGCCGTCGATCTCGTGCGTCTTGAGGGCGGCGGTCTGCGCCTGGGTCGAGCCGAGCGGCGCCGTCTTGAAGCCGTCCGGACCCCAGCCCTGAAGACGCGAGAGCTCGTGCGCGAGCCAGTCGGTAAGCGAGCCCTTGCTGGAGATGCTGATGGTCTTGCCCTTGAGGTCGGCCGCCGTTTTGATCGGGCTGTCCTTGAGCACGGCGACGAGCACCGAATAGGGCGCGTCCGCCATGGCGGCGACGCCGATCTCGGGCGCCCCCTTGGCGGCAAGCGCGAGCTCCGGCCCGGAGCCGAGCCCGATGTCGATCGCGCCGGCCGCGATCGCCTGTTGGACGCGCGGCCCGCCCGCAAAGCTCGACACCTCGATCTCGACACCGTGCTTTTTGAACATGCCGGTCTCGATGCCGACCTGCAGCGGCACGAACTGGAACGTCCCGGCCTGGGGCTGGCCGACCCGAACCTTGGTCTGGGCGTGCGCGGCGGGCGCCGCCAGCGCCAGCGCGGCCGTCAGCGCCAGAATGGTTCGCCAAGGGGGCATCGCTTCCTCCGCATTCGCCTGCCTCTGCCGGCAGGCCCCATGATATTAGATCGCCTTACGGCCGGGCGCATACGGGGGCCGGCGGGGCATCGGGCCGCATGGAGGAGAAATTGGCGGACAAGGTCGCGCTCGTGACGGGCGTTTCTTATGGCGTCGGCGCCGCGACGGCGCTGGCGTTCGGGCGCGCGGGCTATGACGTGGTGGGAACGGTCACCGCCGATCCGCAAAAATTTCTCGAGATTGCCGACAAGCTTCACGGCCTGGGTGTGCGCTTCCTGCCGCTGCTCCTCGAATTGCGTATGGAGGAGAACATCGAAGAGGTCGTCTCCATTGCGCTTCGGGCTTTTCGTCGCATCGACGTGCTGGTGAACAATGCGGGCGTCAACCTTCGCCGAAATGCCGTCGACGTCTCGCGCGAGGAATGGCACACCGTCATGGACGTCAACGTGGGCGGTACGTTCTTCCTCACCCAGCGGGTCGCGCGCCACTGGATCGAGCAGAAGCTGCCGGGCTGCGTCGTCAACATCGCGTCGGCGCACGGGCTTGTCGGGGCGGCGGAGCGCTCGACCTACGGCGTCTCCAAGGCGGCGATCATCCACATGACGAAAATGCTGGCGATCGAATGGGCCGAGCACGGCATCCGGGTCAACGCGGTCGCGCCGGGGCGGATGCAGACGGCGTCGCCGTCGCGCGCCGCGAAGGGAAATGACGCCGCCTACATGGCCGCGATGCTGGGGCGCATCCCGCTGCATCGCCTGGCGACGGCCGAGGAGGTCGCGGCCGCGGCGTGCTGGCTCGCGAGCGATGCGGCCGGTTCGGTCACGGGGCAGACGCTCGTGATGGATGGCGGGCTGACGGCGGCGTAGGTGTGTTGAGCGTGGGTTGGGTCGAGCGGAGCGAGACCCAACGACACAGGATCGTGCGCGCGAATGTTGGGTCTCGCGAGAGCTCGACCCAACCTACGCCGACAACCACGGCATCATCACCAGCCGCGCGGTTCTGCCGCGAGCGACGGCATCGCGGCCAACGCATCGGCCAGTTGCCTGGCTCCCCCCGCATCGAGCGGCGTCAATGGCGGCCGCGGCTCGCCGCAGTCGCGGCCCATGATGCGCAGCCCCGCCTTGAGCACGGCGGCGCCCCCGGGCTTGGTGGCTTGGCGCAGGGCCGCGATCTGCTCCTGCGCGGCGCGCGCCGCGAACAGGTCGCCCGAGCGAGCGGCCTCGTAAAGGCCGCTGACCAGCCGCGGCGCAATGCCCGCGAGCGGCGCCAGCAGGCCGGTCGCGCCGATGGCGGCGGCGGAGACGAAGAGCTCATTGCCGGCGAGGAGCTGGAAATCGGGGCGCACCTTGCAGACCAACGTCATCAGCTCGATCATGAACTGCCAGTCGAGGCTCTGGTCGATCAGGCCCGCGAAATTCTCCAGCCGGCCGATCAGCTTCACCATCAGCTCGGCGCTCACCTTGCTTCCCGCCATGTCGTCGGGCGCATTGTGCACGAACAGCGGAAGCTTCACGGCGCCGCCGATGATGGCGAAATGCTCCAGCACCATCGCGGGCGGCGGCGTCCAATAATAGGGCGTGGTGGCGACGATCGCGGCGGCGCCCGCGTTTTCCGCCTGACGTGCGAGCGCGGCGGCGAGCGCGCTGCCGGCCTCGCTCACATGGGCGACGACCGGAACCTTGGCGTGCCTTGCGGCGAACGCCACGACGGCATGCTTTTCGGCTTCGGTGAGGCTCACCGACTCGGCCGCATGCATCGGCACGGCGAGCGCCTGCGCGCCGTGGCGCTCATGGAAATCGATCAACCGGCCGAACAGGTCGAGATCGAGACGCCGGTCGGGAGTGAACGGCATCACGGGTGTATGGACGAGGCCGAGACGGAGGATGCTCATCTGCTTATCACCAGCCGTGCGGCTCGCTGTCGAGGATGCCGAGCTCCTCGAGCTGGGTGCGGATATAGGCCTGGCGCTCCTTGGTGGCGGTGGGGAGCGGCGGCCGCGTCGGGCCGACATTGCGCCCCATCATCACCATGCCGCCCTTGAGCGAGGAAGGGTATTGGTCGCGGAAGAGCAGCCACAGCCAGGAGAGCTTGTATTGCAGGTCGCGTGCGCGCTCCCAGTCGCCCGCCATGCAGGCGTCGAAGGTCGCGTTGCACAGATTGGGGCAGATCGAGCCCGCCGCCGAATAGGAGCCGACGCCGCCGAGCGGTACCGAGGGCAGCAGATACTCGACGCCGGTCAGCATCGCGAAGTCGGGCCGCAGCTTGGTGGCGAAGCGCGAGATTTCCAGAAACTTCTCGCTGTTGAAGCTTGCCTCCTTGACGCCGACGAAGTTGGGCAGCCGCTCGATCAGCCGCGCCATCAGATCGCCGGTGATCTCGACGCCGGCGAGGTAGCTCGGCGAGTTGTAGGAAATGACGGGCAGATCGATCGAGGTCGCGAGCCGCACGAAATAGTCGTAGATCGCCTCGCGCGCCGGATTCCAGAAATAGGGCGTGATCGCGAGGATGCCGTCGGCGCCGATCTTCTGGGCGTGCGCGGCGAGCGCGAAGGTATCCTCGACCGCCAGCGCGCTCACATGGATGGTCACCGGCACGCGGCCGTTGACGGTCTTCACCGCGGCTTCGGCAAAGAGCTTGCGCTCGGGAATCGTGAGATTGAGCGACTCCGCCTTGTGGTGCGGCCACGAGATGGCCGGCGCGCCGGTGCGCACGTGGAAATCGAGCAGCCGTTCGAAGGTCGGCAGGTCGAGACTGTAATCTTCCTTGAGCGGCGTGACGGGGCTCTGCATCACCCCGCGGAATTTGTTTTGCATGTCTTAGGCCAAGCTTTAGTGAGGACCGATCCGAGATTTCCGCCTCATCCTTGTATGAGGGCGGGACGAACGCCGAGCAAGTGGCTTTACTCGGCGGCCACGGCCTGCGTTTGCGTCGGTGGCACCGCTCTTGAGCACGCGGCACCGCCGATGACGCAGAATTTCGCGCAATGCGGGTGGTTGAGCGGCACGGCGCGCGCGGCGTCGCCAAGCGTCGGGCCGAGCTCGAAGGCGGGATCGTGCGGAATGAGCGTGCAGGCGAGGACGGTGGGCCGTTCCGCACCCTTGCGTTTGACCACCATGCGCGCGCTCGCGCACATCACATCGTCGGGCGACTTGCCGAGCGTGCGCCACGAGGTCTCGGCGATCTCCGGCACGTCGGTTTCGGCGTCCATCTCGGGAAACAGGAGGAGCGCGGCGGGATCGGCGGCGTCGACCGGGACCGCGTGCTCGGCGAAAAAGCGTGCGTAGCCGGCGCGCTCGGCCGCCTCGTCCTCGCCCCACATGGTGCGGCCCGCGACCGCCAGGTTAAAGCCGTTGCGCGCCAGCCAGACGAGACCGTCGCGGGTCGGCGCGAAGGTGGCAAACCCGCGTTCGTCCTCATGGCGTTCGGCGGTGAAATGGTCGAGGGAGACGCGGATCACCAGGCGGTCGCCGTAGCGGCGGCGCAGGTCGAGGAGCTTCGCTCCATGGCGCTGCATCGGCCGCATCGCGTTGGTGAGGACGAGCGTGCGGAAGCCGCGCGAAAGGCACTCTTCGAGGAGCGCAAGCATGTGCGGGTTCATGAATGGCTCACCGCCCGTGAAGGCGATCTCGGCGGTGCCGAGACGCTCGCGCGCGATCTCGTCGAGATAGGGACGGATGTCGGCGACGTCGATGTAGGCGAGGGCGTCGTTGCGCGGGCTCGACTCGATGTAGCAGTTGCGGCACGTGATGTTGCAGCGCGTGCCGGTGTTGAACCACAGCGTGTCGAGCTGCCGCAGCGCGACGCGCGCGCGTGGCTCTCCCGTCGCGGTACGTTTTGGGTCGTGAAACTTGGCCGCGTCGAGGGGCGTGCCGTTGCGGCGCGTATCGGCAGGCCAGAGCTGGACGGCGTGCGGCCGGCCACGCCGGCGCGCCGGCGCCCACCGCCAGACGACGGCGCCCGGGTCGACCGCGACGCCGCTGTCGCGGATCTCGCGATAGGGCAGCGCGTCGCAGCTCGGCCAGATGCCGGTCGCGAGCGCGTCGCGGTAGTCGGGCGGCAAGCCGGCGCGCGTCATGGCGGCGGCCGCGGCCGCGTGGTCGTAGGCGAGGGCGCGGTGCTCGATATGCAGGCCGGTGTGCTCGGGCGTGAGGACGCTGAACCAGGCGCGCGGCGTGCCGTCGTGCGCCGGCATGCCGACCACACCCGCATTGTGCCAGAGCCTGCCGTCGATCGTCTGGCTGAATGGCAGGCCGCAATGGCCGCCGATCACGCCGTCGACGTCCGCGCGGTCGATCTCCCGGCGCTTGATCTCGGCCACGGTCGACGCGAACACGAACTGATTGATCCGGCTCACGCTGCCGTGGATGACGGCAAGCCGGACGCCGCCGATGAGGAGATCGATGCGGCGCGGCAGGAGGCCGAGCCACGCGCGCGCGTCGCGGTCGACGTGCCTGTCCGCATAGGCGAACCAGGCCGACGACAGATGCTCGCAGGTGCTGCCGGCCGGATAGCCGCAGGCGCAGTCCTGCGCATCTTGGGCCAGCTGCTCGTCGCAATTGCCCATGACCACGTGGATGCCGGCGCGCCGCACCAGATCGATGGTGGCGGCGGGATCGCCGCAGTAGGCGACGAGATCGCCGGTGCAGATGGTGCGGGTGGGAGGAATGCCGCGGCGCGCCGCCTCGGCGAGCACGGCCTGCGTCGCCTGCAGATTGCCGTACGGCCCGCCGAACACCAGGGCAGGGCCGTCGATCGGAATGAGCAGTGTCTCGGTCACGCCTCGCCTGGCGGGAGTCATCTATTGGATTCGCCGATCCCGACAAGTGAATGAGCGCGTTTCACGCCAGAATTCAACACTTCGCCAGATGAAGGGCGTCAGAGCATGCGCCCCGCTTCCTCCGCGGTCGGAAGCCGACCGTCGGGGGTAAGCTTGTCGACCAGCTCAGGGAGGTTCTGGCTCAGACCTGAGAGCAACTCGCTGCGCGACATGCCCGATTGTTCCATGAGGGCATTGATCTGGTCGCCGCCGAGTGCGCTCGCCAGATCGTTGGGGGAAATCGCCTTGTTGGCCCCGTCGCCGACCCACGATTTAGCGGTGTCGCCATGGCCGCTCTGCTGGAATTGCTTGAGCAGGTCGCCCAGGCCTCCGCTCAGGGCGCCTCCGGCCGCCGCGGCGCCAGCGCCGCCCGCCAGCAGGCCGCCCAATCCGCCTTGCAGCAGGCCGCCGAGGCCTCCGCCGGAAGGCGCAGAGGTGCCGCCCGAGCTATCCGCAGGCTGTCCGGGGTTGAAATGCTTGATCGCCTTGTAGGCAAGGAGGCCGAGCAAGGCCATGGTGATCGGCGACATGCCGCCGCTGCTGTTGCCGCCGCTTGGCGCGGGCGCGCCGCGCGGCCCGTTCTGCATGCCGTTGAGGACGTCGAGCAGACCCATGTGTGCCTCCATTCGAGCTGCGGTGTCGAAAAAGATGCCGTGCCGCGGGATATGCGCTGGTGCCGCGAACCCGAAGTTCGCACGGTTTTCGCGGCGGTCACGCCTGTGAACTTCGGAAGCGGGACACCGGCGGTGCGCTACGGCCTCGGTCCGACCCCGACGTCGGGGATCACGCGCGCGACCACCAGCCGGTTCCAAATGAACAACACGACGACAGCGCCGATGGTTGCGCTGATAAACCCGGCGCCCTGATCGGCGCGATACCAGCCGACCGCCTGGCCGATGAACGTCGCGAAAAACGCGCCCGCGACGCCGAGCACGGTGGTCATGATGAAGCCGGTCGGGTGGTTCGGCCCGGGCGAGAGCCAGCGCGCGATGAGGCCGGCGATGAAGCCGATGACGATGATCCACAAGATACCCATGGCGCTTCACCCGCTGAGTGGCGACGGCCGCCCGACAGATCGAGCGGTCCCGTTGCGCTGCATTGATATCGAAAGCCGTCCGTATCTTGTCGCAAATTCGCAGGGCGATCCATGGCGGCGAAGGCAGCGACGTCAAGTGTACGGTATCGGGAGGCGGGGTGCACGCCGATTTGAATGGATTTGGCGCACCAAAGACAAAGCTCCGGCCCGACGTTCACGCGCCCGACACAAAAAGGCACGCCGCGGAGCCGGGCTTCGCGGCGTGCACGTCTCGTCCGGGATCGGGCTACGACGCGAGCGTCAGCACGGAGCTTTCATATTTGCCCGAGCCCATGTCGGCGCCGGCAAAGATCTGGTGCTGCGCGATCCACTCGAAGGACTCCTCGAACGCCTCCTTGGTGTAGGGCTCGAACACCAGCCGCTCACCCGGGCCCCAGCGGCGCGTATCCATCTGGGAATGCCAGCGCGTCGGGAACTCCTTCGCGTAGTAGTGCGTGTAGCGATCAGGCCGCAGGTCGATGTCGCGCTGGGCGCGCTTGAGAGCGCGGAAGAACTTGCGCAGGTCTTCCGGATCGGTGTTGCCGGTCACGATGGTGCCGATCATGAAGGTGTTGTCGATCACCTTGCGGAAGCCGAGTTGCTCCGCGAAGTAATACGGTCCGCTGAACAGGTGGCAGGCCGGCACCTTGCGCTCGAGCAGCAGCTCCATGCGCTTGAACAAAAGTCCGTCGTTGAACGACAGGTTGATCTTGTCGGCCGGCATGTACTGCTCGAGCGCCTGGACGGTCGAGTAGTGACTGCCCGACTGGAAACCGACCGAGATCGGCACGCCGGCGAGGTCCTCGGGCGTCTTCACGGGCGAGTCCGGCGGCACGAATACGCCGGCGGGCGAGACCGAGTAGACGTCGCCGTACATCTTGCCCTTGCCGTTCGACGCCGCGACGTTGACGGTCCAATGGCACGCGCAGCTGATGTCGGAGCTGCGGCCCTTCTCGAGCGACTGATAGGCGCCGACCTTGTTGCCCTGGTCGTGGACCTTGCCCTCGGTCTTCTGCACCAGCTCCTGGAAGATGTAATCCAGGCCTTCGTCCTTGAAGTAGCCCTTCTCCTCGGCGACCCACTCCTGCAGCCGGAAGTGCGGCTCGATGATGAATTTACCCATACGTTTCTCCTTCCTTGGTTTGGTCGGTTGTCGACCTTGGGTTCAGCAGCAAGTCGGATCCGCGCGCCTCGCCTGCAGGTGCTCGGCGACACGGCGCGCGCGGATCATCTTGACGTGGTCGTCCATCAGGCGGCGCGCGCCGGCGCCGTCGCGCATCTCGATCAGCGAGGCGAGCTCCTTGTGCACGTCGAGCACATGGCGCGCGACCTTCGGCGTCAGGGTCGCGTTGCGCGCCGGCCACGACACGTTCTGCAGCGAGATGAACTGCACGACCAGCACGCGGTTGTGCGAGGCCTCGGCGACCGCGAGGTGAAACGCGCGGCTCGACAGCGTGAACGCCGCCATGTCGTCGAGCTTCGCCTCCGCGTCGGCCAGAAGGGCGCGCAGGCGCGCGTGATCCTGCGGCGTCGCGTGCTCGGCGGCGAGCTCCGCCGCCATGCACTCGACCGCGCGCTGGGCATCGAGGATCTCGGCCGGGCTTACGCCGTCGAGATCGAGCTGCACCGCGAGCGCCTCGGCGAAGAGGCGCGGATTGCCGCGCGCGATGCGCGCGCCGCCGCCCTTGCCCATGCGGATCTCGACGATGCCGAGCGCCTCGAGCGTGCGCAACGCGTCGCGCGCGACGATCCGGCTCACCCCGTGTCGGGCCGCGAGGTCCTTCTCGGTGCCGAGGAAGTCGCCGGGCTTGAGGCGCTTGGCGAAGACGATCTCGCGCACGTCGGCGACGATCTGCGAGGAGAGCGAGGCCGAACGCCCCAGCACGATGAAGCCCAAAGGGCTGCTGGCGGCGACACGGATCGGCGAGGGTGCGGCAGGCGTCTTCATGCGGCCTCAACGCTAAAAGTCATAAAGATGATATCTTTTGAAATGCCTGCGTCAAGCATTTCTTAACGCTGCGTCGGAGGTGCCGGCTCGGGCGTCCGGTTTCGCAGAGCGAAAACGAAGGAGCGATCTCAGACCGCCTCGCCTCGTGCGGCAAGCTCTTCGCCTCCGGCCTCCTTCCGCGCGTCGCTTCAACCGGAGAGGCAAGCGGCGGCAACGTGTCCGCATTGCGTACTTCGTTCCACGCCGGCGACGCGCTAGAAGGTGCCACCGCTGTCAAAAGGAAACGCTCCCGTGAAGAGACTGCTCGCCGCGATCGCGCTTGCCGCTGCCCTGCAACTCGCGCCCACCGCGCAGGCGGACGACTATCCGACGCGTCCTATCACCATGGTCGCACCGCTCGGCGTCGGCGGTTCGACCGACATCGTCGCGCGCCTCGTGGCGCAAGGCATGGGCCAGGCGCTAGGTCATAACGTGGTCGTCGAGAACACGACGGGCGCCGGCGGCACCATCGGCGAGGGCCGCATCTCGCGCGCCCGCCCCGACGGCTACACGATCGGCATCGGCCAGTGGGGCACGAACGTCGCCAACGGAGCGATCTATCCGCTCAGCTACGACCTGATGAAGGACTTCACGCCGATCGGCCTGATCGCGACGCAGCCGTTCTTCCTCGTGGGACGCAAATCGCTGCCGCAGAACAATCTCAAAGAACTGCTCGCCTGGCTGCGCGCCAATCCCGGCAAGGCCACCATGGGCAATTCCGGCGTCGGGTCGCCGAGCCACGTGGCCGGCTTCATCCTGCAGAAGGCGATCGGTACCACCTTCACGATGGTGCCGTATCGCGGCGCCGGGGAGTCGACGCAAGGGATCCTGAGCGGGCAGATCGATCTCCTGCTCAACACGCCGGCCGTT
>DASXCK010000409.1:0-3734 GCA_036491235.1 Xanthobacteraceae bacterium | reverse complement strand
CGCGGCGTCGTTCCGAGCGGAAAGGCGCGCCTCAAGATTGTGTGCGAAGGCGCCCGTCAGACGGCTCGCCACATCCTGGACCAGGCTTGGGCGGCTGAATTGAGCCAGCATTCCCGAGAGCGTGTAGCCAACGTCGACGTCGACGCGGGACCCGGCGCCGCGCTCGTCCGGCTTGATCGAATAGGCAATGACACCGCGCGTCGCGGAGTTGCTGCGCGCGTCCCGGCCGGAACCCACGATCGTGCCGCGACGCATATCCTCGTCGCGCGTGACGTGGGCGACGCCGCTGAACTCGGCCGAGATCGGGCCAACCTTGACCCTCATCTTGCCGTTGACGACGCCGTCCTCCTCGCCGCCATCGAGCGACGCGCCAGGCAGACAAGCCGCGACATCTTCGACGCGACCGAAGAAGGCCCATACCTCGTCGACCGGATGAGCGATGACGAAGCTCTGCCGAAATTCGACCTGCGGTTTCCAATCGGCCTCGATGCGCGCGGCCGCGTCCGTCGCGGCAGATCGTGGAGCGGCGCGAATGCTCTTCGAAGCCGCCGCCGCGGTGGCGGCGACACGCACTTCGCCGGCCCGCCCCGATCCCACCGGCCCCAACCTGTCGCGGCCGCCGCCAGGGAGTGGTGCGACGCCGCGCGCGCGCCGGGCGGAAAGGACGCTCTCAATCGCGCGCACGATGCCGACATAACCTGTGCATCGGCAAAGATTGCCGCTCATCGCGACACGGATGTCCTGCTCGGTCGGCGCCTCCATCCGCAACACGATGTCGCGCGCAGAAACGATCATGCCGGGCGTGCAATAGCCGCATTGCAGCGCATGATGAGCCGTGAAGGCCGCCCTCAGCTCGCCAGCGATCTCATCGTCGTCGAGGCCTTCGATCGTGGTGACCCGGGCGTTCTCGCAAGCGACGGCGAAGGTGATGCAAGAGCGTATTGGCGCGCCGTCGACGAGCAGCGTGCATGCGCCGCACACGCCGTGCTCGCAGCCGATATGGGCGCCGGTAAGGTTGTGTGTCTCGCGCAACAGGTCGGCGAGGTGCGTGCGGGGCTCGACCTCGGCGCTCAGTACTCGGCCGTTAACCGTGAGGCTGACATTGGTCATCGCGCTGCGGCCCGCTCAACGGCGCGCCGCAGCGCGACCACATGCGTCTGGCGGTCCAGCGGATCCTTCATGCCGGCTGATCGCGCCGCCATGTCGGCCGCCCGGCCGTCGAAATGTCGGGGATCGCCGTCGGCGATAATTGCGCGAGCGTCGGCGATAACGATCGGGCGTGTCTCGGTCGCGCCGATGACCGCGCGGCAAATCCCGCGTTCGGGATCGATGACGAAGGCGCCGATCGCATGGGCGAATTCGCCCGTCTTGCGGCAGATTTTGTAGTAGCCCCAGCGCGCTGACTGGCTTAGCCGCGGCGCGGTCACCGAGATGAGCAGTTCGCCCGGCCGGAGATCCGCCTCCAACGCGCCGAGCATGTAGTCCTCGACGGGGATCGTGCGCGCTCCGTTCGGGCCGCGTAGCGTCACCGACGCGCCAAGCGCGGCCAAAATGGAAATCCAGTCGGCCGACGGATCGGCGTGGGTCAGGCTGCCGCCGATCGTGCCCCGGTTGCGGACCGCGCGATAGGCGATGCCATGCGCGACTTTCGGCAGCGCGCCGCCAGTGACATCCGGCACGCGGCCATCCTCAATATCGGAATGGGTAATGCACGCGCCGATCACGACGCCGCCGGCTTCCTCCTTGACCTGCCGAAGCTCCTCGATGCCCGTGATGTCGACGAGAAGGTCGGGCTGGACCAGGCGCATGTTGAGCATAGGGCCCAGAGACTGGCTGCCGGCCAGGACCTTAACTAGACGCCCATCCTCTGCGAGCAGCGACAGCGATTCCTCGACATCGATCGGACGGGCATAGTCGAAATTGACCGGCTTCACCCCTCCATTTCCTCGAATTCGACCGGCGACTTCTCATGCTTTGCCGCGGCAATCGCCTCGAGCACGCGGCGCGGCGTCGTCGGGGAGTGAAAGACTTCGGCTCCGAGAGGACGCAAGGCGTCGTTGACAGCGTTGCCGATCGCCGCCGGCGGCGCGATGGCGCCCCCTTCCCCGAGACCCTTCACACCGAATTCGGTGTAGGGCGAGAGCGTCTCCATGTGGCGCAGTCGCGGCGCGGGAACCTCCGTCGGACCTGGCAGGAGATAGTCGGCGAAGGTCGACGCAAGCGGCTGGCCCGAGGAGTCGAAGTTCATCTCCTCGTACAGAGCCGTGCCGACGCCCTGAGCGAAGCCGCCGTAGATCTGGCCGTCCACCACCATCGGGTTGATGAGCTTGCCGCCGTCCTCGACGATGACGTAGTCGAGAATCTCGATGGCCCCGGTCTCGGGATCGACCGCGACAGTCGCAATATGCGCGGCGTAGCTGAAGGTGCCCGAGTCGCGGCCGGGCTTATAGCCGATCGTCGCCTCGAGGCCTCGCGGATCGACAGAAGCCGGAAGATCCTGCGGGCGCCGATACCAGGTGTGTGCGATCTCGGCGAGAGTGACGCTGCCCGATTTCCCATGGACCGCGCCGTCGCGCAGCACGACCACGTCAGGGTCGGTCTGCAAAAGATGCGCCCCGATTGCTTTGGCGAGGCGCGCCACTTCGCGCGCAGCTGTCGCGACCGCTCCGCCGGCCATCACCGCGCCGCGGGAGCCCCAGCTGCCGGTCGAATAGGGCGTGTATTCCGTATCGCCATGAACGAGTTTGATCTTGGCGATTTCGATGCCGAGAATTTCGTGCGCCGCCTGGGCGAGTGTCGTCTCCATGCTCTGCCCATGCGAGTGGACGCCGACCCTTAGCTCCAGGCCTCCGTCAGGCGTCATCCGCGCCGTCGCCTGCTCATAGCCAGGCACCATGGGAATGCCCCACCCGGCATAGACCGAGGTGCCGTGCGCGCCCTGCTCGCAATAGACCGCAAGGCCGATGCCGATGAGGCGTCCGTCCGGCTCGCCGCGCCCCTGACGCTCGCGGACGCCCTTGAGGTCCGCCGCCTCCAGCGCCTGGCGCAGCGCTTCAGGATAGTCCCCGCTGTCGAAATGCTTTTTGGTGATGTTGTCGAACGGCATCTGCTCGGGGCGTACGAGGTTCTTCATCCGCACCTCGAACGGCTCGAGCCCCGCTTCGCGCGCGACGAGATCGAGCATGAGTTCAAGCGCATAGCAGACTCCCGTCCGCGCAACGCCCCGATAAGGAAGGATCGGACATTTGTTGGTCGCGACCGACCAGGTGCGACAGCGATAAGAGCGGAAATCATAAGGGCCGGGCAGGATGCTCGCGACCTGCGCCGCCTCGAGGCAGGCCGAGAACGGATAGGAAGAATAGGCGCCCGAATCGACCGTCGCCTCACAGTCGACACCGCGCAGCGTTCCGTCGCGATCCGCGTAAACGGTGATGCGGTAATGATGCTCCCGGCAATTGGCGCCGGCGGTCAGGTGCTCGCGCCGATCCTCGAGCCAACGCAGCGGATGGCCGCAACGCATCGCCAGCCAGCCGAGGCAGACATCCTCCGGCAAGAGGATGCCTTTGTAGCCGAATCCGCCGCCGACATCCGGCGAGATGATCCGCACCTGCGTTTGCATCAGCCCCAGGCATTCCGCGAGGCCCGTACGCACGATATGGGGCAGCTGGCTGCCCGTATATAGGACCAACTGATCCATGCGGCTGTCCCAAGTGGCGACCGTGCCGCGCCCCTCA
>DASXCK010000408.1:0-2184 GCA_036491235.1 Xanthobacteraceae bacterium | reverse complement strand
TCAGCGACGCCTTGTAGTCGGGCGTGCGGCCCATCCAGCCGTAGGTCATGCGCGCCCAGGTCGCGATCGCGTCGCGCTGTCCGACCAGATCCTCGCGCGACTTGGCGACGCGGAAGAATTTATGGGTGAAGCCGCCCTTGCCGTCGGGCGCGTCGGTCGGGCAAGTCAGCACGCCCTGGCTCGCCGGGTCGTGCAGCGCGTCGTAGAGCCGCGCCATCGAGCGCGCGCTGTTGCGGAACGCCGGATGGGTGGTGACGTCCTCGACGCGCTCGCCCTGGATATAGACCGCGCGGCCGTCGCGCAGGCTCTCCAGGTACTCGGCCCCGGTGAACGGCCGGTTCTTGCCGGCGATGATATCCTCGGGCTTGCGTTCGCTCATGTGCTTGCTCGTCGGGCGGGCGCCCGTGTGGGCGCCACGAGGGTGAATCCGTTTGTAGCGGACATAGTGGGGAAAAGCACAGGGAAGCTGTGCCGTGAACGCGGGCACGTCATAGCGTGACGGCGCGGCGCCTGCACGGCATCGCGCATCAACGCGACGCAGTACGCACCACCGGCGTCGCCTCGTCCGCATCGCGCGGAGCGCGGAACGGCTGCGTGAGGAGTCGGTCGAAGCGAAGCTCTCCGGGATCGCGGAAGATCGGCAACCCGATCGTCATCGCATCATGGCCGGCCGCGGGCTCCGCCCGATAAGTGCGAAACAGCCGGTCCCACCACGGCAGATTGAAGCCGAAATTGCTGTCGGTCTCGGCGCGCACCACGGAGTGATGGACACGGTGCATGTCGGGCGTCACGACCAGGAGCCGCACCGCGCGGTCGAGCCAGCCGGGCAGCGCGGCGTTCGCATGATTGAACACGGACGTCGCGTTGAGCACCACCTCGAAGGCGACGACCGCGGCGGCCGGGACCCCGAGCAGCGCGGCCGCGGCGACCTTGATCGCCATGGAGACCAGGATCTCGAGCGGATGGAAGCGCACGCCCGTGGTCAGGTCGATGTCGAGGTCGGCATGGTGCACGCGGTGCAGGCGCCACAGCCATGGCACACGATGAAAGACGACGTGCTGGCCGTAGATAATGAGGTCGAGCGCGACGAAGCCGGCAACGCCGGCGAGCCAGACAGGCCATGCGAGCAGGTGGAGCAACCCGAACCCGTGCGCCGACGCGATGAGCGCGACGCCGACCGCGGCGGTCGGGATCAGGAGCCGCACCGCGAGCGTGTCGACGACGAGGATGGCGAAATTGCTCGGCCAGCGCGCCGCCCGGCCGACCGCCCACGGGCGGCGGGGCGCCAGGAACTCCCACAGCGTCATGGCGAGAAATATCCCCGCAAAGGCAGCGAGACGGATGGCAGGTTCGCACATCGTGGCAAAGGCTCGATCGCGGCTCGGGTCCGCGCTCATCATATATGGCAATCGCGCCGGGTTCCGGCGACCGCCGCCACGCAGTGCCGTCCGGGCGGCCCGCGCGTCGGCGTCGCGTTGCCGCCTCGCCGGGCCCCTGTTAAGAATCACTCGACGGCCGTACGCCTGACGGCGGCCGCAAGCCGGGAACGCGGGGCGGCCGCAGGGGAAGCCACGGCACTCATGGATATCTTCGTCCAGCAGCTCATCAACGGCATCACGCTCGGCTCGATCTACGGGCTGATCGCGATCGGCTACACCATGGTGTTCGGCATCATCGGCATGGTGAACTTCGCGCATGGCGACGTGTTCATGGTCTCGGCTTTCATCGGCCTCATCACGCTGCTCATCATCACGACCTGGCTCGGGATCGCGTCGGTTGCGCTCGCGCTGCTGATCGTGCTCGTCGTCTCGATGGTGCTCACCGGGCTGCTCAACTGGGCGATCGAGCGCGTCGCCTATCGGCCGCTGCGCGGCTCGTTCCGGCTCGCCCCGCTGATCTCGGCGATCGGCATGTCGATCCTGCTGTCGAACTTCGTGCAGGTCGCGCAGGGCCCGCGCAACAAGTCGATCCCGCCGCTCGTGCCAGGCGGCATCGCGCTGATGAACCAGAACGGCTACCAGGTCACGCTGTCGTACAAGCAGTTGATCGTGTGGGCGGTCACCGCCGTGCTGCTGCTCGCGTTCTGGTACGTGGTGGCGAAGACGCCGCTCGGCCGCGCGCAGCGCGCCTGCGAGCAGGACCAGAAGATGGCGGCGCTGCTCGGCATCGACGTCGACCGCACCA
>DASXCK010000407.1:0-10659 GCA_036491235.1 Xanthobacteraceae bacterium | reverse complement strand
CCGATGATCTGGCGCGGCCCGATGGTGATCTCGGCGCTGACCCAGATGCTGCGCGAGGTCGAGTGGGGCACGCTCGACGTGATGGTGGTCGACATGCCGCCCGGCACCGGCGACGCCCAGCTCACCATGGCGCAGCAGGTGCCGCTGCGCGGCGCCGTGATCGTGTCGACGCCGCAGGATCTGGCATTGATCGACGCGCGGCGCGGCATCGCGATGTTCAAGCGCGTCAACGTGCCGGTGATCGGCGTGGTCGAGAACATGAGCTATTTCGTCTGCCCGAAATGCGGCGAGCGCTCCGACATTTTTGGCCATGGCGGCGCCGAGCACGAGGCGGAACGCCAGGGCGTGCCGTTCCTCGGCGCGGTGCCGCTGCACATGGACATTCGGGAGACCTCCGACGCCGGCCGCCCGGTGGTGGCGACCGATCCGGACGGGCCGCACGCCAAGGCGTTCCGCGCCATCGCGGCCAAGGTGCGCGAGGGCCTGGGCGGCGGCGCGGGTGCGCGCGCGGCGCCGAAGATCGTGATCGACGCCTGAGCACGCGCGCAGTATCGGGCACGCGTCAACGGCGGGGCAGGCCGTGCTCCAGGAAGGCGCGCAAGCCGTCCTGCGCGGCGTCGGTCATGGTCACGTTGCAGAAATCCTCGACCGCATTGGCGATGCTGCGGCGGTAGTCGAGGTCGTTCTGGCGCATGAAGGCGGCGCGTGCGAGCCGCATGACGACGGGAGACTTGGCCGCGAAGGTTTTGGCCAGCGCGGTCGCCTCCACCGCGAGGTCGGCATCGGGCACGACCTTGCTCACAAGGCCGAGCCGGTAGGCCTCCTCGGCGCCAAAACTGCGTCCGGAAAACAGAAGCTCGAAGGCGCGATGCCGCCCGACGATGCGCGGCAGGTGGGCAAAATGGATTGCCGGCAGCACGCCGACGTCGATCTCCGGATAGCCGAACGTCGCGCCGGCGCCCGCCAGGATGACGTCGCACGAGATCGCGAGCGTCATGCCGCCGCCGCGCCCCGCCCCGGCGACCACCGCGATGGAAGGCTTGCCGAGATTGTATTGGACGTCGTGGAGACGGACATAAAGCTCCTGCAGGAAGCCGCGCACCTTGTTTTCCGACTTGCCGACCAGGATGCCGAGGTCGAGACCGGCGCAGAAGCGTTTCGCAATCGCGCTCGTCAGCAGCACGGCGCGCACGTTGTCGTCCTTGCCGGCTTTCTCCAACGCCGCGACGATGCGTTGGATCATGTCGAGGTCGAGGGCGTTGACGGGCGGCCGGTTCAGCACGATGCGCGCGAGGCCGTCCGTGACGTCATAGCCGACCGTTGCGTCGCTCATCGAATTCGAGCTCCCGTGGAGGACAGGCACCCACGCAGTCCACCGCCGACTATAGAGGCACGGCGAGCGCCGGAAAGGGCCGTTCGTGGGGTCCCAGGGAAGCCCGTTCCCCCTGGATTTTGCGCCCCTTCCGCGTCATGGTTGGCGATACCTCCGTGGCGAAGAAGCGGGGGCGAGTTTGCACGCAACGGCCGGCAAGGCCGCAGAGGGAGAAGCCCATGAAACGTCGTCAATTCATGCAGGCGGCGGCCGTCGGCGTCGCGGGCGCCGCGATCGCCAAGCCGGCGATCGCCCAATCGTCGCCCGCGGTCAAATGGCGCCTGACGGCGAGCTGGCCAAAATCGCTCGACACGCTGTGGGGCTCGTGCGTCACGATCTCCAAATATGTCAACGAGGCAACCGACGGAAAATTCAACATCGAGATTTTTGCCGGCGGCGAGATCGTTCCGCCGCTGCAGGCGCTCGACGCGGTGACCAACGGCACCGTCGAGTGCTGCCACACCGCGACCTACTACTACATCGGCAAGGACCCGACCTTCGCGCTGTTCTGCGCGGTGCCGTTCGGCCTCAACGCACGCCAGCAGAATGCCTGGTTCTATGACGCCAACGGCATGAAGCTGATGGACGAGTTCACCCAGAAGTACAAATGCGTCTCGCTGGTCGCGGGCAATACGAACTGCCAGATGGGCGGCTGGTTCCGCAGCGAGATCAATACGGTCGCCGACCTCAAGGGCCTCAAATTCCGCATCGGCGGCTTCGCGGGCCAGGTGCTCACCAAGCTCGGCGTGGTGCCGCAGCAGATCGGCGGCGGCGACATCTATCCGGCGCTCGAGAAGGGCACGATCGACGCCGCCGAGTGGGTCGGCCCCTACGACGACGAGAAGCTCGGCTTCTACAAGATCGCGAAGTACTACTACTATCCGGGCTGGTGGGAAGGCGGCACGGCGAACCACCTGATGATCAACGCCGACAAGTGGAATTCGCTGCCGAAGAATTATCAGGCGATCCTGCGCGCGGCGGCGGGTTACGCCAATGTCGAGCAGGCGGCCCGCTACGACTCGCGCAACCCGGCAGCGCTGCGCCGTCTGCTCGCAGGCGGCACGCAGCTGCGGCCGTTCAAGCCCGCCATCATGGAGGCCTGTTACAAGGCGTCGAACGAGGTCTATGCGGAGACCTCGGCGAAGAACCCGGCCTTCAAGAAGATCTGGGACGACATCGTCGCGTTCCGGAACGAGGAGTATTTCTGGTGGCAGGTCGCCGAATACACCTACGACAGCTTCATGATCCGTTCGCGCACGGCGGGCTGATCGCGACAAGAACGCGACGCTGAATTTGAAGAGCGGGGGGCCGGCGCAAGCGCCGGCCCTTCGTCTTTTTGGCGTCTGTTCCGGCGAAGTGGACGCGGGTTCGCGGATAAGAACATGCGCCAAGCTTTATTGCGCCCTTTACGCCGATTTTCGGCCGGATTTCGCCACATCGGGGCGTATGCTGCGGGAATTGCCGTCCCGCGGGCGACCGGTCCGGCGTGTTCGCTTGCCGAACGGAGGACCTTTCGATGAAGCGTCGTCAATTCTTGCGCGCTGCCGGCTTTGGCGTTGCGGCGGCTGCCGTTGCGAAACCGGCGATTGCGCAATCGATGGCCGAAACGAAGTGGCGCTGCACCGCGAGCTGGCCGAAATCGCTCGACACGCTCTACGGCGCCGCCGAGGTTTTTGCCAAAGCGGTCGCGGAAGCGACCGACAACAAGTTCCAGATCACGGTATCCGCCGCGAATGAGATCGTGCCCGGCGTGCAGGCGCTCGATGCGGTGCAGAACGGCACCGTCGAGATGGCCCACACGGCGTCCTATTACTACGTCGGCAAGGATCCGACTTTTGTGTTCGGCACCGCGGCGCCGTTCGGACTCAACAGCCGCATGCAGAATGCCTGGCAGTTCTTCGGCGGCGGCATGGAGCTGCTCAACGACTTCTACAAGAAGTACCACGTCTACGCGATCCCGTGCGGCAACAGCGGCTGCCAGATGGGCGGCTGGTTTCGCAAAGAGGTCCGCCAGCCGGCCGATCTCAATGGGCTGAAGATGCGGATCGGCGGCTATGCGGGCCGGGTGATGGAAAAGCTCGGCGTGGTCCCGCAGCAGACCGCGGGTAGCGACATCGCGGCCGGGCTGGAGAAGGGCACGATCGATGCGGCCGCCTGGGTCGGTCCCTATGACGACGAGAAGCTCGGCCTCGTGAAGGTCGCACCTTATTACTATTACCCGGGCTGGTGGGACGGCGGCGCGACGATCCACAACTTCATCAACCTCGACAAGTGGAACGCGCTCACGCCCGCCTACCAGTCGATCGTGCGGTCGTGCTCCGAGAAGGCGAACGCCTGGATGCAGGCGAAATACGATGCGGAAAACCCCGCGGCGCTGCGCCGGTTGCTCGCCGCCGGCGCCAAGCTCGCACCGTTCTCGCCCGCGATCATGGAGGCGAGCCTGACGGCCGCGCTCGATCTCTATCACGAGGTATCGGCGACCAATGCGGACTTCAAGAAGGTGTTCGACGCAATGTTCGCCTTCCGCGGCGAGCAATATCTGTGGTGGCAGGTCGCCGAATTCACCTATGACGGCTTTTTGATCCGCAATCGTACGCGGGTGTGAGCCAACGCGCCCTTGTTGCGCGGCCTCAAATCGACGGCGCGATGCTCCGCGCGCCGGGCAGTGCGAGCAGCCGGTCAAGCATCGCAGCGTCGCCGAGCGCGGCCATCTTTTCCTTGGGCGCGAGGAGCGCCGCGTCGTCCAGCGTCTCGAACGTGTCGAGCTTGGCGCGCGCGATCGCGAGATGCACGTCGATGTCTCCGCGGGCGGGCTGGCGCGGCGGAGGAAGCATCTCGCGATGCGCGGTGCGCAGCTCCGCGTCGCCGGCGAGACGCGCGAGCGCATCGACCGCCGCGTCCTCTGCCCAGTCATGGCTGAGCGCATTGGCGCTGCGGACCACCTCAGGCTCGTCGCGCATGTCGGGCGTGATCAGCAGGTGTGCACCGGTCAAGCCGTTTCCGATCCATTGATCGGCGGTGAACTTCGCGATCGGAATCGCCAGCACCAGCCCGACCGTTACGGGCATCATCCAGAAGAATAGCGGCAACGATACCGCGTAGGCGCAGGCGCCCAGCACGATGCCGACGATGGTGTGCGGCGCAAAGCGTGGTAGCGCCTCGGCGATCGACAGGCCGCTCGCCTCGCGGCGCTGCACCTGCCATCCCGAGTCGCGGCCGAGCAGGATGTCGGCGATGGCGCGCGACTGGCTGACCATCATGACGGGCGCAATCAGCCCGGAGACGACGATCTCGATCACCATGCTGATGAACGCGAGGAAAGCGCCGCCGAAGGCGCGCCGCTGCGCCGGCCGCGCCAGCAGGGTCAGATAGCCGAGGAGTTTGGGCACCAGCAGAATGACCATGGTGATCCCGAAGACCCACGCGGCGCGCACGGGATCCTGCACGGGCCAGTTGGGAAACAAGCTGAAGCCGCGTGGGAAATACTCCGGCCGCACGAAGTGTGCCTCCAGGGAGATCAGCACGCCGACGAGCAGAATGGCGACCCAGAGCGGGGCGGTCACGTAGGAGCCGATACCGGTGAGCAGATGCAGCCGGGAAATCCAATGCAGGCCGCGCGCCGGCAGGATGCCGAGATGCTGGAGGTTGCCCTGGCACCACCGGCGGTCGCGCGCAATGTGATCAGCGAGCGAGGGCGGGGTCTCCTCGTAGCTCCCCGCAAGGCTTGGCGCCATCCAGATGGCCCAGCCGGCGCGCCGCATCAGCGCTGCTTCGACGAAGTCATGGCTGAGGATATGGCCGCCGAACGGCTTGCGCCCGCGCAGCACGGGTAGCCCCGCATTGGCGGCAAACGCCGCGACGCGGATGGCGGCGTTGTGGCCCCAGTAATTTCCGTCGGATCCATGCCACCAGGCAACGCCGCGGGCGACGACGGGCCCATACAGCCGCCCGGCGAACTGCTGGAGCCGCGCGAACGGGGTCGTGCCATTGATGATGACGGGCAATGTCTGGATCAGTGCCACGTCCGGGTGGCGCTCCAGCGCGGCGATCAGGCGCACGACCGTGTCGCCGGTCATCAGGCTGTCGGCGTCGAGCACGATCATGTGCGCGTAGCGGTCGCCGAAGCGGGAAATCCATTCGGCGATGTTGCCGGCCTTGCGGCCGATATTGTCGGCGCGATGGCGATAAAAGATGCGGTCGCTGCCGACGCGGGCGAGCAGCTCGAGGTAGGCCTGCTCCTCGCCGATCCAGATGTCCGGATCGGTGGTGTCGCTCAGCACGAAGAAATCGAACTGCTCTCCCTGGCCGCTTGCGACGACCGACTCGTAGATCGCCTGCAGGCGCGCCATGAGGCGACGCGGTTCCTCGTTGTAAGTCGGCAGCAGCAGCGCGTTGGCGGTCGCGAGCGCCGGCAGCGGCGCCGACGGATCGATGCCGAGCGCATGCGCGGGGCCAAGAAGCTCGAGCACAAAGCCCGCGCAGGCGCTGACGCAGGACAGCGAAATCCAGGCGAACAGGACGACGAAAAGCGCGAGCACGATGCCTTCCAGCACCGTGAGTCCACCGACCTCGAAGACCATGAACATCTCGTAGCCGGCGGCTGCCGTCGCCGCGATCGTGGCGCCAACCACGAACACGCGGCGCAACGCGAGCCCATGCGGGCGCGCCGGGACGGGTTGCGCGGAATCGGCGCGCCGTGCGTGCCCGGCCTCTTCGCCGCGCAGTGGCTGCGGCGGCATCGCCAGCGGCGCGTCGGGCGGAAGAAAGCGGCGCGTCCGCCGATCCGGCGATGCGGCTCGCCCCTGGATCATGCGGTCCATCGATAGACCCAGACCTCCGAAAGCGGCATGTCGCCATCCATCACCTGGCCGCGCAGCTCGATGACCGACTCCTTGCCGGCGGCGAGGCGGAAGCTCAGGCGCCAGCCCCCCGTTTCGGGGTTGGACTGGATGACGATGTTCGAGATCTTTCCCTTGTCGGCGGTGAGATTGGCCTTCGCCGCATCGACTTTGGCGCCCTTGAGCTTGTCACCGACCAGGTCGAGGACGAAGAGCCGACTGTTGTCGGGCCCGGCGCCGATGCGGGTCTTGAAGATGCGCGCGAGCGGCGGCATGCCCGGCTTCTCGGCGCCCCAGTGCAGACGATAGGTGAAGCTGTACTCGCCCTTCTGCTTGAGCCCATCCTTCGGCTGCCAGAACGCGACGATGTTGTCGTGGATTTCCTCCTTGGTGGGGATTTCGACGAGCTGCACCGCGCCTTCGCCCCAGTCGCCGATCGGTTCGATCCACAGGCTCGGGCGCTTGTCGTAACGTGACTCGAGATCCTGATAGGTGCGGAAATCGCGCTGGCGCTGCAGCAGGCCGAAGCCGCGCGGATTGGTGTCGGCGAAGATCGAAATCTGCAGGTCGCGCGGATTATTGAGCGGACGCCAGATATCCTCGCCGCGGCCATTGCGGATCGCGAGGCCGTCGGAATCGTGCACTGCGGGACGATAATCGTCGACGGTCTGACGATCGTTGAAATCGAAGAAGAACATGCTGGTCGTCGGCGCGAATCCCGCCTTCGCGACGTCGCGGCGCGGATAGAGCGCGACCTCGGTGTCGAAAATGGTCGCGTCGCCCGGCCGGATGGTGAACCGGTAGGCGCCGGCAACGCTTGGGGAATCGAGCAGGGCGTGGACGACGATCGAATCCGCATTGGGCGCCGGCTTCTCGAGCCAGAAGGCCTTGAAGGACGGGAACTCCTCGCCTTTCGGATCGGCGGTGTTGATCGACAGGCCGCGCGCCGAGAGGCCGTAGATCTGGCCCTTGGCGACAGCGCGGAAGTAGCTTGCGCCGAGAAAGACGCAGACCTCGTCATAGTAGTCGGCACGATTGATCGGTGCGTGCAGCCGGAACCCGGCGAAGCCGAGAGCGGCATCGGGCGGCGGGGGTGCGACCTGTCCGAAGTTGAACAGGCTCGGTGAGTAGCGGATCGGGTTGGCGCGTCCGTCGACGACTTGGAACATCTCGACACGGCTTGTGTAGTAGAAGCCGCGATGGAAGAACTGGGCCTGGAAACGCACATGGTCGTCCTTCCACAGCGCGCGTTCCGGCAGGAAGCGGATCGAGCGGTACTGGTCGTAGGTGAGATGCTTGAGATTGTCCGGCAGGTCGCTGTCCGTCGGCGCCTTGAAATCGTGCTGGGCGAGATCGCGCGCGAGCTGGCGCACCGTGCCCGCATTGAACGGGCTGCCGGTATTCGCGGCCGGTGCAGCCTGCGCCAGCGCCCCAATGGGGGCGCGCGCGACGGCCTCGGCGAAAAGCGGCGCACTCGCGGCGAGAATAAAGCTGCGTCGGTTCAATGTGATGTCTCCGGGGCGCGACGATCGCCAATAGCGCATTGGTCGCAAAGACAATCGTCCCATGCGGCCCGGGTTCCGTGCCCGTGGTGCGGCCGTCCGCAGCGCGGCTTGCGCGCGCCCCGGTCACGTCAGATCGGCAGGGTGATACGGCCGGCGCGACGAAACGATGCGTCCGGACACGGGCTCGCTGGTTTGCCGCGCGTGCGGTAGCCGATAGCGCGGGCCTCGGTCGACCTACTCGATGCCCGCGTCGGCAAAGATCTTCTTCGCGTCGGGCGACGCGAGATAAGTGAGGAACGCCTTGGCGGCATCCCGTGTGGGCGCATTCGCCAGCGTGGCTGCGTCATACGTCGTGTAGTTCTGCACGTCGGCCGGCAGGGGGCCGACGAGTTTCGCGCCCTTCGGCTCGAACAGCTTGATCTCGGTGATCGCGCCGAAGCCAATCTCAGTGCCCGTACCCTTGATGATGTGCATCATCACGGCCTCGCCGGTGGGATAGCGCGTGGTCTTCGCCTTGACCTCGGCACCGACGCCGATGCGGTCGAGCATCTTTTCGATGTAAAGTCCGGATGAGGCCGTGTTGTAGATCACCGTATCCGCGGCGGCCAGCGCGCGCTTGAGCGCCGCGACAGTCGAGATGTCGGGCAGCGGTGCGCCCGCGCGCACCAGGATGCCGGCGCCGACCCGGCCCAGCCTGATGCGGCCGTCGGCGATGATCTTGCCGTTCTTCGCCTGGGCGTCGAACACGCCCGGCGGCGCGATCAGGACGTCGGCAACGGCGCCGTCGGCGAGCTTCTTCACGAGCTGTGGCGCGGTGTTGAACTGGATACTAACCGTGTTGCCCGTCGCGCTCTTGTAGGCCGCGGCGGCGCGCGCCAGGCCCGGCTCGACCGCGCCCGCGGAGAGCACCTTGACCTCGGTCGCGGTCGCGCCCGCGCATAAGGCGGCGCCGAGACAGGCGGCGATGACGAGCAGCTTCATGGCGTTTCCCCGGGGCGCATGAGTGAAAGTTGGAAAAGAATAGCGGGTTCGGAGACCACCCGAAACCGCTCATTGTTTGGGCATGGTCTATTCCGAAAACCGGTATCCACTTTTCGGGATCATGCTCGCGGCTCCGCCCGTCATTGCAAGTTCAGCGGTGGCGCATCGGGCAGCGGGATGTTGAGCTGGATCTTCTTCGGGTCGATCTTCGACGGCCCGTCCAGCAGCCCGGTGACCGTGATCGGGAAGGCGATCACCAGCGCGACCATGATGAGCTGCAGCCCGACCCAGGGCAGGGCGCCCCAATAGATATCGGAGCTTTTGACCTCCTTGGGCGCGACGCCGCGCAGGTAGAACAGCGCGAAGCCGAACGGCGGGTGCATGAACGACGTCTGCATGTTCACGCACAGCATCACGCCGAACCAGATCAGGGCAGCGTCGGGTCCGACGATCGGTGCGAGCTCGTGCTGCGCGGTCGGCGCGATCATCGGGATGATGATGAAGGCGATCTCGAAGAAATCGAGGAAGAAGGCGAGGAAAAAGATGAAGAGATTGATGAAGGCGAGAAAACCCCAGGCGCCGCCGGGCAGTGAGGTCATCAGGTGCTCGAGCCAGTTCTCGCCGTCGACGCCGAGGAAGACGACCGAGAAGCAGGTCGAGCCGATCAGGATGAAGGCGACCATGGCGGTGATCCGCATGGTCGTCTCGTAGCCCTGCTTGATGAGCTGGCGCAGATCCGCGATGCGCACGGCCTCGAGGCAGATCCACACGACTGCCGCGTACATGAGCGCGAAGGCGATGCGGAAGATCAGGATCTGATCGAGCAGCGCCGCGACGCCGCCGACCGCGCAGGCGACGAGACCGATGACAAGCACCTTGTAACCGGTCCGGCTGAACTCCTTGTGGTGCAGCACCGCGAGGACGATCGCGCCGATTGCGCCCATGGCGCCGGCCTCGGTCGGCGTCGTGAGGCCGAGCATCATCGTGCCGAGCACGACGAAGATCAGTACGGCCGACGGGATGATGCCCATCAGGCATTTCTTCCACAGCGCCCAGCCCGTGAGCGTGCGCGCCTCCTTCGGCACCGGCGGCACGTGATCGGGCTTGAAGATCCCGAGCACGAACGTGTAGCCGGCGAACAGGATGATCTGAAAGACCGATGGCCCCCAGGCGCCGAGATACATGTCGCCGACCGACTTGCCGAGCTGGTCGGCGAGCACGATGAGCACCAGCGAGGGGGGTACGAGCTGGGTGATGGTGCCCGACGCCGCGAGCACGCCGGTCGTGTAGCGCATGTTGTAGCCGTAGCGCATCATGACCGGCATCGAGATCAGCGCCATGGCGATGACCTGCGCGGCGACCGTTCCCGTGATGGCGCCGAGGATGAAGCCGACCAGGATGACCGAATAGCCGAGGCCCCCGCGCACCGGCCCAAAGAGCTGGCCCATCGAGTCGAGCATGTCCTCGGCGAGCCCGCAGCGTTCGAGCACCGAGCCCATGAACGTGAAGAACGGGATTGCGAGCAGGAGCTCGTTCGACAGCACGTTGCCGAACACCCGGCCCGGGATGGCCTGCAGATAGCTGAGATCGAAGAAGCCGTGGCCGATCGCGATGAACGCGAAGGTGATGCCGAGCGCCGCGAGCGAGAACGCGACCGGGTAGCCGACCAGCAGGAACAGGACGAGGCCGCCGAACATCAGCGGCGGCATCATCTGGATCGTGATCATTGCACCGGCCTCTCGTACTTGGCGTCGACCGTGGTCAGGCCCGCAATGGCGGCGATGCGCTTGATGATTTCCGAGACGCCCTGGAGAGCGAGCATGACGAAGCCGGCCGGCAGCACGAACTTGATCGGCCAGCGCACGAGCCCGCCGGCGTTGCCGGACATCTCGGCGACGTCATACGACATCTTGAAGAACGGCCACGACAGGTAGGCGAGCAGCAGGCAGATCGGCACCATGAA
>DASXCK010000406.1:0-3099 GCA_036491235.1 Xanthobacteraceae bacterium | reverse complement strand
GAGGGCTTTGCCGCCATCCTGAAGGACACGCCCGACCTTGTGCTGTCCGACATCAGCATGCCGGTGATGTCCGGCTTCGAGCTGCTGGAGCGGTTGACCGCGGTGGCGCCGCGCTTCGGCAACGTTCCGTTCGTCTTCCTCACCGCGCTGACCGACCGCGACAACGAGCTCAAGGGCCGCCAGCTCGGCGCCGACGACTACGTCACCAAACCGATCGATTTCGAGGTGCTCGACACGATCATCAGGGCGCGGCTCGCCCGCGTCGCGCGCAGCGACGTGTGGCCGAGGCACGTCGAGTTGAACGATCGCGAGATCGAGACGCTGACCTGGGCGGCGCGCGGCAAGACCTCGGCCGAGATCGCCAGGCTGCTCGATCTCAGCAAGCGCACGGTCGATTTCCACATCGAGAACGCGCGCGCGAAGCTCGGCGTATCGACGCGCATCCAGGCCGCCGTCAAGGCGGCAGCCGGCCGCCTGATCGAGCCGTAGTTGCAAACTACGCAAACCGTCATGCCCGGCCTTGTGCCGGGCATGCACGTCTTTGCGATCGGGAAGACGTGGATGGCCGGGACAAGCCCGGCCATGACGGGTATGCGAATGGACGTCTACTCCCACATCACGAAGGCGTAGATCGCGGCGAGCGGCAGCAGCACGAGGCCGAGATAGATCCACGTGCGATAGGCCGCGGGATCGCGCGGCGGAATGAACAGGTGCACCACGACCCATATGCCGGCCGCGACGCCCAGCGCCAGGCGCACGAGGTCGGCCGGCGTCTCGTAGGCGCTCCAGATCGTCTCGCTCTGGGGCCGGCAAACGAGCGCAATGACGCCCAGCAGGGCGCACATGAACAGCAGGCGGAAGATGGTGCCCGCGAGCTTCAGGCCGGGCGATATGGGCCGCCCGCTCGACTGCATGTCAGGGGCAGCCTCGAAAGGGACGCATCGGAGCGTGGGCCGTCCCGTCGGCGCGCCGCCTGGTCGTTTGGCTGATCATACGGCCCGTTCCTTGGTTTGCCCCGTCGGAATTCACGTCAGGCACGCAGCGCGCCGGCAAATCACGGCGCGAACAGGGGAATCATACACAATATGGGGCAGGGGGGTAAGTTCCGCCGGAGCCGCTCGCCTCATAGATCGGGCAGAGGCTGATGCGCCGGTTCAGGCGTCAGTTCGGGCGCTGGCACGGGCGGGACGGCCCGCTGGCGTTCGAGAAACAGGCTCTGCAGGGCTGGGACGACGATCAGCAGCATGATCGGCCCGATCAGCATGCCGCCGACGATCACGGTGGCGAGCGGTCGCTGCACCTGGCTGCCGATGCCGGTCGAGAGCGCGGCGGGCAGAAGACCGATGCAGGCCGAGAGCGCCATCATCAGGATCGGCCGCATCTGCTGCTCGATGACGCGGAACATGGTCTCGATCGCCGGCATGTCGCGGGTCGCCAGCCGGTGATAGCTCGAGATGATCAGGATGCCGCTCATCACCGACACGCCGAACAAGGAGATAAAGCCGATTGCGGCCGAGATGCTGAAGTCGAGTCCCGATATGTAGAGCCCGAGAATGCCGCCGCAGACCGCGAACGGGATGCCGAGCAGCGCCATCAGGCTGTCGCGCAGCGAATTGAACAGGCCGTAGAGCAGCACCATGATCAGCACGAGGGTGATCGGAACGATCACGGCAAGCCGTCGCTTCGCCTGCTGCAGCCCCTGGAATTCGCCCGCCCATTCGATCCGGTAGCCGCTCGGCAGCTTCACGTTCTTGGCGATCCGTGCCTCACCGTCGGCGACCGCGCCGGCGAGATCGCGGCCGCGCACGCTGAACTTGATCGGGACGAAGCGCTGGTTCTTTTCGCGAAAGATATAGGACGCGCCGGTGTCGAGCGAGATCGACGCGAGCTCGCTCAACGGGATGTAGGCGTTGCCGCTCGGGGTCTGCACGCCGACCTTGATGTTCTGCACCGTCTCGACGCTGTCGCGGTATTTCGGCGCAAGCCGCACCGCGACGCTGAACTGACGGTCGCCTTCGAGCAGCGTGGTCGCGACCGTGCCGCCGAGCGCGGCCTGCACGACCGAATTCACGTCGCCCGCGTTGAGGCCGTAGCGCGCTGCCTTCTGGCGATCGATCGTGATGTTCAGGTTGGGCTGGCCGAGCACGCGGAAGACGCCAAGGTCAGTGACGCCCTGCACCTGCTCCATCTCCCTGAGCACCTCGCCGGCGTTCCGCTCCAGCGTCGCGAGGTCGGGCCCGATGATCTTGATCGAGTTGGCGCCCTTCACGCCCGAGAGGCCCTCCTCGACGTTGTCCTGGATATATTGCGAGAAGTTGAAGTCGATGCCGACGAACTCCTTGTCGAGCTCCTTCTGCAGGTCGGCGATCAGCATGTCCTTGGTGTAGTTGTGCGGCCATTGGTCGAACGGCTTGAGCGGCACGAAGAACTCGGCGTTGAAGAAGCCGGCCGCGTCGCTGCCGTTGTCGGGCCGGCCGTGCTGCGAGACCACGGTGATGACCTCGGGATGGCGCAGCAGGATCTGCCGGATTTTCGAGACGATCGGCTCGCCGGCCTCGAGCGAGATGGTCGGCGGCATCGAGGCGCGGATCCACAGGTTGCCTTCCTCGAGCGCGGGCAGGAACTCGCTGCCGAGCCGCGCGCCGACGAACCCCGTGACGACGAGGAAGACCATGCCGGCCGCGATCGTGAGCTTGCGCCAGGCGAGCGACAAATGCAGCACCGGCATGAAGATCGCCCGCAGGGCGCGCACCAGCAGGGTCTCGATCTCGCTGATGTGCTCGGGGATGAGCAACGAGGCGAGGCAGGGCGTCACCGTGAATGTCGCGATCAGCGCGCCGACCAGCGCGTAGCCGTAGGTGCGCGCCATCGGGCCGAAGATCTGGCCTTCGACGCCCTGCATGGCGAACAGCGGGATGAACGCCGCCACGATGATGGCGGTCGAGAAGAACACCGCCTTGTCGATCTGCAACGTGCTGATCAGGATCAGGCGCAGCCGGTCGGTCCAGACCGGCGGCGCCGATGCATCGGCTGCGCGCGTCGGGTCGTCGCCCCAGCGGCCTTGCGCTAGCTGCGCGAGCAGCGCCTGCTGCTCTGCCG
>DASXCK010000405.1:0-9132 GCA_036491235.1 Xanthobacteraceae bacterium | reverse complement strand
CTGGATGGCGTCGCGGCTCGCGCCGGCCGGCATGCGCTTGGGCACATAGCCGCCCTTGGCGCCGACCGGCACGATCACGGCGTTCTTGACCTGCTGCGCCTTGACGAGGCTCAGCACCTCGGTGCGGAAATCCTGCGGCCGGTCGGACCAGCGGATGCCGCCGCGCGCCGCCTTGCCGAAGCGCAGGTGCACGGCCTCGAGCCGCGGCGAGTAGACGAAGATCTCGCACAACGGCCGCGGCAGCGGCATGCCGTCGACCTTGCGGCTGTCGAGCTTGAACGCGATCTCGGCCTTGACCTGGCCGTCGCCGCCGAGCTGGTAGAAATTCGTGCGCGTCGCCGACTGCACCCCGTTGACGAAGTGGCGGATGATGCGGTCCTCGTCGAGGCTCTCGACGCCATCGAGCGCCGTATCGATCTCGGCCGCGAGCGCCGCCTCGCGCTCCGCGCGCGCGCCATCCGGTGCGCCGCGGCGCGGATCGAAGCGGGTGTGGAACAGCGCCGCGAGCTTGCCCGCGATGGTGCCGTGGCGCACCAGCGTCGCCCACAGATAGTCCTGCGAATAGGGTACGCGGATCTGGCGCAGGTAGCGGGCGAAGGCGCGCAACAGCGCGATATCGCGCCACGGCAGGCCGGCGGCGAGGACAAGCGCGTTGAAGCCGTCGTTCTCGGCGAGGCCGCGCATCACCATGATGAAGCAGGTCTCGAGGAGGCCCTTGAGCGCGATGGGATCGAGCTTGCGGCCGCCCGCGAGGGTGAGTGCCATGTCGTGCAAGAAGAAATCGGGCGCGTCACGGCCAAAGCTCTGGGCGTGATAGGTGGTCTCGTCGACCACCCGGAATCCCATGTGCTCGAGCACCGGCACGCGCTCGGACAGCGGGATCGGCCGGCCGTAACTCCACACCTTGAGGCCGAGCGAGAGCTTCTCGTCCCAGACATGCTGATAGAAATCGACCGCGAGCGGCCGCTCAGGCGAGAGCGCGTCGATGACGCGGATGTCGTTCACCGCATCGAGCGGCGAGAAGGCCTCGCGGTACGCCTGTGAGAACGCATCCTGATAGCGCCCCAGCATGGCGCGCGTGCGCGCGGGATCGTGCGCCTCGGCGACCGCGTCGGCGAGCGCATCGCTCCAAGTACGCACGATGTCGGCGACGCCGCCCTCGAGCTCGGCGCGCGGCGGGGCGGGCATCGCGTCGCGGCCGCGCGTGATGATGAAGTGCACGCGAACCAGCGGCCCTTCGGGGAAGAACAGCATGTGCGACGCGACCTTCCCGCGGTAAGCGTCGGCGAGGAAAGCACCGATCTGCTCCCGCGCGCCGCTGTCGAAACGATCGCGCGGCACGTAGACCAGGACGGAGGCGAAGCGGTCGAAGCGGTCGCGCCGCGCCAGCACGCGCACGCGCGGGCGCTCGTCGAGCTGCAAAATCAGCAGCGCGAAGCGCAGCAGCGTGTCTTCGTCGATGGCAAACAGCTCGTCGCGCGGATAGTTCTCCAGCACGACGGCGAGCGCCTTGCCGGAGTGGCTCGCGGGATCGAGGCCGGCGCGCGCGATCACGGCTGCGGCCTTGCGGCGCAGATAGGGAATGCTGCGGGTCGAGCGCGTGTAGGCGGTCGAGGTGAAGAGGCCGACGATGCGGAAGATGCCGACCAGCCGGCCGGCCGGGTCGTAGCGCTTGACGCCGACCAGATCCATGATGGCGCGGCGGTGCACGCGCGATTCCTGGTTGGTCTTGATGATGACGAGCGGCTGCGGTTCTTGCAGGAACTCGCGCCCCGCGGCCGGCAACTCGAGCCGCTCGCCGCCCGCGGTCATCACCTCGGTCGCGCGATGCCGCAGGATGCCGAGCACGGAGTCGGGCCGTTCGGCGAGCACGCCGGTCGCCTCGTCATAGGTGTCCTCGCGAACGCCCAGGAATGTAAAATTCTCGAACAGCAGCCATTGCAGGAACTCGACCGCCTCCTCGATCTCGGGAGGCGGCAGCGGCGGTGGATTGGCCCGCAGGTTCGCGGTGACGGCCGCGACCCGGTCCATCATGGTGTGCCAGTCCGCCACCGCGAACTGGATCTCGGCCAGCGTGTCGCCGAGCGCGGCGAGGATTTTCGCCTTGCGCGCCTCGTCGTCGATCCGAACGATATGGATGTGGATGAAGCTCTCGCGTGCGCCGGCGGCATCGAGCGCGGTGAGCCGACCGGACGCATCGCGCTTGACGCTCAGCACCGGGTGGGCGACGAGCCGCACCGCGACCCCGAGCGCGGCGAGCTCGTCCATGGTCGAATCGAGCAGGAACGGCTTGTCGTCGTTGATGATCTCGAGCACCGCGATGTCGGCGAGGCGGTCGCCGCCGGCCGGCGCCTGGAGCCGGATCTTTGGAGCGCCGGGCTTGCGCTCGGCGAGGAATGCCCATGCATCCTGGGCCAGTCGGGCGAGATCGCGCGCCGTGTACGCGAGCACGTCCTCGGGTGCGGCACGGCCGAGCAGGCGCTCGGCGAAATCCCGTGGGATGCCCGGGCCAAGCAGCGGGGCGGCCTGCGCGATCAGCCGGTGCGCACGGTCGCCGCCGTCCTCCGCAGCTATCGTCGCCAGGGGCGTCTGGTGGTTCGCCGTATCGTTCATCGGGCAGTCCGCTGTTCGTGTCGGAAGCGCGGCAGGTCGAGTCGCCGCAATAACCTGTCACTGCTGACGAGGCGACGCAATCGCACGCGCATGGCGGCGCCATGGCAGACGGCTTCGTTCGCGAGGCTGGCGGTTGTAGGCTGGCAGGGAACCAGTGCCTGACAAATGCCAGCAGAGGAGCGCGCCGTGGCCGACAATCGACCGAAATCCGCCAAGACCAAGTCAAAAAACGGTGAGGCGCCGCGCAAGAGCCAGACGGCCGACGACGACACCATCATCACGGCGCTCGGTCTCAAGGTGGCGGCGCCGACCGACGCCATCGCGGCCCTTTTCCGTAAGTGCGAGGAAAAGCTCGGCTTCGTGCCGAACGTGCTCAAGGCCTACGCGTTCGACATGCCGAAGCTCGAGGCGTTCGTCGCCATGTACAACGACCTGATGCTCGCGCCCTCCGGACTCTCCAAGCTCGAGCGCGAGATGATCGCGGTCGCGGTCTCGTCGGTGAACCGCTGCTACTACTGCCTCACCGCCCACGGCGCCGCGGTGCGCACGCTCTCCGGTGATCCGGCGCTGGGCGAGCTGATGGTGATGAATTATCGCGCCGCGCGCTTGAGCCCGCGCGAGCGCGCCATGCTCGATTTTGCCGTGAAGCTCACCGCGGAGCCATGGGCCGTCGACGAGCCCGACCGCGAGGCGCTAGGCAAGGTCGGATTCTCGGCGCGCGACATCTGGGACATCGCGGCAGTCGTCGGGTTCTTCAACATGTCGAACCGGGTCGCCAGCGCGACAGACATGCGGCCGAACGCGGTTTATCATGGGCAGGCGAGATAAAAATACCGCTTCGTGTCCTGGATGCTGCGCAGCGCCCGGGACATGAGGCATATTCAGGGAGGAAGGCGAATGATCAGGCAACTCGTCCTTGCGACCGCCATGGCCTTGGCCGCAGCGCCGGCACTGGCGCAGGCTCCAAAAATCGCGACCGAAGAATTCATGGTGCCGGCGCTCGACGCCGGCATCCGGATCTACGTGCGCAACAAGCATCCCGCGAACATGCCGTCGTTCCGGCCGGAGCGCACCGTGGTCTATGTGCACGGCGCGACTTATCCGGCCTCGACGGCATTCGACCTCGAGCTCGATGGCCTGTCGTGGATGGATTACATCGCGCAGCGCGGTTACGACGTGTACCTGCTCGACATCCGCGGCTATGGCCACTCGACGCGGCCGCCCGAGATGGCGCAGCCCGCGACGGCGAATCCGCCGATCGTGAAAGGCGACGTCGCGATCAAGGACATCGGCGCCGTCGTCGACTTCGTGCTCAAGCGCCGCAATCTTTCGCGGGTCGACCTGATCGGCTGGTCGTGGGGCACGGTGCTGATGGCGGCCTATGCGGCGCAGAACCCCGCCAAGGTCGACCGCCTGGTGCTCTACGCACCGGTGTGGATCCGCCAGACTGCCTCGCTGGTGCAGACCGGCACCGGGCCGCTCGGCGCCTACCGCTTCGCCACACGCGAGCAGGCGAAGACGCGCTGGCTCACGGGCGTGCCGGAAGAGCAAAAGGCGAGCCTCATTCCGGCCGGCTGGTTCGATGCCTGGGCGGATGCGACCTGGGCGACCGATCCGGACGCCAACAAGCACACGCCGCCGGCGATCCGCGCGCCGAACGGCGTGGTCGCGGACGGTGCCGCCTACTGGGGCGCCGGCAAGGCTTATTACGATCCGGCCAAGATCACGGCGCCCACGCTGCTGGTGGGCGCCGAATGGGATCGCGATGCGCCGCCCTACATGGCGCAGACGCTGTTTCCGCTGCTGACCCACTCGCCCGGCAAGCGCTACGTGATGCTCGCCGAAGGCACGCACACGATCTGCATGGAGAGGAACCGGCTCGCCCTGTTCAAAGCCGTGCAGGCGTTTTTGGATGAAGCGGGCGGGTCGTAAGCGCTGGTGTCGTGGGACTCATCGCGATCGCCACGCACTCCGTCATGCTCCGCGAAAGCGGAGCATCCAGTACGCCGTTCGCTCGCCGTGATCGATCGCGATCGCCGAGAGTACTGGATCGCCCGCTTAAAGCGGGCGATGACGCAGAGGAGGTGCGGGGCGATGATGCCGAGGAAAGAGTGCGCAAGACGGTCATGACGTCGATTGATTTTCACCTCACCCGCCGCGGCATGATTGCGGCGCTCGGCGCTGCATTTGTAGTCGCGGCCGTCGTCGTGCCGGCGATCGGCCTCGCCCAGCCGACCGCGCCCAGCACCGCGGCGCCGCCGGCGCATATCGTGCCCGTGACGGCGCCGCACGGCATGGTGGTGACGCAGGAGGAGCGCGCGACCCGCATCGGCATCGACATCCTGCGGCGCGGCGGCAATGCGGTCGATGCAGCCGTCGCCGTCGGATTCGCGATTGCGGTGACCTTGCCGAGGGCGGGCAACCTCGGCGGCGGCGGCTTCATGATGGTGCATCTCGCGCCCCATGACGGACAGGCCGCGACCGACGTCACAGTCGATTTTCGCGAGGCGGCACCGCGCGACACGAGCCCCGATGTTTTCCTCGACCCGAACGGCGCGGCCGATCCGCACAAATCGCGTGACAGCGGGCTCGGCATCGGCGTGCCGGGCTCCGTCGCGGGGCTGACCCTCGCGCTCGAGCGCTTCGGCTCGGGCAAGTTCACGCTCGCGGAGCTGATCGCGCCGGCGCTGGCGCTCGCGCGCGCCGGCATTCCGGTCGAGGGCGACTTGCTCGATTCACTCCAGCGCGAGCAGCCGCGGCTCGCGCGTTTCCCGTCCTCGGCAAAAATCTTCCTCAAGGCCGACGGCGCGCCGCTCGGAGCGCATGACCTGCTGGTGCAGCCCGATCTCGCCAGCTCGCTCGACGCCATCGCGCACGAAGGCCCACGCGCGTTCTACTTCGGCCCGATCGCCGACGAGATCGTGGCGGCGGCGCGCGCCGCCGGCAGCCACATGACGCGCCTCGACCTCGAACGATACGACGCCATCCTGCGCGAGCCGGTGCGCGGCACCTATCGCGGCTACGACATCGTGTCGATGCCGCCGCCGTCCTCGGGCGGCGTGCACCTGATCGAGATGCTCAACATCCTCGAAGGCTTTTCGCCGCACGAGTTCGCCTCGCCCTCGCCCGCAAACCTGCATCTGATGATCGAGGCGATGAAGCTCGCCTACGCGGACCGCGCCAAGTTCTTGGGCGACAGCGACGTCGTGAAGGTGCCGATCGCGCGGCTGATCTCGAAGCCGTATGCGGATGCGCTGCGCGCCTCGATCGACCGTCACAGGACGCGCCCCGCACGCGATATCCGGGCCGGCGGGCCGCCGCAGGCGGAGGGTCATGATACGACCCACGTGTCGATCGTTGATGAGCACGGCAATGCGGTCGCGATGACGACCTCGCTCAACCTCAATTACGGGCTCGGGCTGGTCGCGGGCTCGACCGGCATCCTGCTCAACGACACGCTCGACGATTTTGCCGCCGCGCCCGGCGCGCCCAACGCGTTCGGCCTCGTCGGCGGCGCCGCCAACGCGCCGGGGCCGTCGAAGCGGCCGCTGTCGTCGATGACGCCAACCATCGTGCTCAAGGACGGCGCACCCGCCTTCGTCACCGGCGCCCCCGGCGGCAGCCACATCATCACCACGGTGCTCGACGTCCTGATCAATGCGATCGACTTCAAGAAGCCGCTCGCCGAAGCGGTGGCGGCACCGCGCGTGCACGATCAGTGGCTGCCCGACGAGGTCGTGGTCGAGCCCACGCTGCCGGCCCGAACGATCCGCGCGCTCGAAGCGCTCGGCCACAAGGTGCATATCGGCCGGACCAGCGGGTCGGCGAACTCGATCGCGGTGACGCCGGCGGGTGTCGTGGGCGCCGCCGACACGCGCGCCAAAGGAGCGTTCGCGTTGGGGTATTGAGGCGGACCCTCCGCCTTGCGGGGGAGGGCGCCGCTGGCTCGGCATTTCGCACTCACCACAGGAACGGCACGAGTTTCCGGGTGCGCTTGCGATAATCGGCATGCGCTTCGCCGAATTCGGCCGCCATCAGCCGATCCTCGATCTCGACGCGAATAAGCACCCCCACAAACCCGGCTGCCACGCCGAGCCAGCTCGCGAGCGTGCCGCGGGTGAGCGCGGTGCCGACGACGGCAGCGAGTATGCCCGCATAGATCGGATGGCGCACGATCGCATAGGGGCCGCGCTGCACCAGCCCCTGCCCTTCGCGCACCATCATGACGAGGCCCGACCAGTTGCGCCCGAGCGTCACGCGCGCCCAGATCGCGAACGCGACGCCCGCGATGGCGAGTGCGTCGCCGATGATGCCGAGCGCGGCGCTCGGCGGCGTGACGCCGATACGCAGCGCCGGCGGACGCCCCACGAACAGGAGCGCAAAAGAAAGGAACAGCAGCGGCGTGGCAACGGCCTGCCAGGCCCGGTAGGGCGTGGGCGCATCGCGCCGCCGCAGGCGCACGAAATAGCCGGGCAGCCACGCCAGAGCCAGCGCCCACCAGCATGCCACCGCAACGAAGAAAAAAGGCGTCGGCCTCAATTGATCATCTCACCAATGCCCGGATGCATAGGGGACGGCCCCGATTATTGTCGAACCCATTGAACCGCGCATGTTTTTTTTGACGACGCTACGGGCTGCCCGGCGCCGCGGCCGCTACCTCACCGCACCGGCCACGCAAAGCTGAGCTCGTGACCATCCGGATCGGTCAGGTGGAAAAAACGCTCGCCCCATTCGGCGTCGCGCGGCGCCGCATGGGGCCGTAGTCCCGCGGCAAGCGCGCGAGCGTAGAGACCGTCGACATCGGTATCATGGACGATCACGCGGCCCCACCACGACCACTGGCGCCCCTCGGTCTCGGCGATCAGATTGAGATAGCCGGTTCCAGCGCGAAAGCTGGTGAAGCCCGCCTGCTCGCCGCCATGGGCAACCTCGAATCCGAGCGCGCGATAGAAGCCCACCGCGCGCGCCATGTCGTGCGTCGCAAGGGTGACCGCGCTGATGGCCTTGATCATGACGGGGCTTCTCCTGATAAGAACCCTGCTGGGGTGCCGACGTTCCGTCGGCGCAGATCCATCGGATCCATGGCAACGGATCGATCATTGGTATCTTATTGCGGAGAAAACACATGAGCGCGAAAGACGTCGCCGTCGTGGTCGGCAGCCTGCGTAAGGATTCGTTCAATCGGAAAGTGGCGAACGCCCTGGCGACGCTGTCGCCGGACTCGCTCAAGACCGAGATCGTCGAGATCGGCCAGCTGCCGCTCTATAACCAGGACGACGACGTGCCCGGCAAGGTGCCGCCCGCCTGGGAGACGTTCCGTGACCGCCTCAAGCGCGCCGACGCCGTGCTGTTCGTGACGCCGGAATACAACCGCTCGGTCCCGGGCGTGCTCAAGAACGCGATCGACGTGGGCTCGCGCCCCTACGGGCAGAGCGCATGGGAAGGCAAGCCGGGCGCCGTGATCAGCGTGTCGCCGGGCGCGATCGGCGCCTACGGCGCCAACCATCATCTGCGTCAGTCGATGGTCTTTCTCAACGTGCCGATGATGCATCAGCCCGAGGCCTATGTGGGCGGCGCCGCCAACCTGTTCGACGACAAGGGCGAGCTCGCCAACGCGAGCACCCGCGAGTTCCTGGGCAAATTCATGCAGGCCTTCGCGCAGTGGATCGAGCGGAACGCGAAGAAATAACAGCCTCGTCATTGCAAGGCGTGCGCAGCACGCCGACCCGCCTCCGCCTGCTTCGCAAGCGACGGGTGGGCTCGAGTTCGCCGAAGCACGTGAGCGCGCAGGCGGAAGCAATCTCGATCGGCGGGTGGATGCTGCGCGAGATAGCTTCGCTTCGCTCGCAATGACGGGAAGCCATGACCCGCATCCTCGCGATCTCGGGCAGCCTGCGGGCGAGCTCCGCCAACACGGCGGTGCTCGAAGCCGTCCGCTTCGTTGCGCCCGCCGGCACCACCGTCACGCACTACGCCGGCCTCGCCGGCCTGCCGCCGTTCAATCCCGACGACGACGGCGAGACGCCGCCGCGCGAAGTCGCGGCGCTGCGAACCGCGGTCGGGCAGGCCGACGCACTCATCATCTCGTCGCCCGAATATGCGCACGGCGTCCCGGGCACGCTCAAGAACCTGCTCGACTGGCTGGTGGCGAGCGTCGAGTTTCCCGGCAAGACGGTAGCGCTCATCAATGCGTCACCGCGCGCCCGTCACGCGCAGGCACAGCTCGTCGAGATCCTCACGACCATGAACGCCGCGCTGGCGCCGCCCGCGCCGGTCGACATGCCGCTGCTCGGCCGCCAACTCGATGCCACCGCGATCGCGGGCGATCCGGAGCTGGGCGGGCTGCTGCGCGACGTGCTCGCCGCGATCGGGAAGAAGTGCGGCAAGCCGTAGCCGTCAGGATCTCATAAGCTTCCATCAGCTGCTGCCGTTATCGCCCGCTTCAAGCGGGCGATCCAGTACTCCGCAGCGAATCCGTGTGGCAGCGCTTGGCGAGCGACGCAAGCCTTCAAATCCGAT
>DASXCK010000404.1:0-3732 GCA_036491235.1 Xanthobacteraceae bacterium | reverse complement strand
TTCGGTGCGTTCCCGAGGAACCGTCGTTCAGGGGCGTGAGACCCACGCGAAAGCAGTGGCTGCAAAAACGCGTCATCGGTCGAAGTCGAAAAAGACCGCCAATAAACCCTCCGCCGCAACTCGCCGGAGGACTTCGCAGGCCACGCGCGGTTCCGCCCGTCGCGTTGCCCCCGCATCGAAGTCGGCCCGGCGTGCTCCGGACCGCCAAGGAGTGACTGAGGGAATGACTGTCGCCAAAAAGACCACTCAACGACAAGGCTTCAAGACTAACGAGTTCATTGTTTATCCGGCCCATGGCGTGGGCCAGATCATGGCGATCGAAGAGCAGGAGGTCGCCGGCTGCAAGCTCGAACTGTTCGTCATCAACTTCGTGAAGGACAAAATGACCCTGCGGGTTCCGACCGCGAAGATCGCGGCGGTCGGCATGCGGAAGCTTGCCGAGGGCCCGATCGTGCGCCGCGCACTCGAGACGCTGAAGGGCCGCGCCCGCGTCAAGCGCACCATGTGGTCGCGCCGCGCTCAGGAATACGAGGCCAAGATCAATTCCGGCAACATCGTCGCGATCGCCGAGGTCGTGCGCGACCTCTATCGCTCGGATACGCAGCCGGAGCAGTCCTACAGCGAGCGCCAACTCTATGAAGCGGCGCTCGATCGCCTGTCCCGCGAGATCTCTGCGGTGCAGCGCATCACCGAGACGGAAGCGATCAAGGAGATCGAGGCCGCGCTCGCCAAGGGCCCGCGCCGCGGCGCCAAGGCGGCGGACGAGGAAGCCGTCGTCGAGGAAGAGGCCGCCTGATCGGCATCTGCTCTCGCAGGCAAGAACATCGAGGCCCGGCCATTCGGCCGGGCCTTTTTTATTGGCGCCAAAAACAAGCCAGCGAATAGCGCATGAAGAAAGCGAACAGGGCAAGATCATTGCCGCCGACCGAGTCGCTATTCGCCACTCGCCATTCGCTGGAGAACGTTCGCTCTACGTTCCAGCTGATGCGTCCGCCCAGAATTTCCATGGTTAAGTCATAATTAAACGCGGTTTGCGAGGACTACTGTCTGCGTAAACGGGGTGTAGGACATCGTGGCAGTCGGGAAGGGGATCGACCGCACGGCGGGCAAGCGCGTGCTTGCGGGGCTTGCGGTTCTGGGGATCGTGCTCATCAGCGGCTTGCTCGCGGCCTGGGGGGTCAGTCCCAGTGCGAAGCATGCGATATCGGCAGCCGATGAGGTCGCGTCGCGCTTTCCGGCCGACTGGAATGAGCGCGATACCAAGGGCGCCGTGCCGCAGCCGGCGACCTTCACGCTTGCCAGCGCTTCCGCCTCCGAGGCGCTTCCGTACGACACGGCGATCCTTTTCAATCCCAATCCGACGTGGACGCTTCCGGCCAACGCTGCACCCGACGCCAAGCCCGAGCCCCAATCCGAGCCCGCGCCCGAAGCCAGGTCTGAGGCCAAGCCTGAGCCGAAGCCCGAGATCAAGCCCGCGCCGAAGGCCGAGGCGAAGCCCGTCGTCGTTGCCAGCCGGTCGATTGCGCACGTCGAGCACCGTGCGACGGCACCGCACCCGCAGCACCGGGAGAGCAGCATCCTGTTCAACGAGGCGCAACTCGCCAGCATCAGGGCGCGGCTCAAGCTCAGCGATTATCAGCAGCAATACTGGCCGGCGGTCGCCGCCGCACTGCACGCGCTCGGTGAGCGCGCCGCCCGCGCGCCGGTGCGCGTGGCCAGCGCGTATGCGGGCGAAGGGCCGCTCTCCGGGGTCGATCCGGACGGCCCCGAGGTGCAGCAGCTCAAGTCCGCTGCTTTCCCGCTCATCATCAGCATGAACGACGAGCAGAAGAACCAGGTGCGCACGCTCGCCCGCATGATGGGCCTCGAGCAGGTCGCTTCGTCGTTCTGATTATTGATCGTTGCGACACCGCCACAACCGCGTGGGCAATGACGCTTACGGCTCCCGCAGTGCGATTGCCTGTGTGAACGCGCGCCGCCCGCGTCACTCCACGACGATCTTCACCTGACTGCCGACCCGGAGCTTCTCGCCTGCCCCGAGCCCGTTGAGCACGCGGAAGCGTTCGACCTGACGGTCGATCATCGCCATCCGGCTTGCGAGCTTCTCGACCGTGTCGCCAGGCTTGACGGTCACGATCTTGAGCCGCAGCGGTTTTGCCTGCTGCGCCTCGGCGATGCTCAACCGCCGGAAGCTCCCCACTGAATCGCGAAAGGCGCGCTCGGTCTCGGGCGTCGCGCTCTTCGACGCGAAGATGAAGCGGTAGACCGAGCCGTTGAAGCGGATGGCGTAGAGGCGGAACGCCCACTGATCGCTCTTCGCGCTCGCGGTCGCCGCCGCCAGCCCGCCGATGTTGAGCTCCTGGATCGATGCCTTGTCCACGTTCTCGATCCAGCCGGACCCGAGATAGTCGGAAAGGCTCTGCTCGGCGGCGACGTGCACGGCGTCGAGCTTCAGCGCCTCGTTGCCGCCGTCCTTGAGGCCGAGCACCGCCTGGGCGGTGTTCTCCAGCGTGAAGCCCTCCGGCGCCGTGAACGTGAAGCCGAGCTTCGGATGCAGGAAGCGGCGGCCGCGCACATAGCCTTCGATCGGGTCCTCGCCGTAGACGAGCCCATCGAGGCTTGCGAGATAGGCGGTGCGGTCGCGCTCTGCTTCGGCGCTGGTGCCGGGCGCCGAATATTGCCGCGCCGTCGTCTGCGCGGCCTTCACGCGCTCGGGCGTCGCCGGATGCGAGGAGAAGAAGTCCGGCGAGCGGACGTCGGCGCCGTTGCCGCCGGCGCGCAGGTCGGCGTTGCGGCCCATCGAGGTGAGAAAGCGCGCGGCGCCGAACGGATCGTAGCCGGCACGCGCCGCGATACCCACGCCCATCTCGTCTGCCTGGAATTCCTGCGCGCGCGAGAAGGTGGCGAACTTGATCTTCGAACGGGCGAGCGCGAGCGCGCCTTCCTGCGGGTCGCTCAGCACGTCATTGACGACCGAGCTGGTGATCGACACCGTGCGCGCCTCTTCCTCGCGCAGCGCCGCGTGCTTGGCGATCACGTGCGACATCTCGTGCGAGAGCACCGAGGCGAGTTCGGCATCGTCGTTGGCGAGCGCGAGCAGCCCGCGTGTCACGTAGAGCTGGCCGGTCGGCAGCGCGAAGGCGTTGACGGCGGGCGAATTGAGCAGCGTCACTTTGTAAGTGATGTCGGGCCGGTCGGATGCCGCGACCAGGCGGTTGACGATCGTGCTGACACGCGTCTCCAGCTTCGTGTCGTCATAGGCGCCGCCGTAGGCTGCGAGGATGCGTTGGTGCTCGCGCTCGGCCGGCGTCGACGGGGCGGGCGGTGCGGCCGCCGTCTGCGGCGGCGCCGTCGGCATCACGCTCTGCTGGTCGCCGAGGAAGCGGTCGCCCGAGCAGGCGGCAAGCGCCAATGCGGCGGCGAGCAGGGCGATCAGCGACCGCTCCGCGCGCCGCAAGTCGGGCCTGCCCGACTTGCGCACGAACAATGCCGACATCGGGCGAGCCCGATGTCGCATGTGTTGCCACAATGAATCCGCCACCCAGTTCACCCGCAACCCGTCCCTTGGTCGCTTATCTGTCCGCCAAAATCTCGATCTGCTCCGGTCCCATGGCATCGATCCAGGGACCGCCCCGTTCCTCGATGAAGCCCCGCACCAGCACGCGCCGCCCGGCCAGCGAACGCAGTGCGAGTCCCGCGGCCGTAAACTGACGCTCGTTACGTTTCAAAATC
>DASXCK010000403.1:0-55291 GCA_036491235.1 Xanthobacteraceae bacterium | reverse complement strand
ACCTGCGCGGCGGTGAAATCGATCTCCACGATGCCGGTCGCCTCCAGCACGAACAGGCGCGGCTTGTCGGGCGCCGCTTGCAGCAGCGCGCGCGCATCGGCGCGGAAACGGTAGGCGTTGAGGAACGACAGCGGTGCCTGCAGCCCGGCGACGACGACGCCGGGCTCGAACTCGCCTTTCAGCTGTGCGCTTTGCGGCCACCAGATCGTCGTGCCGGGCACGCGCTCGAACAGGACGACGTGAGCCTGAGTCGTGGTCCAGATGCCATGCAGGAGCGAGAGCGCGATGCCGATGCCGACGCCCTGCTCGATCGGTAGCACCACGATAGTGGCGGCGGTCGCGACGATAAGCAGGAACTCGGCGGGCGACTGGCGCAGGATGTCGGCCATCTGCTTGACGCGAAAGATGCGCAGCGCGACGAACAGCAACACGCCGCCGAGCGCAGCCTGCGGCACGCGGTGCAGCAGCGCAGCGCCGAACGCGAGCAGCGCGATCGTGATCGCGGCGGCGACGAGCGCGCCGAGCTGCGAGCGGCCGCCGCTTTCGGCCACGATCGCGGTGCGCGGCGGGCTCGCATCGACCGCGAATCCACCGATCAAGCCCGCGAGCACGCTGCCGGCACCGACGCCGATGAAGTCGCGATCGACGTCGGGGGGCTCGTCGGGCGACGGCGGAAACGAGCGCGTGGTCGCGGCGGTTTGCACCATGACGGTGACCGCGATGATGAGGGCAAGCGGCACGAGCCCGCTGAAGTAAGATGGACTGACCAACGGCAACGCCAAATGCGGCGAGATGCTTTTGACCTCTGCAAGCGTCTGGACGCGATCGCCGAGGCCGAACGCCGCCACCGCGATGGTCGCGGCCGCGACGCCGATCAGCGCGCCCGGAATGCGGCTATCGATACGCTCCGACACGATGATGATCGCGAGCACGCCGGCGCCGATCGCGAGCGTATAGGGGTTGGTGCCGCTGACCTCGCGCGCGAGCGCGACGATGCGCTGCAGCGCCGCGCCGCCCTCGGGGCTGCTCACGCCGAGCACGCTCGGCAATTGCGAGAGCACGATGTGCACCGCGATGCCCGCAAGAAAGCCGGTGGTGACCGGCACGGACAACAGGTCGGCGATCCAGCCGAGCCGGAAGATGCCGGCTAGGATCAGCAGGACGCCGACGAGCACCGCAAGCGCGGCGGCAAGCGCCGGATAGTCGGCGGGATGGGCGACCGTGAGCATGGTGAGGCCGCCGAAAAAGATCGGCGTGATGGTCGAGTCGGCGCCGCACGAGAGAAAGCGGCTGGCGCCAAAGACCGCGAAGGCAAAAGCGCCGGCGACCAGCACGAACAGCCCGAGCTGCGGCTCGAAGCCGCCGAGCCGCGCGGTCGCCATCTGCTCCGGGATAGCGATCGCCGCGAGCGTCAGGCCGGCGGCGAGATCGCGCGGCAGGTTCTCGGCCCGGTATCCGGCAAACGAGCGCAACAACGGCCACCGGCCTTCGCCGGCGCCGGCCGATGACGTCGCGCCCTGCTTGTCCGCCATGCGCCCCTCCCCGGCGGTCGATGAACGCCGCGCCGGCGATTCCGCGCGCGTCCATCTACGAAGGATGGAGGATCGGCAGGGCCGCCGCAAGCGGACGCGCAGACCGTGGCGATCGTCGACGAAGCGGCCACCAAGAACGGCCATCGCGTCAGGCACGCATTATCCGGACGCGCACGTCCCCCTTGCAAGGCACCTCCCGCCGTGCGGAACTACGCGCAGCAACGACACTCTCGGGAGGCATGACCATGAGACGCATCCCCGCCGGTCTCGCGCTGGCGCTTGCACTCGCCGCGCCCTGCGCGCAAGCGCGTGTGACCAAGATCGAAATCCTGCGTACCGAGCCATTCGCGGGCGGCGAGGTCTTCGGCGCGGTCGGCGCCTACCAGAAGGTGGTCGGCCGCTTCTACGGCGAGCTCGATCCCAAGGCGCCGCTCGATGCCGTGATCGTCGATCTCGACAAAGCGCCGCGCAATGCACGCGGCCATGTCGAGTACTCGGCCGACTTCTACATCCTGCGGCCGGCCGATCTCGCCAGAGGCAACGGCGCGTTGCTCTACGACGTGAACAACCGTGGCAACAAGCGCGCACTCATCCAATTCAACAGTGCGCCGCCGAGCAACGACCCGTCGGCGCCCGGGCAGGCCGGCAATGGCTTCCTGATGCGCGAGGGCTTCTCGGTCGTGTGGAGCGGCTGGATCCCCGGCCTGCCGGCCAACAGCAACAACCTGCGCATCGAGGTGCCGACCGCATCGGGCCCCAACGGTCCGGTCGTCGGCACCGTGTGGGACGAATTCCTGTTCAACGATACGGCGACCAGGGAGGCGCACCTGACCTATCCGGCGACGGATCGCGACTCCGCGACGCTGATGGTGCGCGACCGCAATGCCGACGCGCCGTCGATCATCTCGGCCGACCAGTGGGAATTCGTCGACGCGCAGACCATCCGACTTCTGCCGGAGGACACCTCGTTCCGCATCGGCGCGATCTATCAGCTCGTCTACAAGGCGGCCAATCCGCCGGTCTCCGGCATCGGCTTTGCGGCGACGCGCGACCTCGTCGCCTTCCTGCGCCACGCGGCGGCGGACGACGCCGGCACGGCGAACCCGCTCGCCCGTAACGGCAAGAGCGCGATCACGCGCACGCTGGCGCACGGCACTTCACAGAGCGGACGTTACCTGCGCGACTTCGTCTATCAAGGATTCAACGAGGATGAGGCGCACCGCATCGTGTTCGACGGGATCAACCCGCACGTTGCCACCGCGCGGATGTTCCTCAACGACCGTTTCGCTGAGCCCAACCGCATGGTGCAGATCGGGCACGGTTTCCTGTTCTACCCGAACATCAGCTTCCCATTCGCGTTCGAGACGCAGACCGATCCGTTCACCGGCACGAAGGACGGAATCCTGGCGCGCTGCAGCGTGCGCCAGAACTGCCCGAAGATCATCAGCACCGACACCGGGACCGAATACTGGCAATCGGGTGGATCGCTGCTCGTCACCGATCCGCGCGGCCAGCATGACGGCGCCGAGCCTGCTAATGTGCGCATCTATCACTTCGCGGGCACGCAGCACGTCGAGATCCGGACGATGCCGATCGGCGTGTGCGCAATGCCGGCCAACACCACGCTCGACTACCGGCCGCTGCTACGCGCGGCGCTTGCCGGGCTCGACCGCTGGGTGAAAGACGGCGTGCCCCCGGCGCCGAGCCGGCATCCGCGTATCGACGACGACACGCTGGTCACGATGAGTGGGCCGAGCGTGCCTATTCCGGGCTTCACCCTCGCCAGGGGCCCGGCGCCGCGGCCGCGCTTTGATTACGGGCCGGATTTCGTCAATGGCATCATCGACACCGTGCCCCCGGTCGCCCTGCCCGACCGCTATGGCGTGCTGGTGCCGAAGGTCGATCGCGACGGCAATGAGCTCGGCGGCGTCCTGCTGCCTGAGCTCGCAGTCCCGACCGCGACCATGATGGGCTGGTCGGTGCGCAGCGCCAGCGCGGGCGCCGCCGGCGAGCTGTGCTATCTCGACGGTGCCTACCTGCCGTTCGCCCGGACCAAGGCCGAGCGCGAGGCCAACGGTGACGGCCGCCTGTCGCTGGAGGAGCGCTACCACGGCGCAGCCGACTATGCCGCGAAAGTGCGCGCCGTGGCGGTCAAGCTCGCGCAGGAAGGCTACCTCTTGCAGGAGGACGTCGACCGCATCAGCGCGCGGGCGGCGGCAGCGGCGTGGTGAGGCCGGAACGCTTCTAAGGTTGATCCCGCATCCGACGACGACCTGTCGGGCGCTCGAGTCGCGTCCGTCAGGGGACCTCGCTCGCGGCAGGGGTCGATCCGGTCTCATGTGCGGCACGCGCCAGCGTGGATTTGCCGGCTTGCGGCGCACGTGGCAGCCGCAACGACAATCGCAGGCGCAGGCCACTCGGTGCGTAGTCCATGTCGAATGTCCCGTCGAACTGCCGCACGCACGTGCGCAAGAGCTTGGTGCCGAAACCGCGGCGGGTCGCCGGCTTCGGCGGCGGGCCGCCGCGCTCGGTCCATTCGAACGCCAGCTGATCGCCGTCGTGCCGCCACGCGACGTCGATCGCGCCGTCGACGGTCGACAGCGCGCCATATTTCGACGCGTTGGTGGTGAGCTCGTGCACGACCAGCGCGAGCGAGAGCGCGAACCGCGCCGGGCATTCGATATCCTCGCCCGCGAGCGTGAAGCGCGCGAGCCCATAGGGCGCGAACTCGCGCGTGAGGATCTCGCGCAGCACCGCGCCCGACCATCGCGAGCGCATGAGCAGATCGTTGGTCGCCCCGAGCGCCGCGATGCGCGCATCGATCCGGTCGCGGCTCGCCGGCTGCTCGCGCAGCGTCTCGTTCACGATCGCCTGCACGCTCGCGAGCATGTTCTTGATGCGATGATCGAGCTCGTGATTGAGCAGGCGACGCGTCGCCTCCTCGGCACGGAGACGAAACAAAAGCCCGCGATAGCTTTCCGCCGCCCACACGATCACGACCGAGGATATCGCGAACATCAGCACGCTGACGACCTGCTCCTTGACGAAGGGCGCCAGCACCCAGTCGGGCGGAACGAACAGCCACAGCGCGACGAGGCCGCCGGCGATCGCCGCGAGCGTGCCGGCTGCGCCGCCGGCGACCAGCGCGGCCACCAGCGTCGCCGAATAGTAGGGTGCAAACACCGCGCTGTCGGGGCTGACGAGGCCGAGCGTCTTGCGCAGCAGCGTCGCGATTGCGACCCAGGCCAGCGCGAAGACCCACGCCGACAGCGAGCGCGGGCGCAATCCGAAACCCCAGACTGAACGCCACCAATCGATTGCGCGTCTAATCATGCCGGGCTCTTGGCCGTAAATGCGCCCCCGCCCTTGCACGCAGAATAGATGGTGCTTTACGCGCCACCCTGCATCACGATTGCGCCCCTTGCCAATTAATCTTCCGCAATGATCGGCCCGCGTGGCGTCCCTGCTTCTCGGGCTGTGGCAAAAATGCGCATCCGCCGCGACGACGCGATCACATTCGCCTGATCGCACCCAATTGCAATGGGAGTCGCCCGAGGTTCGCGGGGCCGGGGGCGGCCGGGACCGCCGCAACCATTCCGCCCGAGGGGCCGAGCAGGCGGCGAAGTCCCCCGCCTCATTTATTGCAGCAAAAGTCGGTCCCGACTTTGTTGGAGCGGGCGGGCGACGATGCCGCCGGGCGCCCTGATTTCCGCGCACTCCCTTGTGGCCATAGGAAAAAATCGGCCGCGCCGGGACCATCAATTCGGGCTATCCAATGGAACCGTGGCTACCCCATGCGGATTGCCGCAGCGGGGATCGCACCACTATATTGGGACCGGACTTTGGGCCATGGACGGCCGAGTCGAGCCTTATCCCGATCGTTGCCGAGCCGCGCCGAGGCGTCAGTGCCGGCCTGCCGTGAACGCCGTGAGGTCGAAAGATGAAGAAGGTTACCCTTGTGTCCGGCGTCGTGGCCGCGGTCATCGCCGCGAGCGCCGCCGGCATCGCAATCGGAGCGTCGACCCGCACAGGTCCGTCGGTCGCCAATCTCGCCCTGATCAACGGCGTGATCGAAATCGTGCAGCGCGACTACGTCCACACCGTCACGTCCGACGACCTGACCACCGATGCGCTCAAGGGAATGCTCTCCCGGCTCGACCCGCATTCGGACTACATGGATGAGTCGGAGTTCAAGGAATCGCAAAGCGATCTCAACGGGCGGTTCGGCGGCCTCGGCATTCAGATCTCGTCGCAGGACGGGGTGCCGAAGATCATCTCGCCGATCGACGACACCCCGGCCTCGCGCGCCGGCCTCGCGGGCGGCGACCTTATCGTCGCGATCGACGGCGAGAGCACGCATGGCATCGATCTGCAGAAGATCGTGCGTATCCTGCGCGGCACGCCGGGCACCACCGTGAAGCTGACCATCCTGCGCGGCGCCAAGGCCCCGTTCGACGTGCCGATTACGCGCGCCATCATCGAGGTGCCTTCGATCAAGGCAAAGCTCCAGCCGAATGCAATCGGCTACGTGCGCGTGACCGAGTTCGGCGGCGAGACAGCCGACGACTTCAAGAAGGCGATCGACAAGCTCAAGCAGGATTCTGGCGGCAAGCTGCACGGGCTGGTGATCGACCTGCGCAACAACCCCGGTGGCCTGCTCTCGGCGGCGATCTCGATCGCCGGCGACTTCCTCGACGGCGGCACGGTGGTGAGCACGCGCGGCCGCCGGCGCACCGAGGACCACAGCTATTCGGCGCCCGCACACGGCGACTTGCTGGCCGGCGTCCCGATCGTGGTGCTGATCAACGGCGCCTCAGCGTCGGCCTCGGAGATCGTCTCCGGCGCGCTGCAGGATCGCCACCGCGCGACCATCATGGGCACGCCCAGCTTCGGCAAGGGCTCGGTGCAGTCGGTCATCCCGCTGTCCGGGCACGGCGCCATGCGGCTGACCACCGCGCTCTACTACACGCCGGCCGGACGCTCGATCCAGGGCGAAGGCATCACGCCCGACGTGATGGCCGAGGCGCCCAAGGACCAGCAGGTCGCGGGCGCGCTGCTGCTGAGCGAGAACGAGCTCAGCGGCGCGTTCAAGAATCCGGGACGGCTCGGCGGGCGAACCAAGAACGACGCCGACAAGACGCCCAATCCGGCCAAGGCCTCGGCCGCCGCCCAGCATTCGCCGCCGATCAAGGCTGATCTGATCGGCACCGACAAGGATGCACAGCTCAAGGCAGCGATCGCCCAGCTCGAGCAAGCGAGCGGCTGTGGCGGCACGGCCGCCGGCGGCTCCGGCGTCAACGGAGCCGGCGCGAACCCCTGCCCGCAGCCCGCGGCGCAGCAGCAACCGCCGCCGCAGCCATCGGCCCAGCCGCAGCCGGCGCAGAAGTGACGGCAGCCGCTACGCACGCGAAGGATGGGTTGAGCCCTCGGGTCTTGCCTCCGGCAAGCCCAAGGACAGGCTCCGCGAAACCCGTCGCTTCAACGGCGAACGCATAGGTGATGGGGTTCGGGCTTCGCCCTCGACCCATCCTGCGTGCGGGCATGTCAAATTCAGTGGATGATGGTGAACAGCCGCGACCAGCGGATGTCCCACGGCCAGTTCCATATCGCCCACGCCGGCCCGCCGCCTTCGAGCGAGAAGAAGAGGATGCGCGCGTGGCCGATCAGCAGGTCGGACGCGACGTAGCTGACGTCGGGAAACCGGCTGTCCTCTGAGTTGTTGCGGTTGTCGCCCATCATGAAGTAGTGACCGGGCGGCACCGTGTAGACGCCCGTGTTGTCCGCGTCGAAGTCGCCGAAGCCGACGCGCGCCGGGCATTGCAGCGTGTAGTAGGAGGCGCCGTTCGGCAGGGTCTCGTGCCAGCGCTTGACGCGCACCGGCGGGCTATAGGCCGGCACGTTAGAATGGCACGGGTCCTGGCCGACGAAATCGCTCGCGGCCTCGCGCTGGACCGGTTTGTCGTTGATGTAGAGGACGCCCTCCTTGACCTGGATGTGGTCGCCCGGCAGTCCGATCAGCCGTTTGATGAAGTCGAGATCTCCATGGCGGAAGACGACGACGTCGCCGCGGTTCGGCGTCGAGCCGAAGATTCGCCCGGAAAACAGCGGCGGCGCGAACGGAATCGAATAGCGGCTGTAGCCGTAGCTGTACTTGGTGACGAACAGGTAGTCGCCGATCAGCAATGTCGGCTCCATCGAGCCGGACGGGATGCTGAAGGGCTGGACCAGCAGGGTGCGAATGACGAGCGCGATGAGGAGCGCCTCGACGAGCGAGACCACCAGCTCGTAGGTGCCGCTCCGCTTCTGGCTTTTGCGAACTTGGCTCATCGGCTGGTCCGGACCATGCGCATCTCAACCTTCTATGTTTGGCGCATGTACTTATCGGCGAAACCGGCGGCCACCCCCGATGAAGTCGGGGACAGGCTTTCGCCGGAACATGCGCTGGCGTTGCCCCGCAACATATTGAACTCGACGGGCGCCTTCAATGCGACCGGGGGCCATTGCACGTCGCGGCGCGCCGCCGCTATCGTCCGTCCGGTCATGCGGAGGATCGAGTGTCCGCCCTGCGAGCCGTCGCGGTCCTGGCGTTGGGCATGCTGATGCTCGCGTCGGCGCATGCCGCCGAGTGGCCGGCGAAGCCCGTGCGCATCGTGGTGGCGTTTGGCGCCGGCGGCAGCGCCGACGTTCTTGGGCGGCTGATCGCGGCCGAGCTCACCGACGTCTTCCACCAGCGCTTCTATGTCGAGAACCGGCCGGGCAACAGCGGCAGCATCGGCTCCGCCTTGGTGGCCCGCGCCGAGCCCGACGGCTACACGCTGCTGATCGGCGGTTCCGGCCCGCATCTCACCGGTCCGGCGATCAATCCCCACATCGGCTACGACCCGATGGGCGACTTCACCCATATCGCGATGATCGCGGGCGACACCTATGCGCTCGCCGTCAATCCTACGCTCGGCGCCCATACGCTTGACGACGTGATCCGGCTCGCGCGCGAAAAGCCGCTCGCCTCCGCGTCGCCCGGCCCCGGCTCGCTCGGCCACCTGCTGCTCCTCGAATTCAATCAGGTCGCCGGAATCCAGATCGAGCACATCCCCTCGCCGGGCGGCAGCGTGACCGACGTGCTCGGCAACCATGTCCCGCTCGCACTGACCACCGTGCTGACGGTCGGCCAATATCTGCGCGTCGGCACGCTGACCGGCATCGCGCTGACCTCACCCGAACGCAACCCGGCCTTTCCCGACATCCCGACATTCGCGGAGCAAGGCTTTCCGCAGATCCACGGCAGCACCTGGTTCTGGCTCACGGCGCCGAAAGGATTACCGCCGCCGATCGTCGGCAGGCTCAACCGCGCGGTGCGCCAGGTGGTGCGCGCGCCGCGAGTCGAGCAATATTTCCGTCAGCAGGCGCTGATGACGATGGATCTCGACGTCGCCGGCGTGAACAAATTCCTGCGCGGCGAGCTTGCGTATTGGGCGCCGCTCGCGAAGGCGTCCGGGCTGCGGGTGCCGTAGGGTAGCGTCATTGCGAGGCGCGTGGAACGCGCCCAAGCAATCTCGGCCGGCATGTGCATGCACCAGCGGAGCGAGATTGCATCGCTTCGCTCGCAATGACAGAATTCGGGCAACGATCGAGGTGAGCCATGGACGCCGTCATCGAAATTCAAGCCCGGCAACACCCCCTCCCCGAGGCGCGCGCCCGCATCGGGCTCATCGTGCCGTCGGTCAATCGCATGAGCGAACCGCAGTTCAACCACTTCGCACCGACGGGTCTCGCGATCCATATCGCCCGCGCGCGCATCACCGGGCCGTGGCGCAAGCCGGCGGTCGAGATGAAAGAGGAGATCGCGCGCTCGGCCACGGCGCTCGCCGACAGCGGGCCCGATCTCATCGTTTATCACTGCACGGATTCGTCGATGCGCGAGGGGCGCGCCGGCGAGCACACGCTGACCAACATTGTGCGCGAGGCGACCGGCATCGAGACGGTCGCGACCAGCGCGCTGGTGATCGAGGCGATGCGCGCGCTCGGCATCAAGTCGGTGGTGCTGCTGAGCCCCTATCAGTCGAACGACGTCATCATCCGCTATCTCGCCGAGAACGGCATCGCGGTGCGTCACGACGTGGCGCTCAAGCTCAACGGCCACGAGTTCGTGGCGGTGCCGCCGCAACGCTGGCTCGAGTTTGCCCGCGAGCACGACCGCGCGGATGCCGACGGCATCTTCCTGAGTTGCACCAACACGACGCAAATCGAGGCGATCGAGGACATCGAGCTCGCGCTCGGCAAGCCCGTGGTGAACAGCAACCAGGCGGTGCTGTGGGCCTGCCTGAAGCGGCTGGGCGGCCGGCTCGGCGCGCTGCCGCCGATGCCGCGGCTCGGGCGGCTGATGGCGTAAGTCAGAATTTGCTGATCGTCGTATAGACCAGATAGACCGCCATCGCGGCGCCGAGCAGGACCAGGAGCCCGCCGAGCGTGACGTCGAGGCGGTTGCCGGGCCCCTGCCGCCGCGCCGGATTGTCGATGTCGGCGGCTGTCTTACGAAAGCGCACGATTGCCAGCACGAGCGTTGCGCCGCCGATCAGAATCAGCACCAGACCCGCGATATTGCCGAGCGTCTGCCCGCCGACCGTCGGCGTGTGCACCGCGACCTGCTTGTCTGCCATCTCGCGCGACGCAATCGAGACGAACAGGTCGAACTTCTCCACCAAAAAGCCGAACGCCATGATCGCGATCGCGGTGCGCACCCAGGCGAGAAACGTGCGCTCGTTGGCGGCGTGGTCGGAATAGCGCTCGATCATCGTGTTGTGTCCTTCCTCCTGGTCCGTCGCGGCGCCATGAGATCGGCTGTCCATCGCGACGCCCGGCATGATATCAGGGTCGCCCGCCAGTCACGTAACGCCACCCTCTCGGCCGCCAGAGAATGCCATGAAAATCGTCATCCCCAACGACTACCAGGACATGGTCGACCAGCTCCCCTGCTTCGACCTGATCCGTCACCACGACGTTGTGCGTTATCGCGAGCCGGCGGCGTCGTTCGATGAGCTCGTGGCGCGGCTCGCCGACGCCGACGTGGTCGTGGCGGTGCGCGAGCGGGTCGAGTTCTCGCGGGCGCTCCTCGAGAAGCTGCCCCGGCTCAAGCTGCTCGCCCTCGTCGGCCGCAACGCCCAAACCATCGATTTTGCGGCCTGCACCGAGCTCGGCATCCTGGTCTCGCACGGCAAGAGCAACTCGGCCGCGGCGCCCGCCGAACTCACGCTCGCGCTGATCGTCGCGGCACGGCGCAACATCGCGCGCGAGGCCGAGCGGATGAAGCGCGGCGAATGGCCGTGCACGCTGTCGCACCGCCTGCGCGGCTCGACCCTCGGCATCTACGGCCTGGGCGCGATCGGCACGCTGGTGGCCGAGGCCGGGCGCGGCATGGGCATGCGGGTGCTGACGCTCGGCCGCGAGAAGACGGCCGAGAAGGCGCGCGCGGCCGGGTACGACGTGGCGGCGAGCAAGGCCGAGCTGTTCGAAACTGCCGACGTGCTTTCCCTGCATGTACGGCTGACGGCCGAGACACGCGGCATCGTCGAGCCCGACGACCTCGCCCGCATGAAGCCGACCGCGCTCATCGTCAACACCTCGCGCGCCGAGCTGATCGCGCCCGGTGCTCTAGTGGCGGCACTGAAGAAGGGACGTCCCGGCTACGCGGCCGTCGACGTCTACGAGAAGGAACCGGTCGTCAACGGCGACCATCCGCTGCTGACGCTGCCCAACGCGCTGTGCACGCCGCATCTCGGCTGGGCCGAGTGGGACAATTTCGAGCTTTATTTCCGCGAATGCTTCGAGCAGATCGTGGCGTTCGAGCACGGCCGCGAGATGCGGCTGATCAATCCGCAGGTGAAGCCGCGGAAGTAACGATTACGTCATTGCGAGGCGCGTGAAACGCGCCGGAGCAATCGCCCTCCGCGTGCATGCATACGCGGGGCGAGATTGCTTCGCTTCGCTCGCAATGACGACTACACCTCGGCTTCCGCGGCGCGTTCGCGCCGCCAGGTCGCCTCGTCGGCGCATTTCTCGACATGGGCGTCGCGGTTGATCACCTGCAGGTTGGGCAGCCCCCAAAAGTCCAGGAGCTTCGGCCACGGCGTGTCGCGGTGCTCGCGCCAGACCTTGAACAGCGGCACGTGATGATCGACCTCGGCGGTCTTCCACAGGCGGCCGCCGGTCTGCGCACAGCGACGCTGCTGCGCGCGGCGCAGGGTTCTGACGAAATCGCTCGGCGCCACCCACAGCCGCCAGGCGGTGACGCAGGCGTTGTGCCACTGCGCCTTGCGGTTCGGCCCCTCGTCCCAGAGGTCGGCGTGCCAGCCGAAGCGGAAGACCGGCTGGCCGCACACGCAGCAGAAGCCGGGGCCGAGATGGAATTTCTTCTCGCGATAGGGCGCAGCCGGCATGCGAAAGCTCGTCGGCAGGTCCTTGTCGCACTTCCCCCCGGTGCCGAGCCGCCAGGTCCAGCCTTTCGGCGCCCCGGTCCTGGCCGCGAGCGCGCGGGCAAGCCGGTCGGCGCGTAGCGGATGAATGCGCCAATAGGAGTCGACCGCCAGCCGCGGCATCGGCGGCGTGAACCGGCGCGCCAACGCATGCGTGAGCACCGGCGCCGGGAACACGTCCGGCAGCGCCTTCTGCAGGCGCGCCAGCGAGCGCGCGTTCTGCAGCGCGATCGTTTCGGACATCTTCATGCCGGCAGCCCCATGGACACCCATGCTCGCCGCAAGACGTAAACGATTCGTGAGGTTCTGGCGGCCCTTGCGGCATCGGCACGATCTGGCAAGGTGATGGCTCGGGGCGCCCGTCGCAGGGCGCGCCGCAACCCGAGAACCCTCCGCATGACCACCGCGTCTCTCGACTTCGCCCCCCTCCTCGCCACGGGCCTGCCGCCGCCGGCCCTCAAATGGAACGGCTTTCCGAAATACAACTTCGTCGGCGGCCACAATGACGGCGAGCATGTGCCGGTCGAGGCGCTGACCGCGGCCGCGAACGCGGTGCTCACCCGCGAGGGCAAGACGCTGGCGACCTATGGGCTGCAAAGCGGCCCTCAGGGGTATTGGCCGCTGCGCGAGTTTTTGGTGGCGAAGCTCGCCCGCGACGCCGGCATCACCTGCACGCCCGACAATATCTTGGTCACCTCCGGCTCGCTGCAGGCGCTCGACCTCGTCAACGGCATTCTGCTCAATCGCGGCGACACCGTGCTGATCGAGAAGGAGAGCTATCAGGGCGCGATCAACCGCCTCACGCGGCTCGGCGTCAATGCCATCGGCATCCCGCTCGACCAGGACGGCATGCGCATGGATGCGGTGGCGTCGGCCCTCGCCAACCTCAAGCAGAAGAACATCCGGCCGAAATACATCTACACGATCCCGACCGTGCAGAACCCGACCGGCACGATCATGCCGGAAGCGCGCCGCCACGAGCTCTTGCGCCTCGCACAGGAATACGGCGTGCCGATCTTCGAGGACGACTGCTATGCGGACCTGATCTGGGACGGCCAACGGCCACCCGCGCTGCACGCGATGTCGACGCGGCGCGACGTCATCCACGTGGGCTCGTTCTCCAAATCGATCGCGCCGGCGCTGCGCGTCGGCTACATCGTGGCCGAGTGGGACCTGATCGCGCGCATGCTCGCGACCAAGACCGACGCGGGCTCGGGCGCGCTCGAGCAGATGGTGCTCGCCGAGTTCTGCGGCAAGCATTTCGCGACGCACGTGCCGGCGCTCACGCGGGGGCTGCGCAAGAAGCTCGAGACGCTGATGGACGCGCTCGCCGAACAGTTCGGCACCGCGGCCGAGTTCGAGGACCCGAAGGGCGGCATCTTTTTGTGGGTGAAGCTCCCCGACAACGTCGACACGATGAAGCTCTATCAGGCCGCGCTCGCGGCCGGCGTCGCGCTCAATCCCGGGCCCGAATGGTCGGTCGACAAGGGTTTTGCGCAACCGCGCCTGCGGCTCTGCTTCGCCAATCCATCACATGAAGCGATCCGCGCCGGCGTCGCGGCGCTCGCCGAGGTCTGCCGCAAGGAGTTCGGCGTGCCGGAGCGAAGCGCGAATGTGGAGCGAAGGACCGGTGCCGCAGAATAACGAACGCGTCATGGCCGGGCTTGTCCCGGCCATCCACGTCTTGCTTCAATGTGTAGCCGCGAAGACGTGGATGCCCGGGACAAGCCCGGGCATGACGAACGAAATTGGGAGGACTCCATGGCCAAGACCCCGGACTACTTCCACAACAAGACCATCATCATCACGGGTGCGGCGAGCGGCATCGGGCGGGCGACCGCGCTGATCTTCGCGCGCGAGGGCGCGAACGTCGTCTGCGCCGACGTCAACGAGACCGGCGCGCGCGAGACCGCGGCGCAGATCAACGGGCCCGGCAAGACGCTGGCGCTCAAGACCGATGTCACGTCGCGCGAACAGATCAACGACATGGTCAAGCGCGCGATCGAGACCTTCGGCTGCGTGCAGTTCCTCTTCAACTCGGCCGGCGCCGCGATGCGGCGGTCGAAATTCCTCGATATCGACGACGATCTTCTGGAAAAAACCTTCGCGCTCAACCTCAAGGGCACGTTCTACGCCATGCAGGCGGTGCTGCCGCACATGCTCGCGAACAAACACGGCGTGATCGTCAACGTGGCCAGCATGGCGGCGAAGCGCGGCGGCCCCGGCACCTCGGTGCACTACGCGGCCGCCAAGGGCGCCGTGAACTCGATGACGCTCGGTGTCGCGCGCGAATTCGCCAACCAGGGCATCCGCTGCCTTTCGATCTCGCCCGGCCCGATCCGCACGCCGTTCCAGGATGCGGCGCAGACCTCGCCCGAGTTGGTCAAGCGCTTCCTCGAGGACATTCCGATGAAGCGCTTCGGCGAGGCCGACGAGATCGGCGAGCTGGTGCTGTTCATGTGCTCGGACGCCTGCACTTTCATGACTGCCGACACCGTGTTCGCGAACGGCGGCGGCGGGTGGCGGTAGTTTTCCGTCATGGCCGGGCTTGTCCCGGCCATCCACGTCTTTGCCGCGCAAGACAGACGTGGATGCCCGCATTCGCGGGCATGACGATCACCTGTTAACGCGGCTTCTCCATCTGCCAGGTCAGATGCGCCTTCACGGCGGGCCACTCGCTGGCGATGATGCTGTAGACGCAGGTGTCACGCAGCGAGCCGTTGGGAGCGAGCTGATGGCTGCGCAGGACGCCGTCGAGCTTGGCGCCCAGCCGCTCGATGCCGCGGCGGCTCTGGTGATTCAAGAAGTGGGTGCGGAACTCGACCGCGATGCAGTCGAGCGCCTCGAACGCATGGCCGAGCAGCATGAGCTTGCACTCGGTGTTGATCGGCGAGCGCTGCACGCCGCGGCGATACCACGTCCCGCCGATCTCAACGCGGCGGTGTTCGGACTCGACGTTGAGATAGTTGGTCGTCCCGACCGCCCGGCCCGATGCCTTGTCGACGACCGCGAAGGCGGTCAGCTTGCCGTTCGCCTGGTCGGCGAGCCGCTTGTCGATGAACTCGACGAGTTTTTCAGGGGTGGGCACGAACGTGTACCACAGTCGCCACAACTGGCCGTCGCGCAGGGCGTCGTTGAGGTCGGCGGTGTGCTCGCGGCTGAGCGGCATCAGGCTCGCGTGCGCGCCGTGCAGCGAGACGGGCTCCGGCCAAGGCATGCTTCTTCTCTCTCCGCCTGCGGTCACATGTCGGCCAGCGGCAGCCGCTGCCCGGTCTTCAGATCGAACACATGCAGATCCCGGCGCACCGCCGTGAAGGCGCGCGTGGCGCCGGCCGGGATCATCACCTTGCCGGGCTCGCGGCAGGTGATCGCGGGGCCTGATCCGCCGAGGCGTCCGTGCACATAGGTCTCGGCGCCGACCGCCTCGACGGCGTCGACCGCGAGGTCGAGCCGGATTCCGCCGGGCGGGACGCCGCCCTCGATCGCGAGCGCCAGATGCTCGGGGCGGATGCCAAGATGGACGCCGCCCGGCGGGATCGGCAGCGTCTCGAGGCCGCCGATGCCGGCGGGCAGCCCGGCGGCCGGGTCGAGCGCAATCATGTTCATCGGTGGGGCGCCGATGAACTGGGCGACGAAACGGCTCGCCGGCATCTCGTAGAGCTGCAGAGGGTCGCCGATCTGCTCGACCTTGCCGGCGTTCATGACCACCAGCATGTCGGCGAGCGTCATGGCCTCGAGCTGGTCGTGCGTCACATAGATCGAGGTAACGCCGAGGCGGCGCTGCAGGCGCTTGATCTCGACGCGCATCTGGCCGCGCAGCTTGGCGTCGAGATTGGACAGCGGCTCGTCGAACAAAAAGACTTGCGGCTGGCGCACGATGGCGCGGCCCATCGCGACACGCTGGCGCTGGCCGCCGGAAAGCTGGCGCGGCTTGCGCTTGAGGAACGGCTCGATCTCGAGGAGCCGCGCGGCTTCGGCGACGCGCGTCTCGATCTCGGCTTGCGGCGTCTTCCGGTTGCGCAGCCCATAGGCCATATTGTCGTAGACGCTCATGTGCGGATAGAGCGCGTAGTTCTGAAACACCATGGCGATGTCGCGGTCCATCGGCTCGATGCGATTGACGACGCGCCCGCCAATCCTGATCTCGCCCTCCGTGACGGTCTCGAGGCCCGCGATCATGCGCAGCAGCGTGGACTTGCCGCAGCCGGACGGGCCGACGAGCACGCAGAAGCCGCGGTCGGGCACCGCGAACGAGACGTCGGCGACGGCGCGCACGCCGCCCGCGTAGACCTTGCCGACCCGATCGAGCCCAACCTCGGCCACCTTACTTCTCCGTTTCGACGAGGCCGCGGACGAACAGCCGCTGCATCGCGACCACGATGAGTACGGGCGGCAGCATCGCCAGGATGGTCGTCGCCATGGCGGCCTGCCATTCGGTGAGCGCGTCGGTGACGAGCAGGATCTTCTGGATGCCGATGACGATGGTCTGCATGTTGTCGTGGGTGGTGATCAGGATGGGCCAGAGATATTGGTTCCAGCCGTAGATGAACTGGATCACGAACATCGCCGCGATCGGCGTGACCGAGAGCGGCAGCAGCGTGTCCTTGAAGAATTTCAGCGGCCCGGCGCCGTCGATTTTCGAGGCTTCGAGCAGCTCGTCCGGCACCGTCATGAAGAACTGGCGAAACAGCAGCGTCGCGGTCGCGGACGCGATCAGCGGGATGATCAGGCCCGCATAGCTGTCGAGCATGTGCAGGTCGGCGACGATCTTGTAGGTCGGATAGATGCGCACCTCGACGGGCAGCATCAGCGTAATGAAGATCACCCAGAACGCCGTGCGGCGGAAGGGAAAGCGGAAATAGATGATCGCGAAGGCCGACAAGAGCGAGATGAAGATCTTGCCGATCGCGATGCCGAGCGCCATCACGAGCGAGTTCATCAGCGGCACGATCATCGGCTGCTTGGTCGAGCTTTCGGTACCGTGGAACAGCACCTGGACGTAGTTGTGCACGAGATGGCGGTCGGGCCAGAGGCTCAACTGGCCGTTGGCAATGGTCGCCATGTCGCTCGTCGAGGCCACGAAGGCGACATAGACCGGGAAGACGACAATCAGCACGCCCACGATCAGGATGAGGTGGGAAACAAGATTTGCCCACTGACGGTTCTCGACCATCAGTAGTTGACCTTGCGTTCGATGTAGCGGAACTGGATCGCCGTCAGCGCGATGACGATCAACATCAGGATCACGGACTCGGCGGCCGAGATGCCGAGATCGCCGCCGCCCTGACCGTCGTTGAACACCTTGTAGACGAGCGTCGTCGTGGCACCGGCGGGCCCGCCGCGGGTGACCGCGTGGATGATGCCGAAGGTATCGAAGAAGACGTAAACCAAGTTGACGGTGAGCAGATAGAACGTCGTCGGCGAGAGCAGCGGGAACACGATGGTCCAGAAGCGGCGGCCGCCGCGCGCGCCGTCGATCGCGGCCGCCTCGATCAGCGAGCGCGGGATCGACTGCAGGCCGGCGAGGAAGATGAGGAAATTATAGCTGATCTGCTTCCAGGTGGCGCTGACGGTGACGAGGGCGAGCGCGTCGCCCGGATGCAGATAAGGATTCCAGTCGTAGCCGAGCACGCGGATGCCCTTCGACAGCATGCCGAGCGAAGGCTGAAACATGAAGAGCCACAGTACGCCCGCGACCACGGGCGCGACCGCATACGGCCAGATCAGCAGCGTCTTGTAGATGCCGGCGCCCGCGATCGCGCGGTCGGCCTGCACGGCCAGGATCAGCGAGAGGCCGAGCGCCGAGACGGTGACGATCGTCGCGAACACGGCCGTCACGATCATGGCATTGTAATAGGCCGGATCGGCGAAAAGCTGCTGGTAGTTGTTGAACCAGACGAACTGGGTCGAGATGCCGAAGGCGTCCTGCAGCAGGAACGACTGGTACACGGCCTGGCCGGCGGGCCAGTAGAAGAAGATGAGCGTGACGAGCAGCTGCGGCGCGAGCAACGCGTAGGGCAGCAGCTTTCCGGAGAAGACGGTGCGTTTGTCCATCTTAACTTATGGGTACTGCGTCCGCGCTCCCACTCCCCGCGTGCGGGGAGAAGGAGCGCAAGCTCAGCACTCACCTCACGGTCCGCTGGAATTGACGCAGCATCTGGTTGCCGCGCTCGGCGGCGGCGTCGAGCGCCGCCTGGGCAGACTTCTTCCCGGCGAGCATCTGCTCGATCTCCTCCGACCATGCGTCGCGGATCTGCACGAGGTTGCCGAGGCGAAGGCCGCGCGAGTTCTCGGTCGGCGGCTTGAGCGTCATCTGCTTGATGCTCACCTCGGCGGCCGGGTTCTTGTCGTAATAGCCCTGCTTCTTGGCGAGCTCATAGGCTGCATTGGTGATCGGCAGATAGCCGGTCTGCTCATGCCACCAGGCCTGGACCTCGGGCTTGGACAGATAGGTGAGGAATTTGGCGACGCCCTTGTATTCCTCCTTCGACTTTCCGGCCATGACCCAGAGCGAGGCGCCGCCGATGATCGAGTTCTGCGGCGCGCCCGGGACATCCGGATAGTAGGGCATGAACGCGGTGGTCCACTTGAACTTGGCGGCAGCCACCACGTTGCCGAGAAAGGCGGATGAGCTGATCACCAGCGGACACTCGCCCGACGTGAAGCGTCCCTCGGCCTCGTTGATGCGGCCCGAATAGTCGAAGGTCTTGTCCTTCTGGTACTTGGCCAGATTCTCGAAGTGGCGCAGCACGACCGGGCTCTTGTTGAAGGTGAGCACCGTGTCGAAGCCGTCGAGCCCGTTCGCCTTGGTGGAGAGCTGGATGTTGTGCCAGGCGGTGAACTGCTCGATGTTGGTCCAGGTGATCCAAGCGGTCGAGATGCCGCACTTGTCGTAGCCGGCGTTGTGCAGCTTGGTCGCGGCCGCGAAAGTATCCGGCCAGGTGGCCGGGACCTTGTCGATGCCGGCTTTCTTGAGGGCATCGAGATTGACCCACATTACGTCGGTCGACGAGTTGAACGGGAACGACAGCATCTCGCCCTTGGCGGTCGAGTAATAGCCCGTCACGGCGGCGAGGTAGGATTTCGGATCGAACGGCTCGCCTGCCTCCTGCATGAGTTGATAGACCGGCTTGATCGCGCCCTTGGCGGCCATCATGGTCGCGGTGCCGACCTCGAACACCTGCAGGATGTGCGGCGCGCCGCCGGCACGGAAGGCCGCGATGCCGGCATTCATGGCTTCCGCGTAGGTGCCCTTGAAAGTCGGCACGACCTTGTAGTCGTGCTGCGAGGCATTGAAATCGTTGGCGATCTTGACGATCCGCTCGCCGTTCGCGCCGGTCATCGCGTGCCACCACTGGATCTCGACCTGCGCACAGGCGGGGGTCGCGAGCGATGCGGCGGCGACGGCAAGCATCCCTGCCCTTCGCATCACCCGCTTCAACGAACCGATTGATCGCATCGCCCTCTCCCCTGATTTGAGGCCTGTCCCGCGGCAGCGTCCGTCGATCCCACCGCCCGATGACGGCTGCGTGACGTTTCGCGGCCCGCACGCTTGTGGTCTAGACTAGAGCACATCCCGTTCCAGCGGGAGTCCTAGAGGGAGAAGCGCCCTGTGACAGTCCTGACCGTTGGCCAAGCCAAGATCACCCGCATCGAGGAAACCTATCTCCCGACTTATCCCGCCAAGCACATCTTCCCGGAATTGACTGACGAGATCCGGGAAAAGCACGCGCACTGGCTGTCGCCCAACCACCTCGATGCGGCGAGCGGGCTGATCAAGCTCAGCGTGCACAGCTGGCTCCTGCGCATCGGCGGACGCAACATCCTTATCGACTCGTGCTGCGGCAATGCCAAGACCAAGCCCGGCCGCCCCTTCTGGACCAACCTCAACACCAACTACCTGGAGCGGATCGCGGCCGCCGGTGTGCGGCCGGACGAGATCGACCTCGTGATGTGCACGCATCTGCACCACGACCACGTCGGCTGGAACACGCAACAACGCGACGGCAAATGGGTGCCGACCTTCCCCAAGGCGCGCTACGTCTTTTCCAAACCCGACTTCGAGGCCTTCCATGCGCTCGACAAGAACCCGAAGGAAGGACCGGCCGAGATGGGCACTTTCCGCGAGTGCGTGCTGCCGATCGTCGAGGCCGGGCGCGCCGACCTCATCACGGGTCCGCATCGGCTCGACGAGCACATCGAGATCATTCCGGCGCCCGGCCACTCGCCGGGGCATGTGGTGTTTCGCCTGGAGAGCGGCGGCGCGCAGGCGGTCTTCCTCGGCGACGTCTTCCACCACCTGCTGCAGGTCTATTATCCGGACTGGAACTTCCCGAAGAACTCGGATGCCGCGCAGGCACGGGTGAGCCGCCGCAAGGTGCTCGATCTGTGCGCCTCGACCGGCGCCCTCACGTTACCGGGCCATGTCGGCGCGCCGTTCGCGGGCCGCATCGAGACGGACGCCGCCGGGTTCGTGCCAAAGTTCGGGCCGTAGGATGGGTTGAGGGCAAAGCCCGAAACCCATCATCTATGCACTGGCCGTGCCGGTGATGGGTTTCGGCCTTCGGGCCTCTACCCACCCTACGCGAGCGTCGCAGTCACGCGATCGAGGCTTGCGACGAAGCGCTGCCAGCCGTAGGCCGCGCCCTGATAATTCGCCTGCTGGTCGGGTCGGAAACCCGATTGCTCCATGCGCACGAGCGTGCCGGCGGAGGTCGGCGTGAGCGTCCACGTCACCACCGTCTTGAGGCCGGTCGCGGCCTCGGCGCCGGACGAATTCCAGGTGTAGGCGAGCCGCCGCGGCGGCTCGACCGTGAGCACCTCGCAGTCGGTCACGCCGTTCCAATGCGCCGTCGGCGCGGCGCGGAAGTTGAACTTTTGGCCGACGACGGGCTGGAAGTCGTTCTTCATCAGCCATTCCTCGATGAGCGGGCCTTGCGTGAGCGCGCGCCAGATTTTTTCCGGCGGATGCGGCATCTCGCGCTCGAGGACGATCGAGCGGGCGGCGGAATCGGCCATCGGTCCAGTCATTGGTCCATCCCTTTGAGCAGGTCTTCGAGACGATCGAAGCGGTCGCGCCAGAAGGCCGCGTAGTGGCCCATCCAGTCGATCAGCGGCACGAGGCCCTGCGGCCGCGCGCTGTAGTGGGTCTCGCGTCCCGTACGGCGGTCGCGCACGAGGCCCGCCGCCTTGAGCATGCCCAGATGCTTCGACACGGCGGGCTGCGAGACACCGGAGCGGTCGGTGAGCGCGTGCACGGTCTGCTCGCCGTCGCGACTCAGCCGCTCGAAGATGGCGCGGCGGGTCGGATCGGAGAGAGCCTTGAACAGAGCATCACGGGCAATCGGCATGACCAATTCATAACCGTACAGTTATTAATGTGTCAAGCACGCGCGCGACAAAAAGAAACCCCGGGCGCAAGGCCCGGGGCTCTCGTTCTTCCGCGCTGGAGGGTCGCGTCAGAACCGGAAGTTGATGCCGCCGCGCACCAGATTGTCGTGGAAGGTGACATTGTCGGTGCCGGCCGCGCCGCAGCTCACGCCGCAGTCGAAGTTGCCGAGGTCGACGTGCAGGTATTCGACCTTGGCGCTCCATTGATTGCTGAGCGCATATTCGACGCCGGCGCCGGCGGCCCAGCCGATCTGGGTGTTGGTCGCGCCCGGGAAGCCCGGCGCGCTCGCCTTGACGTCGCCGGCCGCAAGGCCGCCGGTCACGTAAGGCAGCCAGCTGCCGAACGCGTAGCCCACGCGGCCGCGCGCCGTGCTCAGCCAGTCGTTGCTGACGGAGCAGCCCGGGCAGCCGCCCGTGGACCTGCTGCCGCTCACGTCAGACCAGTCCATGTCGCCTTCGAGACCGAGCACCCAGGCACCGAATTGCGCGTTGTAGCCGATGGTGCCGCCGGCAACGCCGCCCGAGGTGCCCATGCCGCCGCTCAAGTCGGTGAAGGCATGACCCCACCCGCCGCCGCCGTTCACGCCGACGTAGAGGCCCGTCCAGTTGAAGCCTGGCGCGACGTAGGGAGCCGCCTTGGTCACCATCGGTGCGGGAACCGGCCGGGGAAGATCGGCCGCATGAGCCGTCACCGTTAACCCCATCACCGCTACCGTCGCGGCTCCTGCCGCAAGGATCGCACGCATTGAACTGTCTCCCCGGATTGCGCCCCGGGGCGAGAAGTCGTTGGCTGCCATGGCCATACTATGATTGGCACGTGATCGCGCCGTGGCAATTTCACGTATTTGCTGCCTTGGTAATTGCGCGCTAAGCGCGCTCCGTCGCGACACGCGCGGAACTCTCGCGCTTGACACCTTCTTGCCCTAAGGGTCATGTTACATTGTTACATGGGCGGCCTTTGGGCTGCGGACTTCGGGGATGCGGGCGCGCACGCATGCGCTGGTTCCGAACGAACATACGGTTTGGCAGTCGCCTCGCGCTGTTCGCGCTGGCGGTGCAAATCGTCTTGTCGTTCGGCCATGTGCACGTCGGCAAGATCGCGACGTCGCATCTGCCAGCGCATGCGATGCAGTTGCAGGCGGCGGACGGCAACATGCCGTCGCATCCGGGGCACGCCGCCGACGCGAATGATTTCTGCGCGATCTGCGCCAGCATCGCGATGGTCGCAAGCTCGGTTCTGCCCGAGCCTGCGTTGCCCGCCCCGCCGGTCGCGACGTCGCATCTCTGGAGCCGCGAATTCGCCTCCTCGCTGCCGCCGCGGCAGGCCCATTTCTTATTTCAAGCGCGCGCACCGCCGTTCATCGGCTGATTTGTCGGCCTTGCGCCCTGCCGCATGCGCGGCGGGGCGGCCGAGAACCTATTCGCCTCCGGAGTCATTCGATGCCGAGTGGTAAATCACTATGCGTAGTCCTATCGCGTCCACCGCGCTCGCCGGCGCGTCGGTCGCCCTGACGCTCGTTGCCGGCACAAGCCACGCACAAACCACGCTTCCACAGATCACCGTCGAGACGACCAAGCAGCCGCCCAAGCCCAAACCAAAGCGGACCGCCGTCCGCCCGCGTACGCCGACGCCGGCCACCATCACGGCCGCGCCCGCCCAACCGGCGCGGACGCCCGCGCAAGCAACGGAGGCTGCCAACCGGCCTATGGTGCAGCAGACGCAGAATCTCGACCAGCGGCGCGACGACGTGCTGCTGCCGAAGACCGGCGCGAGCACCTATCAGATCACCCAGCAGGATATCGCCAATCTGCCGCAAGGAACCTCGGCGCCGGCAAGAGACGTCCAGCTCCAGTTTCCCGGTGTCTACCAGGACTCGACCGCGTCGGGCGAGCTGCACGTGCGCAACGATCACGCCAATGTGCAGTACCGCATCAACGGCATCCTGCTGCCCGACGGCGTGTCCGGATTCTCGCAGCTCCTGGACACGGGCTTCATCGGCAGCATGCAACTCGTTACCGGCGCCTTGCCGGCGCAATTCGGCCTGCACACCGTCGGCATATTCGACATCACGACCAAGAGCGGCGCCGCGCTCGCGGGCGGCGAATACGGCGTGTACGGCGGCAGCCACAACACCATCTCGCCCTACTTCAACTATGGCGGCGTGATTGGCAATACGGAGTACTTCGCGTCCGGCCGCTTCAAGAGCACCGGCCTGGGCCTGGAAAATCCGACCGCGGGCTTCGACGCGATTCACGACATCTCGAAGCAGGGCCAGTTCTTTTCCTATACGTCGACACTGCTCGATCCGGACACCCGCTTCGTGACCATCACCGGCATGAGCGAGAGCCGGTTCCAGATCCCCGCCAATCCCGGACAACCGATCAACAATGGCGGGTTCGGCGGCGCGGGCGGCGGGCCCTTCTCGGCGTTCGGGTTCACCGACTTCAACTCCGCCGGCATCAATCAGAACCAGTACGAGAAGAATGCCTATGCGGTCGCGGCCTGGCAGCGTCACGTCGGCGACGTCGACATGCAGCTCGCCTACTACTCGCGCTACAGCGACCTGCACTTCGTCCCCGACCCGATCGGCGACCTCGTGACCAACAACGTCGCCTCCGACGTCTTCCGCAGCACCTTCCTCAACGGCGTCTCGGGCGACTTCGCCTACCGGCTCGACGATCAGCACACGATCCGCACCGGCTTCTTCACCAATGCCGAATACACGCAGATCCGCAACCTCAACACGGTGCAGCCACTCGACGCTTTCGGCGATGCGATCGACACGCCGTTCAACATCCTCGATACCGACAATAAGCTCGGATACCAGCTCGGCGCCTATGTGCAGGACGAGTTCCGCATCACCGACAAGCTCACGGCGAACTACGGCCTGCGGTTCGACCAGATCTTTCAATACGTCGACGCCAACCAGCTGAGTCCGCGCGCGAGCCTGACCTACAAGCCGTGGTGGGGCACCACACTGCACGCCGGCTATGCGCGCTACTTCACCCCACCCGAGCAGGTGCTTGGCCGCACCGTGCCGAACGGGCTGTTCGACAATACGACCGCCGCGCCGCCGTCGGCGAACGTCGGCAACATCCTGCCCGAGCGGTCGAACGTCTATGATGTCGGCATCGTGCAGGAGGCACTACCGCCCTGCTCGACTGCGGCCGACGGCGCGCCCACCAAGGCGCCGAAAGTCGCGAGCAACTGCCCCAGCCTCCAGTTCGGCCTCGATGCCTACTACAAGAAGGCCAAAGATTTGATCGACGATGGCCAGTTCGGCCAGGCCTATGTGCTCACCGCCTTCAACTACGCGGAAGGCACGAACTACGGCATCGAGTGGACCACGCGCTATCGCCAGGGCAATTTCTCCTTCGACATGAACTGGGCCTATGCGAAGCAGAAAGCCACCACGGTCGTGTCGAACCAGTCCCTGTTCACGCCGGACGATCTCGCCTTCCTGGCGACGCATTCGATCTTCACCGACCACGACCAGCGATGGACCGGTTCGGCGCGCGCCGCTTACCGCTTCGACCCGACCTGGGGCTGGCTCGACGGGACGACGCTGAGCGCCACCGGCATCTTCGGCAGCGGCCTGCGCACCGGCGACGACAACGTCGGCCAGCTGCCCTCCTACTATCAGATCAACGTCGGCGCCTCGCACGAGTTCACGCCGCCGCCGGGCTGGTTCATCAACGACCGACCAATCACCGTGCGCTTCGACGTCGTCAACGTCACCGACAACATCTACGTGATCCGCGACGGCAGCGGCATCGGCGTGTTCGCGCCGCAGTTCGGTCCGCGGCGCGGATATTTCTTCGGCCTGTCGCAGAAGCTCGGCGATCCCAAAGCGAGCGAGCCGATCACGCCGACCAAGGCGCCGCCCACATACGACTGGACCGGCCTTTATGTCGGCGCGCATTTCGGCGGCGCGTTCGACATCGAGGACGGGACCATCGGCCCGGCGCTGCTCGGCGGCGGGATGACGAATTCACTCGACTCGAGCGGCGCACTCGGCGGCTTCCAGTTCGGCTACAACTGGCAGTTCGCGCCGCATTGGCTCGCCGGCATCGAGGGCGAACTGTCGTGGAGCTCGATCGAGGGGCGGACGAACTACATCAACACGACCACCGTCGTGTCGCTGCAGAGCGACTACAACAACATCCAGACGCTCGCGGCGCGGGTCGGCTATGTCCGCGGCCCGCTGCTCGCCTACATGAAGGCGGGCGGCGCGTGGGCCAACATCGGCTACAACATCGCGGCCAGCGGCGCGGTCAGCGGCTCCGCGACCGTCAACGCCGAGCGGTCCGGCTGGGCGTTCGGCACCGGGCTCGAATACAGGCTGTCACGCGCCTGGTCGGCCAAGGCCGAATACAGCTTCCTCGATTTCGGCACTGAAAGCGTGGGCTCGAACCTCATCGCGCCGGGCGACCAGCTTACCGCCAGAGAACAGGTGCACGAGGTGAAGGTCGGCGTGAACTATCACTGGCTGCCCTGATGATCTTGGCTTGTCTCGAACAGCGCGACGCGCTGTGGCGCACGGGTCGTACGCTCGCCGGGCGGCGAAAGCGGGGGCGAAAAAGAACCGATGCGGCGATGCGGCCGCCAGGAGCAATTCGATGCTGCAGGAAAAGAATGGACGCAATGCCGTGATGAAGCTCGTCGCTTCGACGATCGATGGAGTTTTGGCGCACATGCTCCGTCCGGCTGCCGGCGCGACAGCGCGCGCGGCGCTCGCCGGCGTCGCCGCCGGGGTAATGCTCGCAGGCCGGGCGAGCGCGCAGACGGCGGAGAACCCGACCGCCGTCGCCGATGGAGTATTGCCCCGCGATCTTTCGCCCCCGGGCATGTTCATGGCGGCCGACATCGTGGTGAAGACGGTCATCGTCGGCCTCGTGATCGCATCCGTCGTGACCTGGACGATCTGGCTCGCCAAGACGATCGCGATCTGGCGAGCCAAACGAAAAGCGCGCGCCGCACTACGCGCGCTCGTGGCGGCAGCGTCGATGGCGCAGGTCGGCGCGGTCGCGAGCCCCGGCGCCGAATTCCTCGCGGCCGCCGCAGAAGAGCTGCGGCTCTCGGTCGATACGGTCGACAGGGTCGGCCTCAAGGAACGCGTCGCCTCGCGCCTCGAACGCATCGAGGCGGCGTTCGGCCGCCGCATCAGCCGCGCGACGGGCGTGCTCGCGACCATCGGAGCGACCGCGCCCTTCGTCGGGCTGTCCGGCACGGTGTGGGGCATCATGAACAGCTTCATCGGTATCTCCAAGGCGCACACAACGAACCTCGCCGTGGTCGCACCCGGCATCGCCGAGGCGCTGCTCGCGACCGCATTCGGGCTGGCAGCCGCGATTCCGGCGGTCGTGATCTATAATGTGCTCGCCCGCTCGATCGCCGGCTACCGGGCGCAGCTCGGCGACGCCGCGGCCGAGGTGCTGCGGCTCGTAAGCCGCGATCTCGACCGGCACACGGCGGCGCGCAAGCCGATGCGCGCCGCCGCCGAGTGAGCGGGAGCGCCACATGAGTGCGCGTCTCGATCATGGCAAGGACGAGCTCGACGAAGTCCACGAGATCAACGTCACGCCGTTCATCGACGTGATGCTGGTGCTGCTGATCATCTTCATGGTGGCGGCGCCGCTCGCCACGGTCGACCTCGCGGTCGACCTCCCCTCCTCCACGGCGCCGCAGCAGCCGCGTCCCGACAAGCCTGTGTTCCTCACCGTGACGTCCGATCTCTCGCTGGCGCTCGGCGACGACATCGTGGCCCGCGATGCGCTGGGCCAGACCCTCGATCGGGCAACCAACGGCAACCGCGACACCCGCATCTTCCTGCGCGCCGACAAGATCGTTCCCTATGGTGGCTTGATGCAGGTGATGAACCTGCTGCGCGCCGCAGGCTTTCTCAAGATCGCGCTGGTCGGGCTGGAGAAGGCGTCGTGATGGGGGCGCTCGATCGCTCGGAGCTGCGCCTGTGGGCCGCGAGCAGCGTTGTCGTGCTCGCGCTGCACGCGGCGGGTGCCACGGCGCTGTTGACCTGGCACGAGCCGAACTCGTTCGGCGTGCCTTCGGACGCGATCGCGGTTGATCTCGCGCCTTATTCGCCGCCGAGCGACACCGTCGACGACATAACGCCGGGACCCAAGCAGGAGGAGGAAACGCCGCAGCCACCGCCCAAGCAGGAGAAAGTCGAGGAGAAACTCGAGGAGAAGATCGACGTACCGCCCTCGCCCACGCCAGCCGTCGCACCACTGCCACCGCCCGAGCCGGTCGATCCGAAACCGTCCGAACCCACGCCGGCGCTGGTGCCTCCCGCGCCTGCCACGACGGCGCCCCCGCGCCCGCATGCCTCGAAGGCGCAGGTCGAATCCTGGTACGGCCACATCGTGACGCAGATCGAGCGCAACAAGTCGTATCCACCGGCAGCGCGCGCGCATGGCCAGAAAGGCGTGGTCGACCTCGCCTTCTCGATCGACCGCGAGGGTCACGTGATATCAGGTAGGATCGTGAAGAGCTCGGGCTACGTGGCGCTCGACCAGGAGACGCTCGCAACCCTTCGTCGCGCGCAGCCGTTCCCGCTGCCGCCGACTGGTCTCGACGGCGAAAAGTTCGATTTCGCCGTGCCGGTGAAGTTCAACATCCGCTGAATACTCGGGTGGAAGAGGTAAGATTAATCGCCGCCCGTCATCGCAATCCAGGCTTCCCGGGGTTCCTATCCTTGACACCCCCGCCTCATGGCGGCCATGGTCTACGGCAACAAGCTCGCCAATGGCGGGCGATGAGGGTTGCGCAGACACGCCAGAATGCGCTGGTTCCGGTCAAATATCAGGTTTGGATCTCGCTTGGCGCTGGCGGCGCTCGCGATCCAATTCCTGTTGACTTTCAGCCACATAGATATCGATTGCTGGAGTTCTGGTGGAGTGGGCACGGCCCTCTCGGCGGTGACCGACGGCGGCGGCGCGACCGTCCCGCACAAGACACCCCCTACCCACAAGTCGGATCGCACAGCCGATCAAACCTGTCCGATCTGTGCGCTCATTCAGCTGGCTGCGACCTCATCGCCGGCGGCCGCGCCGGTGCTGACCACGCCGACTTTGTTTGTCGTGGGTCGCCTGGAGGCGCCCGCGATACCGGCCCCGCCGGCGCGGCACACCAATCTCTTCCGCGCGCGCGCACCACCGATCGCCTGACGCGATCGCCGGACGGCTGCGCGTCGCCCGACGCGATCCCCATTGCATAGCCATCGACGCGCGCCGGACGCCCCGCGTCCGCGCGTCATTCCGTATCAAAATACGCTCCAGACGAGAACCATAATGCTCGTCGATCCGAAATCTCAGGCCCGGAGCGCCGCTCCGGCACCATCCGAGCAGCGCGTGCCGCCACCCGAGCGGGTGTCGAGCGCGAAGCCGCTCATTGTCATCATCATCGCGCTCGCGCTCGCGGCGGCCGCCTGGCGGGTCTTCGTCGGGCCGTTCGGCCACGCCGAGCCGGCCCACGAGGTCGCGGTGAAGACCGCGCCGCTGGTGCGCTCGGGAGAGCAAGTGACGGTGCCGGAAAACTCGCCGGTGCGCGGCGCGCTCACAATCGCGCCCGTCGCCATCAAGGACATCCGGCGCGACCTGGTGCTGCCCGCAGTGGTCGAAGCTGACCCGGCCCGCCTCATCAAGGTGCTGCCACCCCTGTCCGGCCGCGTGATGCACCTCAATGTGCAGCTCGGCGAGCGGGTCATGGCGAACCAGCCCCTCCTGGTGCTCGACTCGGCCGACCTCGCCCAGGCCTATGCGGACTACGACCGCGCCAAGGTGCAGGTCACGCTGACGCGGGAGAACCGCGACCGCCAGCGCGGCCTCGCCAAGATCGGTGGCGCCGCCGAGAAGGACCTGCAGCAGGCCGAGACCGATTACGCCAGTGCCGTCGCCGAGCAGCGTCGGGCGGAGGCGCGTCTCAAGCAGATCGGCGTCGATCCGGAGAGCAAGACCCCCTCACGCGACGTGACGGTGTCGGCGCCGATGGCGGGCAGCATCATCGACTTGCAGGTGGCGCCCGGGGCGTACTGGAACGACACGACCGCGGCGATGATGACCATCGCCGACCTCAATACGGTCTGGGTCACCGCGAGCGTGCCCGAAGCCAACACCACGCTGGTCGCCAAGGGGCAACCCGTCAATGTGACGCTTCCCGCCTATCCGGGCGAGGTGCTCCAGGGCACGGTCTTGTTCGTCAGCGATGTGGTCGACACCGATACGCGTCGCACCAAGGTGCGCATCGCGTTTCCCAATCCGGGCACGCGGCTGCGGCCCGGCATGTTCGCCAACGTCACGTTTTTCGCACCGTCCGAGCGGGTCGCGGTGGTTCCAACCAGTGCCCTGGTACTCAAAGACGATCTCAACCAGGTCTATGTCCAAACCGCGCCGTGGACTTTTGAAGCGCGCACCGTCGACCTCGGCTACCAGCAGAACGATCAGGTCATCCTCAAGAGCGGCGTGAAGCCGGGCGAGCGCATCGTCGTCAAAGGCGGAGTGCTGCTCGGTGATTGACTGGATCGTCGGCTTCGCGTTGCGCAAGCGCTTGGTCGCGGCGATGATCTGCGTGTTCGCTGGCGTGTACGGCTACTATTCGTGGACCCAGCTCGCGATCGAGGCCTACCCGGACATCGCCGACACGGCCGTGCAGGTGGTGACGCAAGCGCCCGGCCTTGCCGCCGAGGAGGTCGAGCAGCAGGTCACGATCCCGCTCGAGCGCGAGCTCAACGGCACGCCCGGGCTCACCATGATGCGCTCACGCAGCACGTTCGGGCTTTCGCTGATCGCACTGGTCTTCCGCGACGGCATCGACGATTACTGGGCGCGCCAGCGCATCACCGAGCGCATCGAGGGCGTGACGCTTCCGCCCGGCCTCACGCCCGGCCTCGATCCGGTGTCGTCGCCGACCGGGCAGATTCTCTATTACGTGCTGCAGTCGACCACCAAGAACCTGCGCCAGCTCTCCGAGATCCAGCAATGGACCGTGATCCCGACCCTCAAGCAGGTGCCGGGCGTCGCCGACGTGTCGAACTTCGGCGGCCTGACGACGCAATACCAGCTCGAGCTCGACCCGCATCAGCTCATGCGCTTCAACATCTCGCTCAACAACGTGACAAGCGCGATCAGCGCCAATAACGCCAATGCGGGCGGCAGCGTGCTCAACCGCGGCGAGCTCGGCTACGTCATCCGCGGCATCGGACTGATCCAGACGCTCGACGATCTCGGCAACATCGTCGTCACCCAGCACAACGGCACGCCGATCCTGGTGCGCGACCTCGGCAAGCTCAAGCTCTCGAACCTCGAGCGCCACGGCATCGTCGGCAAGGACAATCTCAACGACGTCGTTGAAGGCACTGTGCTGCTGCTACGGCACGAGAATCCCTCGCGGGTGCTCGAAGGCGTGCATGCCAAGATCGCCGATCTCAATGCGCGGCTCAAGGCGGATGACGTGCAGATCGTGCCCTATCTCGACCGCACGACGCTGGTCAACGCGACCGTCGACAAGGTGCGCACCACGGTGTTAACCGGCATCGGTCTGGTGCTCATCGTCCTCATCCTCTTTCTCGGCAGCCCGCGCGCCGCCCAGATCGTCGGGGTCACCATCCCGTTTGCGTTGGTTGTCACCTTCATCCTGATGCACCACACCGGGATCTCGGCGAACCTGTTGTCGCTCAGCGCGATCGACTTCGGCATCATCGTCGACGGCGCCATCGTCATGACCGAGGCGATCCTGCGCCGGCGCGAGGCCAAGGCCGGGCAGCCGCTGACTGAAGCGGACGCGCGCGAGGCAGCGCGCCAGGTGGCGCGGCCGATCTTCTTTGCGACCGCGATCATCATCACGACCTATCTGCCGCTGTTCGCGTTCGACCGCATCGAGGCGAAGCTGTTTTATCCGATGGCCTATGCGGTCGGTTACGCGCAGTTCGCCGCGCTCGCGTTCGCGCTCCTGGTCGTGCCCGGGCTCGCCTATGTGGCCTATCGCCGCCCGCGCCGCATCTTTCACAATCCCGTCCTCGTTTGGCTGGATAGCGGCTATCGCCGCACGCTCTACAGCTCGCTCCGACGGCCCGCCATCGCTTATGTGCTGGCGGCCAGTGCCGCCGTCGCAGTGATCGGGCTGGGCGCCACCGTCTGGCGCGAGTTCCTTCCCGAGCTCGACGAAGGCGACCTCTTCCTGCATACGTCATTGACGCCCGGCGTCTCGCTGAAGAAATCGAGCGAGATGGTCGCCGAACTGCGCGCGGCCGTGCGCGAGTTTCCCGAAGTCGCCTATATCGTGACGCATATCGGCCGAAACGACGACGGCACCGATCCGTGGACCCCCGCGCACATGGAGGCGGTCGTCGGGCTCACGCCCTACTCCACGTGGCCCGCGGGCGAGACCAAGCAGGACCTGATCAGGCGGATGGCGGATCGGCTCGGGCAGCTGCCCGGCTTCGAGATCGCCTTCAGCCAGCCGATCCTCGACAGCGTTCTCGATCACGTGTTCGAGCCGCACAGCTCGCTCGCCGTCAAAGTGTTCGGTGACGACTTCAACGAGCTGCGCCGGATCGGCGGCGACATCATCAAGGTGCTCGACGGCGTGCCCGGCGTAACTGACGCCGCCATCGACGAGTACACGCCGCTGCCGCAGATTTCGATCAAGGTCGACCGCGCCGCGACCGCGCGCTACGGCATCAACGTCGCCGACGTCGTCAACCTGATCAGCACCGGGATCGGCGGCGCGGCCGTGAGCACGGTGTTCATCGGCGACCGGCGCTACGACGTCACGGTGCGCTTCCCGGCCGCCGACCGCAACAGCCCGGACGCGATCAAGAACCTCGTGCTCACCTCAAGCGACGGCGCGCTCATCCCGCTCTCGCAGGTCGCCGACGTGCGGCTGCAGACCGGCGAAAGCATGATCAACCGCGAGATGAACCACCGTTATCTGCTGGTGAAGCTCAACTACCACGACCGCGATCCACTCTCGGTCGTGGCCGAGGTCAACAAGCTGATCGCACAAAAGGTCAAGTTCGACCCGCGCCTCTACCGCATCGAATGGGGCGGCCAGCTCGAAGGCGAGCAGCGCGCGGAGGCCCGCTTCAAGCTGATCATCGGCATGGTGCTCGCCGCCATGATGGTGCTGCTCTATGCCGAGTTCGGGCTGCTGCGCCAGGTCTTCCTCATCATCGGCGTGGTGCCGCTGGCGACGCTCGGCGGGTTGATCGCGCTGCAGGTGGCGGGGGCGACGCTCAACGTTGCGTCGGGCGTCGGCTTCATCGCGCTGTTCGGCGTCGCGGTGATGAACGGCGTCATCATGGTAGCGAACCTCAACCGCATGCGTGAGCAGGGAATGCCGCTGATCGACGCGGTGCTCGCCGGCGCCGGCGAGCGCCTGCGCCCGGTACTCATGACCGCGTCCGTCGCGACCGTCGGCATGCTGCCGGCGGCGCTCGCGACCGGCGTCGGCAGCGACGTTCAGCGCAATCTCGCGACCGTCGTTGCGGGGGGCCTCATTCCGGCTACGTTGCTCACGCTCTTCATCGTCCCGACGCTCTACTTCGTACTGGAGCGCTGGGCGGAGCGGCGGGCCCCGGAAGCGGAGCCTGTGATCAACACGGCATAGGGACGGGGTATCGGGGTCGCATCGCGATAAGATCGGCAAGCCGAGTCGAGGGGACGCAGGCGTCACGCTCATGACCAGGGGGGTCTTCAGGAGAACCGCGGCATTCGCCGCCGCTGCGCTGCTGGCAAGCTGCGCAGTCGGCCCCGATTTCGCGCCGCCGTCGGCGCCGGCGGTGTCCGGATACACGCCCGAACGGCTTGCGCCGACCACGGCGTCGGCCGAAACCGCGGGCGGCGAGGCACAGCATTTCGTCAAGGACCTGGACCTGCCGGGCCAGTGGTGGACGCTGTTTCATTCCAAGCCGCTCAATGCCTTGGTCGAAAAGGCGCTCGCCTCCAATCAGGACCTCAGGGCCGCGCAGGCGGCACTGCGCGTCGCACGCGAGAACGTTCGCGCCCAGCAGGGCAACCTGCTGCCCTCCATCGATGCCAACGCCTCGGCGTTCCGCGGGCTGCCGCCGATCGGCGGACCGCTCGACAACAGCGTCCAGGCGCCGACGTTCAATCTCTTCACCACGCAGTTGAGCATCTCCTACGCGCCCGACGTCTTCGGAGGCGTGCGGCGCTCGATCGAGGTGCTGGTCGCGCAGAAAGACCAGCAGCGCTTCCAGCTCGAGGCCACCTATCTGACGCTGACGTCGAACCTCGCCGGCGCGGCCGTGTTGGAGGCCTCGCTGCGCGGGCAGATCAGCGCGACCGAGGAGATCATCAAGGCCGAGCGCGATGTCCTCGACCTGTTGCGCAAGCAGCGCGCCGCCGGGCAGATCGCGGAAGCCGACGTGGTGGCGCAGGAGGCGGCGCTCGCCCAGGTGGAGCAGACGCTGCCGCCGTTGCAGAAGCAGCTCGCGCAGGTCCGCGATCTCCTCGCTGCCCTCGCGGGCGGCTTCCCGAGCGAGCGCCTGCCGATGCGCTTCGAGCTTTCCGGCATGCGCCTTCCGCGCAAGCTGCCGGTCAGCATTCCGGCGAAGCTGATCGAGCAGCGTCCGGACGTGCGCATGGCGGAGGAGGCCTTGCACGCCGCGAGCGCGCAGATCGGCGTCACCATCGCGGCCAGGTTGCCCGGCATCACACTCACCGGCAACGCCGGCAGCACGTCGGACGCGATCAAGACGATGTTCGGCTCGGGCACCGAGTTCTGGACCATCACGGGCTCCGTGGCGCAGCCGATCTTCCATGGCGGCACACTTTTCCATCAGGAGCTTGCCGCCAAGGCGGCGTTCGATGAAGCGCAGGCGCAATATCGCAGCACCGTGATCACGGCATTCCAGAACGTCGCCGACTCGTTGCGCGCGATCCAATCCGACGCCATCGCGCTGCAGAAGGCAGTCGCGTCCGAGCGCGCGGCCTCGCATAGTCTCGAGATCGTGCGCGGCCGTCTCAAGCTCGGCGACGTCAATTATCTCGCCTTGCTCAACGCCCAGCAGACCTATCAGCAGGCGGTGCTCGCCCTCGCCCAGGCGAGGGCCGCGCGCTACGCCGACACCGTCGCGCTGTTCCAGGCGCTCGGCGGCGGCTGGTGGAACCGCGAGGACGTCGAGCCCGAAAAGCCGACCAAGCTCGAGGATTTCTTCCAGTAGCCGGCCACGACCGAAATGCCGGCGGCCGCAGCGGCCGCATGGCGTATTTCGATCTGAAACCGCGCCGATCTATCCGCCGCGCCGGACTGTGCGAAAAATCACTCCCAGCCCCTTGCGGCCCGGATAGGGTTGCGAGCAACGCCATGCGCGGCGGCATCTGCGATCCACCAGCGGAGACAGAAGATGCGAGGGAATTGCGCCGCCGTTAAGCGGGCAGCTTCGATCGGGGTTGCGGTCCCGCTTCGAATCTTCGACTGGGTGGCGCGCCGCGTCGAGAGCGGCAATTCGGCCGCCACGCTCGACCGATTCTTCCGATCCCGGCACGTCAAGGACCTGCGCGCGATCATCGTGATCGCGCTCGGCGCGGTGCTCATCGCCTTCGTCACCGGGCTTGCGCTGTCGCTCGAGAACGAGCTCTACAAGCTCTATGCGGCCGGCGAGAAAGTCGTCGGCACCGGCGCGCAGGCGCCGCCGGCCGAGCACGTGCGCAGCGCCCTTCGGGGGGCGCCGTCCGCATCTCCGCAACCCCAGGATTCCTCATGGCGCGACATCCTCGCCGCAGCCGCATGGGTCACCCTCGCGACACTCCACGTCGCCTTTGCGACGCTCGCGACCTTTCTTACTTTTTTCGCGCCGATCCTCGGCGCGTTCGGCGCCCTCGTCGCGTGGGCGTACCAGACCGGCAGCAGCCGCCTCGGCGTGGTCGACCTGTTCGCGTGCGAGATCAGCACGCTCTGTCGCGTCACGACCGTGCTCGACGCCGTGACCGCCATGATCAAGCGGCTCGATACGCCGACACACGGTGCGAGCAAGGGCGCCGGCGCCGAGAGCGCGCCGTCGCGGGACTTCAATTCGCAGGAGCAGTATTTTCCGGTGTTCGAGAGCAACAATAAGGATCTGCAATCGCTCGAGGCCCGCGTCGTCATCAACATCACGGCCTTCTATACCTACATGAAGACGGTGCGCGACAGCATGCGCGGTCACGCGGCGGCGGCAGATGTCATCTACCTCCTCTATCTCGCACTCGAGAGCGGCCGCAAGGCAGTCGATGATCTTGTCGAATTCGAGCCCGAGCAGGCCGAGCGCGTCATCATGGTGCTGATCAGCGAGCTCAAGGCGTACGGCTTCCTGCGGGAACAATACAGCCGCGCGGATGATGTCCACTACGCGCGCCTCAAGCTGCGCGAGTGCGGATACCGCCAGCTGATCTCCCGCCTCACCAAGGTCGTCCGAGACGGCAAGCACGGCCCGCACCCACACCAATGGGAACCGGCGGCGCTTCTGCTTCCCGAGGTCCGGAGGCGGCACACCGATGCGCTCGCGGCGACCGCCCCCACCGCACCGATCGATGCGTGCGAGGCGTCGCCGATCGCGGATCGGCAGTTCGCGAGCGCTTGAGCGCCCGGGGGCTAGATCACGCCGCTCGTCACCAAATACGCGATGAAGAACGCGACGACGATCGCGGCGACCCCGAATCCCAGCACGAAGCGCACATTGTGACCGGTCACGCCTTGTCGCGCCCGCACGGAGTTCACTTCGACTTCCTCGCCCTCGCTCGTCCGATGTCTTTCCGGCCCGCTGCCCATCTCGGGCGCAACTGCGGTCGCGCGTCTCGCCTCTTGCTGTTCTTGCATCCGTTGTTGCATGGCATCCTCGCTGTTCGCGGCGGAAAAACGACCTGCATCGCGAACGCGTGTGCGGGCGTGAAAGTTCCCGCAGGAACCCCCTCGCGCATCGTCCGTTGAACCAAAAGCAAACTGTTTTGGTGGTGCACCTCACGGAGGACTCGCATGACGGATCGCGATTCTCGCACGCCGATCTCCGGTTCCAGCCGGCGTGAGTTTCTCCTGGTCGGCGCCTCGACCGTGGCGGCGCCGGCGCTTGCCCGCGCCGCGACGACCGAAAGCCCGCCCGTCGTGCGGGCGGATCCGCGCGCGGCCATCGCGGTGACGCTCAGCGTCAACGGCCGCGTGCGGCGCATCGCGCTCGATCCACGCACGACGCTCCTCGATGCGCTGCGCGAGCACCTCGGCCTCACTGGCACAAAAAAGGGCTGCGATCACGGTCAGTGCGGCGCCTGCACGGTGATGCTCGGTGAGCACCGCGTCCTGTCCTGCCTGACACTCGCCGCGTCGGTCCAGGGCCGCGCCGTGACGACGATCGAGGGCCTCGTCGGGCCGGACGGCGAGCTGCATCCGATGCAGCAGGCGTTCGTCGATCAGGACGCATTCCAATGCGGTTACTGCACGCCTGGACAGATCATGTCGGCGGTCGCCTGCATCCACGAAGGGCATGCGAACAACGACGGCGACATCCGCGAATATATGAGCGGCAACATCTGCCGCTGCGCCGCCTACCCCAATATCGTGGCAGCCGTGAAGCAGGCGAAAGCCGCCATGGCGGCCGCTCCCACCGGATCCGGCGACTAAACGGAGGCGCGCATGCAACCATTCGCATTCGAGCATGCCGGATCACCGGCCGCTGCCGTGCGCGCCGGCGGCGCGGCTCCCGGGCCCTCTGCACTCGCAAGCCCGACGCAGTATCTCGCGGGCGGCACCACCCTCATCGACCTGATGAAGCTCGACGTGATGCGGCCGCAGACCGTCATCGACGTCAATGGGCTCGCCGGGACGACGCTCGGCAGCATCGAGGCGAGCCCCGATGGCGTGCGTCTCGGCGCGCTGGTGCGCATGGCCGAGGCCGCCGAGCACCCGGCCATCCTGCGCGCCTGCCCGATGATCGCGCAGGCGCTCAAGCTCGCCGCCAGCCAGCAGATCCGCAACATGGCGAGCCTCGGCGGCAACGTGCTGCAGCGCACCCGCTGCACTTATTTCCGCGACGTCTCGTACGCCGCCTGCAACAAGCGCAATCCCGGCTCCGGTTGCGCCGCGATGGACGGCTTCAACCGCGATCACGCGGTGCTGGGCACGAGCGATGACTGTATTGCAAGCTACCCGGGCGACTTTGCCCAGGCGTTGATCGCGCTCGACGCGCGCGTCGAGCTCCTCGGCGCGGACGGCGCCCGGGTGGTCCCCTTCGCGTCGCTGCATCGCCCTCCGGGCGGCACACCCGAGATCGAGACCGTACTACGGCCGGGCGACATGATCGCCGGCTTCCAGGTCGCGGTCGCCCCCTGGATGCGCCGCTCGCTCTATCTCAAGGTGCGTGACCGCGAGTCCTACGAGTTCGCGCTCGCATCGGCGGCGGTCGCGCTCGACATGCGTGACGAGAAAGTGGCCGAGGCGCGGATCGCGCTGGGCGGCGTCGCGACCGTTCCGTGGCGCGCCAAGGAGGCCGAGGACGCCTTGCGCGGCCAGGCGATCGACGACAACACCCTGGCCGCTGTCGCGCAGACCGCATTTGCGCGCGCCCGCCCGCGGAAGCACAACGCCTTCAAGGTCGCGCTCGGTCAGCGCACGCTGATACGTGCGTTGCGCGCGACCGCCGCCATGCAGGTTTGAGTGCACTGCGCGCCCGCAACAATCGTCAGCTCAACGGAGACATGACATGGCAAGCGCTGCGGCCCCGGTCCCTCAGGCCAACATGGGCAAGCCCGCGCCGCGTCTCGACGCGCGGCTCAAGGTGACAGGCGAGGCCCGTTACCCGGCGGACGAACCGCTCGCCAACCCGGCCTATGCGGTGCTGGTGACCAGTGCGATCGCCAAAGGCCGCCTCACCCGCCTCGACCTCGACGAGGCGCGCGCCGTGCCGGGGGTGCTCGACATCTTCACCTACGAGAACACGGCCGGGCTCAAGCAGCTCAAATTCCAGCAGGCCGGGTCGGCGACATCGATCCAATCGCTCGGCCCCGACATCTTCCACGACGGGCAAGTGGTGGCGTTGGTGCTCGCCGATACGCTCGAGGCGGCGCAGGAAGCCGCCTACCGCGTCAAACCGAGCTATGAGGCGCAAACGCCGAGCGCGACCTTCGGCTCGGCCGGCCTCACCCAGGAGGACGCCACAAAAGTCTCCAAGCAGCACCAGCATCTGCCGAACGCGGGCGACGCCGAGGCGGCGCTCGCCGGCGCAGACGTCGCGATCGATGCCGAGTACGCCACGCCGACGCAGCACCACAATCCGATGGAGCTGTTTTCGACCACGGCGGTTTGGCAAGACGACAGGCTCACGCTGTTCGAGCCGAGCCAATTCGTCTACGGGCTGCGCAACGGCGTCGCCCAGCGGCTCGGCATCGACCGCGACAAGGTGCGAGTGGTGAGCCGCTACGTGGGCGGCGCCTTCGGGTCGAAAGGCGGCATGACGCCGCGCAGCGCCCTTGTCGCGTTCGCGGCGCGCCGGATCAACCGGCCGGTGCGGCTCGTCGTGAACCGCGACCAGGGTTTTACTACGGCGACTTACCGGGCCGAGACGCGCCACCACATCCGGCTGGGCGCCGGGCGCGACGGCAAGCTCGCCAGCTATTTCCACGAGGGCTGGGAAGTCAGCTCGCGCCCCGATCCCTATTGCGTCGCGGGCGTCGCCGATAGCGCGCGGCTCTACGCGTACGGCGCCGTGAAGACCAAGGTCAACATTGTGCATGCCGACCGCAGCACGCCGGGCTACATGCGCTCGCCGCCGGTCGTGCCGTACATCTACGCGCTGGAAAGCGCGATGGACGAACTCGCCTGGAAGCTCGGCATGGACCCTGTCGAGTTGCGTCGCGTCAACGACACCATGAGCGATCCGATCGACGGCAAGCCGTGGTCGAGCCGATCGCTGATGCAATGCTACGACGAGGCCGCACAGGCCTTCGGCTGGAAGCGGCGCGCATCGCAGCCCGGCGCAACGCGCGACGGCGAATGGCTGATCGGATGGGGCTGCGCGACCGCGCTCTATCCGACCCACGTCGGTACCGCGACCGCGCGCGTGCGTCTAATGTCGAACGGCGAGGTGCGCGTGCAGACGGCGGCGGCCGAGATCGGCAATGGCGCCTATACGGTCATCGGCCAGGCCGCCGCGGAACGGCTTGGCGTGCCGCTCGAGAAGGTCAGTGTCGAGCTCGGCGACACCGTATTGCCGCCGGCGCCGGTCGCGGGCGGCTCGCGCACCACGGCGAGCACCTGCTCGGCCGTGCTCAAGGCCTGCGATGCCATCCGCGACAAGATCTTCCGCGCGGCACGCTCGGCCAATGACGGGGCGCTCGCGGGCCGCGATGCGGCGGACCTTTCGCTTGCCGGCGGGCGCGTCACCGCGAGCGACGGCGCTGGCGAGAGCTTCGCCGACACCTTCCGCCGCCTCGGCGCCAGCGCGATCGAGGAATACGCGGAGTTCGTGCCGCGCGGCCTCAAGCCACAGTCCGTCAAGGCGCTTTACGACGGGACGAGCGGCGCGACAGGCGGACCGGAAGGCGACAAGGTGATGTACGCCACAGGCGCCGAATTCGTCGAGGTGCGGGTCAACAGCGTCACGCGCGAGATCCGCGTGCCGCGCATCGTCGGCGCCTTTGCGGCCGGCCACCTTATGAACACGCGCACGGTGCACAGCCAGCTCATGGGCGGCATGATCTGGGGCATCAGCTCGGCGCTGCACGAGGCGACCGAGATTGACCGCAAGTTCGCCCGCTACGTGAACACCAATCTCGCCGACTACCGGGTGCCGGTGAATGCGGACGTCGCCGACGTCGAAGTCATCCTCGTTCCGGAGGAAGATCACGACGTGAACCCGGCGGGCGTGAAGGGCCTGGGCGAGCTCGCGAACGTCGGGACCGCTGCGGCGCTCGCCAACGCGGTCTATCACGCGACGGGCATCCGCGTCCGCGAGCTGCCGATCAGGATCGAGAAACTGCTGACGGCGTGACGCGGACGGGCTCTCGCGCGGCCTGGCTGGGCCATGGAGTGCCCGAATGAGCGGACCTCCGACTGAGAACCTGACGTGCACTTGCGTGGTCGCCGGTGGCGGCCCGGCCGGCGTGATGGCCGGGTTTCTGCTCGCCCGCGCCGGCATCGACGTCGTCGTGCTGGAAAAGCATGGCGACTTCTTTCGCGACTTCCGCGGCGACACCATCCATCCGTCGACGCTGGACGTGATGGGCGAGCTCGGCCTCCTCGACGAATTCATCAAGATTCCGCACCAGGAAATCCTCTACGGCGAGGGCGAAATCGGCGACACGCACTTCCGCATCGCCGACCTCACCCATTTGCCGACCCGCTGCAAATTCATCGCCTTCATGCCGCAATGGGACTTTTTGGACTTTGTCGCCGCACAAGGAAAAAAGCTGCCCACGTTCCGCCTGATGATGGGCACCGAGGCGACCGGCCTCCTACGTGAGGGCGAGCACATCGTTGGCGTGACCGCGCAGACCCCATCCGGCCCGATCGACATCCGCGCGGATCTGACGATCGGCGCCGACGGGCGTCACTCGCGCCTGCGCGAGGCCGCAGGCCTCAAGGTCGACGATCTCGGCGCGCCGATGGACGTGCTCTGGTTCCGGCTCGACCGCCACACCCATGAGGAGCATGCAGTGCTCGGCCGGATCGTCGCGGGCCAGCTTTTGGTGATGCTCGATCGCAACGACTACTGGCAATGCGCGCTGGTGATCCGCAAGGGCACCGCCGAGACAGTCAAGCGCGAGGGCCTCGACGCCTTCCGCGCCCGCATAGCGCGGCTCGCCAAGCGCGCCACGGCGGACGAGATCAAGAGCCTCGACGACGTGAAGCTCTTGACCGTCGCGATCGACCGGCTGCCGAACTGGTGCCTTCCGGGGCTCCTGTTCATCGGCGATGCCGCGCATGCGATGTCGCCGATCGGCGGCGTCGGCATCAACCTCGCGGTGCAGGATGCGGTCGCGGCATCCAATATTCTGGCGGAGTCGCTGCGCCGCAAGAGCGTGACCCTCGCGGACCTGCGTCGCGTGCAGAAGCGGCGCATGTTTCCGACCTGGGCGACGCAGGCGCTGCAGATCACCGTCCAGAACCGCGCGATCGATCCGATCCTCGCGAGCACGACGCCACCGAAGGTGCCGGCCGTACTGCGGCTGATGCAGCGCTGGCCGTTCCTCCAGCGCCTGCCCGCGCGGGTGCTGGGCATGGGCTTTCGGCCCGAGCATGTGCGGACGCACGCGAAAACTTGAATCCGTATTGGCCGGGCTTATCCCGGCCATCCACGTCTTGCGTCGTGGAGGAAGCAAGACGCGGTGCGCGGGACAAGTCCGCGCATGACGGCGTTCTTCAGCTCGACACGAACAGCACCGAGATCGGCGCGTCCCTGAACACGCCGGCGGCCGTCTCGCCGAAGAAGAGCTGGTCGCCGGGTCGGCGGCTCACGCCCATGACAATGAGGTTGTGCCCGTTGCGCTTGGCTGCCGCGACCACGGCCGCATCGGCGGCAACGTCGGCGCGGATCGCGGTCTCGACCTTACGGCCGTACAGCTCAGCGAGATGCCTGACCTCCTCGAGAATCGCCTTTTCCTGGCGTCGCACGCGCGCTCCGCGACTCTGCTTGGCATTGCGGCTCGCCACGTAGAGCGCAGTGATCTCGGCCTCGACCCCACGCGAAATCTCGATCGAAATCTCGGCGGCGCGGCGCGACACGTCGGTGCCGTTTACCGGTACCAGGATGTCGAGCTCGCTCTCCTCCGGCGCCTCCAGATGCTCGCCCGCGCCCACGACGATCGCGAGCGGCCCGTCGAATGCGGCGGCGATGCGGTCGACGTCGCGATGGAAGCCCTCGCGCCCGCGCATGTTGTCGACGCCCACGAACAGCAGGCCATAACCGCGCTCCGCTTCCTTGGCGATCGCTTCCGCGGACGGAGCGTCGAGCGTGCGTACGATCACGTCGACCTTGTCGGTCTGGTCTTCCTTTGGTTGCGATTGCTTGGTCTCCTCGGAGGCCGTCTTCACGGTCTCCTCGCCGGCAGCCTTGCCTTTGCGCTTCGCGGGCGTGGCCTGCCCCTCGTCCTCGCCAAGCGGCATCATCGTGATTGGGATGCCGCGCTGGCCGGCGACGAGGCCGGCGAGCCGCGACGCGAACTTGCCGTTCGGGCTGTCGTCGACCACGAGCAGGAGCCGCTCGAGCTTCGGCACGAAGCCCTTCGCCTCCATCTCCTCGCGCTCGAGCCGCTCGCGCTCGGCGCGGCGCATCGGCACGCGCGCGAGCGCGAAGCGCAGCATCGGCGGCATCGCCATGGTGGTGCAGATCGCCATCGCGACGATCATGCTGAACAGATTCTGGCTCAGCGCGCCCATGGATAGGCCGATGGTGGCGACGATCACCTCGGTCGAGCCGCGCGCGTTCATCCCGCAGCCGAGCGCGAATGCCTCGCGCCAACGCAGGCCGCCGAGCTTGCCGCCCACGAATGCGCCGGCGAACTTGCCGATGCTCGCGATGGCGATCAGGCCGAGCGAGAGCAGCAGAATCTGATGGTTGCCCAGGATGGTCATGTCGCTGGAGAGACCGGCGAGCCCGAAGAATACCGGCATGAAGAATGCCATGATCAGACCGCGCAGCTGTTCATCGATGTGGCGGGTCAGGATGGGCGAATTGCCGATCAGCACGCCGGCCACGAAGGCGCCGAGCACGGTGTTGACGCCGATCGCGTCGGTCGCAAGCGCCATCAAGCCCGTGATCACCAGGATGGTGGTGATCACGGCGAACTCGCTCTCGAAATAGTCGTTTGTCCAGCGGATGAGCAGGGTAACGATGCGCCGACCGATGGTCAGGCTCAACGCCAGGAAGATCGCGGTGCCGATCACACTGCGCGCGACGCTCGCAATATCGATGCGACCAGCCTTGGCGAGGCTCAGCGTAACCGCAATGATGGTCCAGCCGATCGTGTCCTCGAGGATCGCCGACGAGACAATGATCTGCCCGAGGTCGCGGCGGGCGAAATTCATGTCGCGCACGATCGCGGCGACGATCTTGATCGAGGAGATCGACAGCGCCGTGCCGAGGAAGAGCGCGGTCAGCAGGCGCTGATCCGGATGCGGCAGCAGGGCGTCGGGCAGGAACCAGCCGAGCGTGACGCCGCAACAGAATGGCACCGCGACGCCCGCGAGCGAGACGCCGACCGCCGCGCGACCGACCTTGCGCACGAGCTTGAGGTCGGTCTCCATTCCCGTGAGCAGCAGCAAGAGCAGGATGCCGAACTGCGAGATCGCATCGAGCATGCTCTTCTGCGCCTGAGCGTCGGGAAAAAGCGCGTGCTCCGCGCCCGGCCAGAGCCCGCCCAGCACCGACGGGCCGAGGATGACGCCGGCAAGAAGCTGGCCCATCACGGCGGGCTGGCCGATCCGCAGCATGGCCTCGCCGAGCAGCCGGCCGGCCACCATCAGCACCACGAGCTCGGCGATATAAAGCGACTCGGAGCCTTTGGCGCCTTCCGCCGCCAGCGCCGGACCGGCGGCAAGCAATGTCAGCACGACGGCCGCGAGGCCGATGCCGGCCGAACGGCCGGCGCGTGATGTCGATATCGGGAAAGCCGCCATGCCCGGCGAATAATTCCCCAGATACCGATTGGTTCCCGCCGGCCGCGGGACGCTCACGCGCGCTTTCGCAGGGTGCCGAGGTCCGGCAGTTTCTGGCGCGTACGGCCGATGTCCCGCCAGGGATCCTGCTTGAGGCCGTCGAGGCGCTTCATCACGTTGAGCACCGTATATTGAGCGGCGGAGGTCGCACGGCCGAGCTCCGGCCAGCTCAACGGGACCGAGACCGGCGCGCCGGCGCGGGCGCGCGTCGAATAGGCCGCAACCGAGGTCTGCTCGACCGAATTGCGAAGGTAGTCAACGAAGACTTTGCCCTTGCGGGCGGATTTCGCCATTTTGGCGAGGTAGCGATCGGGGGCGTCGGCCGCCATCGCGAGCGCAAAAGCCTGCGCAAAGGTTTTTGCCGTGTCCCAATCGGTGCCCTCGATCGGCAGCACCACGTGGATGCCCTTCCCGCCCGAGAGCTTGACGAAGCTGTCGAGCTCGATCGCCGCCAAGCGATCGTGCACGTCGCGCGCTGCCGCGACGATATCGGACCAGCCGACGCCCTCGCCCGGATCGAGGTCGAAGACGATGCGGTCGCAAAGATCGAGGCTGTCGATCATCGCGCCGCGCACGTGCACCTCGAGCACGCCTGCCTGCACCAGCGAGAGCAGACCATCGAGATCGTCGACCGCGAGGATCTGGCGCTTGTTGGCGTCGATCTCGGTGTGCAGGTTCTGCTCGGCAAGCCCGGCCGAGGCATGCTTCTGGAAGAAGCACTGTCCCTTGGTGCCTTCCGGACAGCGCACCAGCGCCAGCGGCCGCCCGATCACCTGCGGCGCCATCCACTCCCACACCGCCCGATAGTAGTCGGCGAGGTCCTGCTTGGTGACGCCGACATCGACCCAATAGACGCGGTCCGGATGCGTAAGGCGCACGCCGCCCTGGCGCGGCTTGGTGCTCGATTTGGCGGGCGGCTTGGCGGCAGCGGCGCGCTTGGTCGGCCGCGAGCGCTTGCTCGCGCTGGGCGCAGCCTGCGCGACGGACTTCGCCGACGACTTCCGTTTCGGCTTCGGCGGCTCCGCTACCTCCTTCACCTTGGCGGTACGACGCGTCTTCACGTTGGCGGTACGACGCTTCGCTTTGCCGGTTGCGCCACGGTTCGATTGCCAAACGCGGCCATGTTTGGCGTTGGCGATCTCCTCGAGCGAGCGGCCGCTCACCACCGAATCCGGCTCCGCTTCGAGGATATCCGGATCGCGCTCCCTACGCGCCGCGTCGTCGCGTCCCTTGATGAGCAGCCAGTTCTCGCGCTTTTCGCCGCTCCGCCCACGCATGCGCACCAGATGCCAGGCGCCATGCAGCTTTTCGCCGTCAAGCGTGAAGTCGAGGCGGCCCTTGGCGAGGCTGCGCGCCGCGTCGCCCTCGGGCGCCCAGCTGCCGCGGTCCCAGATCAGCACGGTGCCGCCGCCATATTGGCCCTGCGGGATCGTGCCCTCGAACGTATTGTAGTCGACCGGGTGGTCCTCGACGCGCACGGCGAGCCGCTTCTCGCCCGGGACGAGGCTCGGGCCGCGGGTGACCGCCCAGCTCTTCATGACGCCGTCGAGCTCGAGCCGCAGGTCGTAATGCAGCCGGGTCGCATCGTGCTTCTGGATGACGAAGCTCTGTCCCTTGCGTCGCTTCGCACGCCCGCGCGGCTCCGGCGTCGCGGCGAATTTGCGCTTGGCATGGTAGGTCTGCAGGCTCATGCCCAATGCGATCCCGTGCGCCTCACCCCCGCTTTTGGGAAAACGCATCGGTCGGCGGTGGGGTTCCCACGAGGGTAGTCCGATGGCCGCCAAGGCGATAGCCGGGTTTCACGAACCAATCTGCGAGCCCTGCAAAGGCCGATAAGGGCCCTGCGCCGGCTTCCACCCTCCTTGACGCGCCCGCGGGCGGGCGCGACCCTCCGGCAACGATGCGCCGAACAGGCGTTCGGCGCATCCAAGCCGCGCCAATGGGAGGAAGCCATGTCGAAGCACCGCCAGTCCCCCGATGCTGCCCGCCGCAGTTTCCTCAAAGGCGCGACCCTGGTCAGCGCCGCAACGATCGCGGCGCCGGTGGCCGTGCGCGCACAGGGTGCGGCGCCCATCGCCAAGCCCAAGGCGCTGCCGCCCGGACCGCGGCAGATTGCGGTCGAGACCCAGCCCCCCAACAGCGATCCGGTCAATCAAAGCACGAGCGGCGGCGACTTCATGGTCGACGTGCTCAAGACGCTCGACATCGACTACCTGGCGATGAATTGCGCCTCGAGCTTCCGCGGCCTGCACGAGGCGGTGCTCAACCACGGCAACAACACCAAGCCCGAAGTCATCACGTGCGCGCACGAAGAGATCGCGGTGCATATGGGGCAGGGCTACGCCAAGATGGAGGGAAAGCCGATCGCCATGGCGTGCCATGGCGTCGTGGGGCTGCAGCACGCCACCATGGCGATGTACAACGCCTGGTGCGACCGCGTGCCCGTCGTGGTGTTCGGCGGGAATATAATGGAGGCGAACAAGCGCGCGCCCGGCGCCGAATGGGTGCATTCCGGCGTCGACATCGGCGCGATCACGCGCGACTTCACCAAGTGGGACGACCAGCCGACCACCCTGCAGCACTTCGCCGAGTCGACGGTGCGCGCCTACAAGATCGCGACCACGCCACCGATGGGCCCGGTGTTCCTGTCGCTCGATGCCGAGCTGCAGGAGAACCCGATTCCCGATCCGGAAGGCCTGCGTATCCCCAAGCTCGCCAAGGTCGTGCCGCCGCAGGGCGATGCAAGCGCGCTCGCCGAGGCCGCGAAGCTCCTGGTCGCGGCCGAGAATCCGCTGATCATTTGCGACCGCCTCGCCCGCACGCCGGACGGGATGGCCCATCTCGTCGAGCTCGCCGAGACGCTGCAATGCGCGGTCCTCGACCTGCAGGGCCGCATGAACTTCCCATCGCGCCATCCCCTCAACCAGACGTCCCGCCGCAGCACGGTGCTGATGCAGGCCGACGTGATCCTCGCCATGGAGGTGAACGACCTGTGGGGCGCGCTCAATCATTTCCGCGATCGGATCGTGCGCACGTCGCACCCGGCGATCAAGCCGACCGCCCAGACCATCACGCTCGGCGTGCGCGATCTCTATCTCAAGTCGAATTACCAGGATTTCGGCCGCTATCAGGACGTGAGCCTCGACATCGCGGGCGACGCGCAGGCCTCGCTTCCGGCGCTTACCGAAGCAGTCAAGCGGCTCGTTGACGACGGCCGCAAGGCCGCGCTCGCGGCGCGCGGCAAGAAGCTCGCCGAAGCGCACGCGCAATCGGTCGCGCGGGCCAAATCCGCCGCGACGCTCGGCTGGGACGCAAGCCCGATCACCACGGCGCGCATGTGCGCGGAGGTCTACGCGCAGATCAAGGATGATGACTGGTCGCTGGTCGGCAACGCGATCCGCAATACCTGGCCGCATCGCCTGTGGGACTTCAAGAAAGCGCATCAATGGAACGGCGTCTCGGGCGGCGCCGGCGTCGGCTACAACGCGCCCTCCTCGCTCGGCGCTGCGCTCGCCAACAAGCGCCACGGGCGACTCACGGTCACCTTCAACGGCGACGGCGACCTGATGTTCGTGCCGCAGACACTGTGGACGGCGGCGCACCACCGCATCCCGATCCTCTACGTCGTGCACAACAACCGCGCCTATCACCAGGAATACATGTACCTGCAGGCGATGGCGGCGCGGCACAACCGCGGCATCGACAACACCAAGATCGGCACCACCATCACGGATCCGAACGTCGACTACGCGACCGTCGCGCGCGGCTTCGGCGTGCACGGAGAAGGGCCGGTCGTCGATCCCAAGGATCTCGCGCCGGCGCTCTCGCGTGCGATCGCGGCGGTCAAGAGCGGCCAACCCGCCCTCGTCGACGTCGTCACCGATCCGCGCTGAGGAGGACCCCATGATTTGTCGCATGACCCGCTCGCTTGTCATCGCGTCGGCCTGCGCGGCGCTCGCGTTCGCCGCCCTTCCGGCGCGCGGTCAAGACGCTTCCGCCCTGCCCGCCGGCAATGCCGACAACGGCAAGCGTATCTATCTCGCAGACGGCTGCTTCCTGTGCCATGGCCGCGTCGGCCAGGGCGGCGGCTACAACACCCCGGTGCCGGCGCTGGCCAAGACCGAGCTGCCGTTCGAGCCGTTCAAGCTCCAGCTGCGCGAGCCCGCCGACGACATGCCGGCGTATTCGGAAAAGGTGCTGACGGACCAGCAGGCCGCCGACATCTATGCCTTCGTGCGGTCGCTTCCCGGCGGCCGTGACCCCAAGGACATTCCGCTCCTCAACAATTGAGCCGGATGGACGCGGATCACTCTCTCGCCGAGGGGCCTTCCCGGCCCCTCCCCGCCGCCGTAAAAAGGAACGGTTGCGCGCCGGTGCGCGGCAAGCGTTTGGACTGACGGGTCCATGTCCGAGGCCTATGACTACATCATCGTCGGCGCCGGCTCAGCCGGCTGCACCCTGGCGAGCCGGCTGACCGAGGACAAAGACGTCAAGGTTCTCCTCATCGAGGCGGGCGGCTGGGATCGCGACCCCTGGATCCACATTCCCCTCGGCTGGCCGCATCTTCTGCGCAATCGCCGCCATGATTGGATGTATTTCTGCGAGCCCGAGGACGCGGTGGGCGGCCGCGGGCTCGAATGCGCCCGCGGCAAGGTGGTCGGCGGCTCGTCCTCGATCAACGCCATGGCCTATGTGCGCGGCCACCGCGGCGACTACGACCGCTGGGCGGCCGCGAACCTCTACGAGTGGTCCTACGCGCATGTGCTGCCCTATTTCCGCCGCCAGGAAGCATGGGAAGGCGGCACCAGCTATTTCCGCGGTGGCGACGGGCCGCTGAGCGTGCGGACCACCCGCTTTGCCGACCCGCTGATCGATGCCTTCGTGGCGGCAGGCATATCGGCCGGATTCCCGGCTACCGCCGACTACAACGGCGCGCGCCAGGAGGGCTTTGCGAAGATCCAGATGACGGTGCGCGACGGCAGGCGCTGCAGCGCAGCGGTCGCCTACCTGCGGCCGGCGCTCGCGCGTCGCAACTTGAGGGTCGTGACCGGGGCGCTGGCCACGCAGATCATGATGGACGGCGCGCGCGCGGTCGGGGTCGCCTATCACATCGGCCGGCAGCGTGTGATCGCGCGCGCCGACGACGAGGTGATCCTCGCGGGCGGCACCATCAACTCGCCGCAGCTCCTCATGTTGTCGGGCATCGGCGATCCGGCCGAGCTCGCGGCGCATGGCATTGCGGTGCGCGTGCCGCTGCCCGGCGTCGGCAAGAACCTCCAGGACCATGTCTCGGCCGGCCCCGCATGGCAGCGCCGCGAGCCCGGGCCGTTCCACGCGCAGATGCGCCTCGACCGCATCCTGCGCGCGCTGGCCCGGGCGCGTTGGCACGGCGACGGCGTCGCGTCCGATCTGCCGGGCGGCATCCTCGCATTCCTCAAAAGCCGCCACGCGACCGACCTGCCGGATGTCCAGTTCCTGTTCAACGCCGCGCCGATGACGGCGCATCCCTATCTCGCGCCGTTCCGCCGCGCCTATGCGGACAGTTTTGCGTGCCGCGCCGTGGTGCTGCGGCCGGAAAGCCGCGGCGAGGTACGGCTCGCCTCGGCCGATCCCGCCGTCGCGCCGCGCATCCGGCAGAACTTCCTGGCGACCGACAAAGACCGCAAGACCTTGCGCGAGGGCATCCGCATGGCGCGCGCGGTCGGCGCACAGTTTGCGATGCGCGCCTTCATCGAGCGCGAGATCGCACCGGGCTCGGACGCCGACGCCGACATCGACGCCCTCATCCGTGCGAATGGCATCACGGTGCATCATCCGATCGGCACCTGCCGGATGGGTTTCGATCCGCTCGCCGTGGTCGACCCGACGCTGCGGGTGCGCGGCGTCGAGAGACTGCGCGTGGTCGACGCCTCGGTGATGCCCGACCTCGTCGGCGGCAACATCAACGCGCCGGTGATCATGATCGCCGAGAAGGCCGCCGACTTCATCCGCGGCCGCCTCCCGCTTGCGCCGGTGACGGCCGGCGTGGCAGCGTCGCAGCGCATTGCGGGATAGCGCATATCCCGGCGAAGTGCGCCGGTTCGCCGACAGGGATATGCGCAAACTAAAAGGCTTCACATGGACGACCAGACCAACATCCGCTGGCCAGACGCAATCTACGACCACTTCAAGCGGGTCGGCATCCGCCAGGTCGGCTATGTGCCCGATGCCGGCCACAGCCGACTGATCAAGCGCATCTGTGATGACCCCGAGATCGCCGACGTGGTGCTCACTACCGAGGAGGAAGGCATCGGCCTCGTCGCCGGCGCTCACCTCGGCGGGCAGCGCGCCGCGTTGCTGATGCAGAGCAGCGGCGTCGGCAACTGCATCAACATGTTCACGCTCGTGCGCAACATGGGCTTTCCCTGTCTGGTGCTGGTGACCATGCGCGGCGAGTTTGCCGAGTTCAATCCCTGGCAGGTGCCGATGGGCTCGATCACCGAGCCGGTGCTCAAGCTCGCGGGCTTCCTCACCTACCGGGTCGAAGAGCCGGGCGACGTGGACGAGGTGGTGTCGGCCGCGTGCGACATGGCCTTCGACGGCGACCTCGCCGTCGCGGTCCTCCTGTCGCAGCGGCTGATCGGACGCAAGCGGTGGACCAAATGAGCGCGATGCTGGAACGACGCAAGCTGGTCAAAGATCTGCTGGTCGATCGCCGCGACCTCATGGTCGTGTGCGGCCTCGGCTCGGCAACCTACGACGTCGCGGCGGCTGGCGATCATCCGCTCAATCTCTATCTGTGGGGTGCGATGGGCGGGGCCGCCATGATCGGCCTTGGCCTCGCGCTCGCCAAGCCCGAGCGACGCGTTGCGGTGCTCACCGGCGACGGCGAGGCGCTGATGGGCCTCGGCGCGCTCGCGACCATCGGCGTGAAGCAGCCAAAAAACCTGGTCGTCGTCGTCCTCGACAACGCCCACTACGGCGAGACCGGCATGCAGGCGAGCCATACCAAGGGCGGCGCGGATCTCGTCGCCATCGCCAGGGGTTGCGGCTTTCCCGACGCGCTCGCGCTCACCGAGCAAGCCGGCGTCGCGCACGTGCGCGAGCTGCTGCATACGGGCAAGGGACCGATCCTGGTGAATGCGCGGATCTCCAGCGACGAGACGCCGCGCTTTCTGCCGGTACGCGATGGCCACGCGATCAAGCTTCGGTTCATGCAGGCGGCGAACGGCGAGGCATAACCCGCGCAGCTCGGCTTCTCCAGCATGCGTGCTCTTTGTTGGCCTTCGCCGTCTCCGCCCAGATCGACGGCGGTCGCCGGCGCCGTCAGGCGATCAATGCATCGGAACTCAGCCAGCTCCCCCTGAGCGCTCAGTGGCCTGCGGGCGGCGCAACCGCGGCATCCGGCTGGTTGCTGCGCTTCAGCGCATCGGCAATGAAGCCGGACGCCTTGAGCTCCTCGATGAAGCCATGCAGATAGCGTGCGCCGACGTCACGCCCCTTCACGGTGCCCATGGCCTGGCGAATCTCCATGAAGCGGCCATCGAGCAGCCGCATGTCGGGATGCGCCTTCACGTAGGCGGCGAGCGGCTGCTTCACGCCGGCCACGACCTCGAGCTTCTGGTCCACCAGATGCTCAATGGGGCCTTCACCGCGCACCAGCGTCGCGTGCTTGAGGCTGCGACTGAGGAAAAGATCGTAGGCCGAGGCCTTGTTGGCGCCGATGCGGATGCCGTCGCGGTCGACCTCCTCGTTCGACTTGATCCTTGAATCCTTCGGCACCATGTAGACGCCCTCAATGATCACGTAGGGCGCCGTGAACGCGACCTCGGCGGCCCCGCACCGGCTCGATCGCGAGAAACACGATGTCGAGGTTGCCCGACTTGAGGCCCTCGAAGGACTTGCCGGCGGCGTCGAAGCGCTTGAGCTCGACCGGCATGTCGAGACGCCGCCCAAGCTCGCGCGCGAGGTCGACGGTCACGCCCTTCGGCTCGCCTGTCGCGGCGTCGGTCTGGACCAGTACGGGATTGCCGAGGTTGATGCCGACCCGCAGCGTTCCGGTGGGCGCGAGGTTCTTGACGATATCGGGCGTGACGGTGGGCGTGTTGGCGGGCATGGAGCTACCTCGTTGTGGCGGGATATTCATGTTCTGCGCAATGGCGCCAGGCGCCGCAACCACAAAAACGGCGATCGTGAGTGCTGCGATTCTCAAAGCGACCTCCCTCGAGCCATCGCGTCAATGATAGCGCAGTCGGAGCTTGTTGAGACCCTTCCGGCGCGCCCAGCCGTTTGCCGTCGCTCGCGGAGTTCAACCGCCCATTCGCCACCGCCGGTCACGAATGATCGCACGCGCCGCGTTGTGTCCCGGCGCCCCGCTCACCCCGCCACCCGGATGCGCGCCCGAGCCGCAATGGTAGAGCCCGCGCAGCGGGCCGCGATAGTCCGCATAGCCGATCATCGGCCGCGCCCAGAAGAGCTGATCGAGCGACAACGCGCCATGAAAGATGTCGCCGCCCGTGAGGGCGAATATCTCCTCGAGATCGAGCGGGCTGAGCGCCTGCCGCGCCACCACGCTCGCCTTGAAGCCCGGCGCGTAGCGCTCGACCGTATCGATCATCAAGTCGGCGACGGCCTCGCGGTGGTCGCGCCACGATTGCCCATCGGGAAGCTGCGGCGCCACGTGCTGGCAAAAAAGGCTCGCCACATGGGCGCCGGCGGGCGCGAGCGAATCGTCGAGCGTTGAAGGAATGAGCATCTCGACGATCGGCGCGCGGCTCCAGCCGGATTGCCGCGCGTCGTGGTAGGCGCGCTCCATGTAGGCGAGGCTCGGCGCCATGATGATGCCGGCCGTAAGATGGTCGGCGCCGTCGTCGGCCGGCCGCGCCGCGAACGTCGGCAGCCGTGACAGCGCGACGTTCATCCGGAAGGTGCCCGACCCGCTGCGCCAGCGGCGCATGCGCGCGAGGAATCCCTCCGGCAAAGCGTCGGGCGGCAGCAGGCTCGTATAGAGCCGATGCGGGTCGACGTTGGCGGCGACCGCACGCCCGCGTACGACGCGCCCGTCCGCCAGCACGGCACCACGGACGCGGCCGCGTTCCACCACGATCTCGCGCACCGGCGCGTCCGTCTCGATCTCGACGCCGTGGCGCGCAGCCGACCGCGCCATCGCCTGGGTGATCGCGCCCATGCCGCCGACCGCGTGGCCCCAGCTTCGCTTCTTGCCGTTGACTTCACCGAAAGCGTGATGCAGCAGCACATAGGCGCTGCCGGCCGCGTACGGGCTTGCATAGTTGCCGACGACGGCATCGAAGCCGTGCAGCGCCTTGATGAGGTCGCCCTCGAACCAGCCATCGAGATAGTCGCCCGCCGATTTGGTGGCGAGGTCGAACAGGACGCGAACCTGTGCCACCGGCAGGCGGCGCAGCCGGTTCGTCAGTGCGCCCGTGCGGATCAGCTCGCCGAGGCGGCGCAGCGTCAGACCACCGGACGCGAGGTTGGGCGGCGGCCGCAGGACGAGGTCGCGCAGCACGTCGGCCGCCGCGTCGAGCTCGCGGCTGAAATCCGCATAGCGCGCCGCGTCGGACGTGCTGAACTTGGCGATCTGCCGCTCGGTCTGCCCGTCCGCCACGACCAGGAAGTTCCCGTCGGCCGTGGGCAAGAAATTCTGCACCCGCCGCTCGACGATGCGCAGCCCGTGCTCGTGCAGCTGCAGATCGCCGATGATTTTTGGATGAAGCAGGCTCACCGTGTAGGACGCGACCGAGTTGCGGAACCCGGGGTGGAATTCCTCGGTGACGGCGGCCCCGCCGACGATATGTCGGCGCTCGAGCACTTTGACGCGCAGCCCGGCCATCGCGAGGTAAGCCGCGCAGGTGAGACCGTTGTGCCCGGCGCCGATGATGACGACATCGTAGGTGTCCATGGGGCCGAGCATCCATCAAATCGTGTCGATCGGATACGTCCTTCACGACGCCCGCGGCAGGGGACAATTGTCCCGCCCTCTTGCGAGTCGCGAGCCGCCTAGTATTAAGACATCGATATCCGTGATGGGGACCGACGCTTGACCGACCTGATTCGCAACAAACGCACCCGCGTGCCTCATCAGACGGGCCCCTTCCGGGTCGCACGCTCGCGCACCGGGCTCGGGCTGTTCGCCACCGAACCGATTCGCAAGGGCAAGTTCATCATCGAGTACTGGGGCCAGCGCGTCCGGTGGAGGGACGTCGAGGACGAGGACCAGAACCGGTATTACTTCGACCTCAATACGCGCTGGGCCATCGACGGCGCCGACCGCCGCAACACGGCGCGCTATATCAATCATTCGTGCAAGCCCAATGCCGAGCCCTACGAGATGCGGGGCAAGATCAAGATCTACGCACGACGCGGGATCAAGCCGGGCGAAGAGATCACCTACGACTACGGCAAGGAATATTTCGAGCAGTTTTTGGAGCCCGTCGGCTGCAAATGTGCCGGCTGCGCCAACGGCCACGGGCGGTCCAACAGGCGGTCAAAGGCCTCATCCAAGGTATCGTCCAAGGCGCAATCCAAGCCGCCATCCAAGCCTCGCCGCAAGCCCTGATGCTGCAGGCGCGCCCCGCGGATCGCGGCGGCTGCTATAGTCGGCGCGCGGCAGCCAGGGTGCTTTCCGGCACGGCCGTCAGGGAGGATCCCCGGTGAAGGGCAAGATCGGGCTGGAAGAGCATTTCGCGACCGAGGACACGCTCGCCGACTCCAAGGGATTTCTTCCCGACGATACCTGGACGGAGCTGCGCGGCCGGCTCCTCGACTTCCACGAGCGGCGCATCGCCGAGATGGATCGGCACGGCGTCGAGATGATGGTGCTCTCGCTCAATGCGCCCGCAGTCCAGGCGATCCTCGATCCCAAGCGCGCCGATGAGATTGCGCGGTGCGCCAACGATTTCCTCGCTGAGCAGGTGGCCAAGCGCCCCGACCGCTTCCAGGCGCTCGCCGCCCTGCCGATGCAGGACCCGGATCTCGCCATCCGCGAGCTGACGCGTTGCGTCAGGGACCTCGGCTTCCGCGGCGGCCTCGTCAACGGCTTCTCGCAGGTCGACGACGCCGACAGCATGGTGTTCTACGACCTGCCGCAGTACTGGCCCTTCTGGGAAACGGTGGAGCGGCTCGACGTGCCGTTCTACCTGCATCCGCGCAATCCGCTGCCGAGCCAATCGCGCATCTATGAAGGCCATCGCTGGCTGCTCGGCCCCGCCTGGGCGTTCGCGCAGGAGACCGCCGTGCAC
>DASXCK010000402.1:0-3267 GCA_036491235.1 Xanthobacteraceae bacterium | reverse complement strand
AACCGTGGATGATGGAGCGTGGCGGCTTCGACGCCTTGAGCGACGATCACAAGGCCAGCGCCGAACGCAGTTACGAAGTTTGGCGCACCGAGAAGAATCCCGAAGCCGGCGCACGGCACGATTTGCGGGATTATGTCGCCTATGTTCAAAGGAAATGGGCGGAAGAAAACCAGCAGCCCGACCGCGAGGCGCACGGCGTTCGGCGTTTCACCACGCAAGCCATACTCGACGCCGAGCAACAGGTTGTCGTCGCCGTTCACGACCTCGCCGCAAATATGCGCCACGGAGTCAGCGACCGCACGCGGGAGAAAGTCGCCGGCGGCAAGACGATGACCGACGAACAGGCCGCCGCTTTCATCCATGCGACGTTGCCGGGCGGCTTCGCGATGATCGACGGCCAGGCCGGCACCGGCAAGAGCTACACAATTGCGGCCGTGCGCGAGGCTTACGAGAAAGAAGGCCGAACCGTGATCGGCCTTGCGCCGACCAATGCCGTTGCGGAGGACATGCGCGCGGACGGTTTCAGCCATGCCGCCACGATCCACAGCGAAATTTTTGCGCTCAACAACGGCCGCCGGCATTGGGACGCGCGAACGGTTGTCATCGTGGACGAAGCCGCGATGCTCGACACCAAGCTAATTGTAGCGGCGCGCAATGATGACCGGCCCGACGCGCAATCAAGGGCGGTTTCCGGCGCAGATTAGCCGAGACTGTCGGGTGGGTCCGACGCACGCTGTTTGAGATTGAGCGCACGCTCGTTGAGACGGACGCGAGATCGAGCATTCCGACGCAAAATGTGTGAGACGGAAGGAGCCGGGGGTCGGCGCGGCTAGCCGGGGAGGCGCGCGGAAAACGGGCGGTTTCCTGGCGGCTGCGCCGGGCCGGCCGATCGCCCCCACGATCCGCCAGAAAACCCGTTGCGGAATTGATCATCAGATTGCAGGGTGAGCTTCATCTTTCCTGGCGGTGCTGCGGTGCTGATCGGCTACGTCCGTGTCTCGAAGTCCGACGGTACCCAGACGCTGGTGCCGCAGCGCGATGCGATGCTTGCCGCCGGTGTTGATCCCACCCGTATCTATGAGGACCTGGCCTCTGGCCGCCGGGACGATCGCCCCGGCCTGGCGGCATGCCTCAAGGCGCTCCAGCCCGGCAACACGCTTGTGTTGTGGAAACTCGATCGGCTCGGCCGCGACCTGCGCCACCTGGTCAATACGGTTGAGGATCTGCGCACCCGGGGTGTCGGCTTGAAGGTGCTGACCGGCGCGGGCGCGCAGATCGATACGACGACCGCCAATGGCCGCCTCGCGTTCGGCATCTTCGCTGCGTTCGCCGAGTTCGAGCGCGAGCTGATTGCCGAGCGCACCATGGCGGGACTTGCCGCGGCCCGCGCGCGCGGGCGCTTGGGCGGTCGACCGCGCAAGATGGATCGCGCCACGCTGATGATGGCGATGGCGGCAATGGCTGACCGTACGGCTGTCGCGGCCGAAGTGGCCAAGCGCCTGAACCTCACGACCACCACCCTCTACACCTACGTCAACGGCGACGGGACGCCGAAGGCTGCCGGCCAAGCCGTGCTCGATGGCACGCATCGTCCCGCCGGCAAGGCACGCTCCCGGCCTTTGCCCGTCTTACCGCGGCACTCTACTACGACCGCGGTCGTGTAATGCCGAGGGGCGGCGGTGTGCCGACCGAGGCGCTTTCGGCCCTGCGCCGCCGTCTCGTGGCGCTGCCGCCGCGGCATCCGGAGCGCGTCGCCCTGATGGCGTCCACGGCGCAACTCTACGCCGTCAGCCGAGCCACGCTGTACCGCCTGCTGCGTGGCGAGCGCCGTCCGAAGGACGCACATCGCGCCGATCGTGGCCGTCCGCGCGCGATGCCGGCGTCGGAGATCGAGCGCTGGTGCGAAATCGTCGCCGCCATGAAGGTGCGCACTACCAACAAGAAAGGCCGCCATCTGTCGACGGCGCGCACCTTGCAGCTGCTGGTCGAGCACGGCGTCGACACGCCGGATGGCTTCCACAAGCTGGCACCAGGCAAGCTGACCGCCTCGACTGTCAATCGCCACCTGCGGCGCCTCGGCTACGATCACGAGCGGATGACACGCCAGCCGCCTGCCGTGCACTTCCAGGCCGAGTGCGCGAATGCGCTGTGGCACTTCGACATGAGCCCGTCCGATCTGAAGCACCTGAAGGCACCTGCCTGGATCGATGCAGACCGGCAAGGTGCGCCGATCCTGATGCTGTTCTCCGTTGTCGATGACCGCTCGGGTGTCGCCTATCAGGAATACCGTTGCGTCTACGGCGAGGATGTCGAGACGGCGCTGCGCTTCCTGTTCAACGCCATGTCGCCCAAGCCGCCGGAGGCGGGCGATGAGGCGGACCCGTTCCAAGGCATCCCGGCGGCGCTCTCCCTCGACAACGGGCCGGTCGCCAAATCGGCGGTGTTCAAGCGCGTGATGGAAAGCCTCGGCGTCGAGATCCTGCCGCACATGCCCGCCGGCACGGATGGGCGGCGGACGACGGCGCGCGCCAAGGGCAAGGTGGAACGGCCGTTCCGTACCGTGAAGGACGCGCACGAGACGCTCTACCATTTCCATCAACCCGAGACCGAAGCGGAGGCGAACCGCTGGCTCGCGCGCTTTATTGCCACCTATAACCGGAGCGATCACCGGTCCGAGCCGCATGCGCGCATTGACGACTGGCTGACGCACCTGCCCGCTGACGGCGTCCGGCAAATGTGCGCCTGGGATCGGTTCTGCGCTTTCGCACGCGAGCCGGAGCGGCGCCTGGTCGGCATCGACTGCCGTCTGACCGTCGCGGGCGTGGCGTACGAGGTCGCTGCCGAGCTTGCCGGCGAGACGGTCGTGGTCTGGTGGGGCCTGTTCGACCAGGAGCTGTGGGTCGAGCACGGCGCGGAACGCGTGGGACCATTCCGGCCGGCGGGCGGCCCGATCCCGCTGCATCGCTACCGCAAGCACCGCAAATCGCGCCACGAGGTCCGCGCCGACCAGGTGGCGGCCCTCGCCGGCAAGCTTTCGCTGCCGCGCGCGGCGCTGTCGGGCGAGAACGCCGTGGTCATAAGCGACATCCGGCGGGACGCAGAGGCTGCCGCAATCCCCGTGCGCCCGTTCCAGGACCCCGATCCGTTCCATGAACTCGTCTTTGCCAACCCGATCGCGGCACGGCGTGCGATCGCCAACGCCATCAGGGTGCCGCTGGCAACCTTGTCGGATGACGACAGAGCCTTCATCGATGCGTTGCTCGACCG
>DASXCK010000401.1:0-12910 GCA_036491235.1 Xanthobacteraceae bacterium | reverse complement strand
CGCCGCGATCTGCTTGGGCGTATAGCCGAACTCCTTGAGCACCGCGACGGTGTGCTGGCCGAGCCCCGGCGGCGGCGCGACGAGCTTGCTCGGCGTGCGCGACAGCGACATGCCCTGCCCGACCAAGGTGAGCTTGCTGCCCTTCACGGGCTGCGCCATGCCGAGATGCTTGACCTGCGGATCGGCAAAGACCTGGTCGATCGAATAGATCGGTCCGCACGGCACGCCCGCCTTGTTGAAGCGGTCGATCCAGTCGGCACTCGAGCGCGTCGCCGTGATCTTCTCGATCTCGGCATTGAGCGCATCGCGGTTCTTCGAGCGCTCGGCCGCGGTTGCGTATTCGGGCCGCTTGGCGAGCTCCGTCGCCTCGAGCGCCTGGCAGGTGCGCTCCCAGATCTTGCCGCCCGCCGCCGCGATGTTGATGTGGCCATCCGTGGTCTTGAACACGCCGGTCGGAATGCTGGTCGGATGGTTGTTGCCGGCCTGCTTGGCAACTTCGCCCTTCACGAGGTAACGCGAGGCTTGGAAGTCGAGCATGAAGATCTGCGCCTGCAAGAGCGAGGTCGTGACGTGCTGGCCCTTCTTCGATACGTCGCGTTCGAGGAGGGCCGTGAGGATGCCCATGGCGCAAAGCAGTCCGCCGGTCAGATCCGCGATCGGGATCCCGACCCGCACCGGCCCCTGTCCCGGCAGACCGGTGATCGACATGAGGCCGCCCATGCCCTGCGCGATCTGGTCGAAGCCCGGCCGGTTCTCGTAGGGCCCGTCCTGACCGAAGCCCGAGATGCTCCCGTACACGATCTTCGGATTGATCTTCTTCAGGTCCTTGTAGTCGATGCCGAGCCGACGCTTCACGTCGGGGCGAAAGTTTTCGACCACCACGTCGGCCTTCTTGACCATCTTCTTGAGCACCGCGACGCCTTCGGGCGACTTCAGGTTCAGCGTCATGCTGCGCTTGTTGCGGTGCAGGTTCTGGAAGTCGGAACCGTCGCGCGGGCCGCCGAGCCCTTCGCCCGACTCGATCTGCGGCGGCATCTCGATCTTGATGACATTGGCGCCCCAGTCGGCGAGCTGACGCACGCAGGTCGGCCCCGACCGCACGCGCGTGAGATCGAGGACCGTGAAACGCGAAAGGGCCTTCGAGGCCCTGGGGCTAGGCATGAGGGACGTCTCCCAGGCGGGGGGTCTTTGCGTGGCCGCGGCGCGGCCCGGATCGGCCCGCGACGGATACCGGAATGCCCCGAAAATGACCAGCAGATCAAGTGGCTGGCGCATGCAGCCGGATGTGACCGGCTCGGCGCGAAGACTGCCGTCGCGCACGCCAGGATGGTCCATTATTTGCCATACCGGCTAGGCAAACAGTCAATCCTTGCGCGGAGTTGCTTTCATGACTGACAAAATCCCGCCGGCACGCCCGGCATCCTATGACAAGAAGGTCGGGCTGGTGCTGCAGGGGGGCGGCGCGCTCGGCAGCTATCAGGCGGGCGTCTACGAGGCCCTGGTGACCTCGGAATATCTGCCCGACTGGGTAGCCGGCATCTCGATCGGCGCCATCAACGCCGCGATCATCGCCGGCAATGCGCCGGAACGATGCATCGAACATCTGCGCGCCTTCTGGGACGAGATCACGGCGCCGACGAAACTCTGGCCGGCGCCGCCGGACGGTCCCCTGGCGAGCTGGCAGCAGAGCGCGAGCGCCATCGCCTCGGTGCTGTTCGGACAGCCCGGCTTCTTCGCGCCACGCGGGCCGCAGGACTTTTTCTCGCCCGGCAAGCTCCTGAGCTACTACGACACCAGCGCGCTACGCGGCACCCTGGAGCGCCTGGTCGATTTCGACCGCATTAATCACGGCCGCGGCATCCGGCTGAGCGTCGGCGCCGTCAACGTACGCACCGGCTACTTCGCGTATTTCGACAGCAAGAAGATAAAAATCCATCCCGAGCACGTGATGGCGAGCGGCGCGCTGCCGCCCGGATTCCCGCCGGTCGAGATCGACGGCGAGCTTTACTGGGACGGCGGACTCTTCTCCAACACGCCGCTGCAATACATGGTCGACTACTATCCGCGGCGCAGCCGGCTGATCTTCCAGGTCGACGTCTTCCAGGCGCACGGCTTCGTGCCGACCAACCTCGACCAGGTCAATGAGCGCGAGAAGGACATCCGCTATTCGAGCCGCACCCGGATGGTGACCGAGGGGCTGCGCGAGCGGCACAATGTGCGCCACACCATCAACGAGCTGCACAAGCTGCTGCCGCCCGAGATCGCCGCGACGCCGCAGGCGAAGCGTCTCTACGAACACGGCTGCGTCACCGAGATGGATATCGCAACGCTGATCTATCGACCGTCAGAGCCGCAGGGCGGCGCCAAGGATTTCGAGTTCAGCCGCTCCACCATGCTGGCACGCTGGCAGGAGGGGCTGGCCGATGCGCACGCCACCTTGGAGGAATCACCCTGGCTTGCACCGATCACACGCGACGTCGGCGTGCGGGTGTTCGATGTGATCCACGACCGGCTGGTCCGCCACGGCAAGGCCGGGCCGGTCGAGCTGCACGGGGGCTCGCCAAGCGAGATGCCGGAGCTGAACCGGGTGATGGCCGGGGCCGAGCACGAGCGGCAGTGAGCTAGCCCGGCTTGAACGACCCGCCTTCGCTCGCTGCGCGAGCTACGGACGGGTTGGAGTCCGCCGGAGCGCGTAGCCGGAAGCGAAAGCCGGGGAAAGAGCTTGCGGACAGGTAAAGTCCCGGATTTCGTTGCGCTCAATCCGGGCTACTTGGCATTCTCTCGCAAAAACTCGATCAGCAACCCGCTCACCGCCTCGGGCTGCTCCTGCTGCACCCAATGGCCGGCGCCGTCGACCAGATGGAAGCCGACCATGCGGGTGCAGGCCTTTCTTTGCATGTTGTCCGCCGCGCCGGGCGTCTGGTAGGTGCCCCAGTCGCTCTTGCCCGCCACGTACATCGACGGCACGTCGATGGTGCGACCCGCGAAAGTGTGCATCTCGGCGATGCTTTTGGGATCGGCGCCGCGCCGCACGCGATAGCCTTGCAACGCGCCGGTGAACTGCGTGCGGGCATATTCGGTGACGTAGACGCCGACTTCGGCGTCGGTCAGCCATTTGCACGCTGCAATCTCGGCGGCCGACGGCATGAACGGCGCGACGTTCGCGGCCATGCCCTTGTCGCGCTCCATCACGTAGTAGGTCGGCATCTGCGCCAATTCGGCCGCGGTGCGCGCCTTGAGGGTATGCGGCTTGTTCGCGCGCCAATCCGCGCTCTTGTAGTGGTAGTAGGCGCGGAAGAACGCGTGCAGGCCCTGCGGCGCGTGCAGCATGTCGTCGTCGGCGCCGGGCGTTCGCTGATGATGCTGATAATATTTGCGCGGCGGATCGAGCTTGGCGAGATCGACGTCGAGCTCTTCGTCCGTGATCGGACGCCGCGGCGGCGCGGCGCCGTTGGCGGTATCGAACGGCAGCGGCGGCACGCCGTCGAACGGCGAGCTCATCAGCACGACCGACCGGAAAACATCGGGGCGGACCAGCGCGCTCCAGGCCGCGACCGGCGAGCCGGCATCGTGCCCCGCCACCATGGCGACGTTGCGATAGCCCAACGCGAACACGAGGGCGACGGCATCGCGCACCATGTTGAGCATGCGGAAGGGATCGGGATCGGCATCGTAGGCGCCGTCCCAGCCGATGGTGCGCCCGTAGCCGCGCTGATCGGGCGCGATCACGTGGTAGCCGGCATCGGCGAGCGGCCGCATGACCTTGCGCCAGCTATAGGCGAGCTCCGGAAAACCGTGCAGCAGCAGCACGGCGGGCCGGCCAGGCGTCTCGAAGCCGGCCTCGAGAATGTGCACCGTCATGCCGTTGACGCCCGCGATCATGCGCGAGCGAATGTCCGGCGGCAGCGTGCCGTTGCCGTAGGGAGGAAGATGCGCAAGTGGGTTGGCTGCGTCGTTCATCGGATCCTTTCCCCGGCCCGGCTTGGCGGGACCGCCCGAGCCGGCGGGGCTGAATATACGCAAAGTTATCCTTCGGGTCGTCACGCGCCATGATATCGTCCGGCAGGAGCCGCCCTCGTGGGAGGCGGCTTTGCGGGAGAGCGATATGAATAAAAAGATCGGGCGACGTGATTTCCTCAAGACCTCGGCGGCGCTTGCCGGCGCGGCGGCGACGAGCGGCTTTATGTGCGTCGAGTTTGCCGATGCTGCGCCGATCGAGGCGCCGGTCGTCGACAAGCTGTCGGTGCAGGTGCTGGTCGACCTGACGCAGAACATCTTCCTGCGTCCCAGGACATTCAACGGCATGGGGGTCACGCCGGCGCCGCGCGCCAAGGACTACACCCGCTCGCTCCACACACAGTGGGGACTGTCCTATTCCATGCGATCGGTCAAAGGCGGCGAGACGCGCGCCTTCATGCTCGACTACGGCTATACACCGGATGCGCTGCTCAACAACATCGAGCTCCTCGGCATCGATCCCGGCAAGGTCGACGCGCTTATCGTGAGCCATGGCCACTTCGATCATTACGGCGGCCTGATCGCCTTCCTCGACAAGTATCGCGCGGCACTACCGGCAGATGTGAAGCTCTATGCCGGCGGCGAGGACAATTTCTGCCACCGGGTCCAGGGTACCGGGACGCCCGGCGTGTTCAGCGATTTCGGCTATCTCGACCGCAATGCGCTCGCGGCGCGCAAGATCGGCGTGGTGCTGTGCGAAAACCCCACCGTCATCGGCGGCCATGCGTTCACGACCGGGATGATCAAACGGCGGACCGACGAGAAGGTCCTGCCGAACACGTTCGAGCAATTCGGCATCAAGGACGGGCTCGGCTGCAACGCCTCGCATTACACCTCTGCGGAGCTCGCCGGGAAGACCGTGCCGGACGAGCACTACCATGAGCACGCGACCGTCTTTCACGTGAAGGATCGCGGCCTCGTGGTGCTCTCCTCGTGCAGCCATCGCGGCATCGTCAACGCCGTGAAGCAAGCGCAGGAGGTCTCGGGCGTCGACAAGGTCCACGCGCTGCTCGGCGGCTTCCACCTCGGGCCGGCGCCGATGGACTATACGCGCCACGTGGTCTCCGAGATCGTCGAGCTCAAGCCCGATATCGTCGTGCCGATGCATTGCAGCGGCGAGAACTTCGTCGAGGCGATGCGCAGCATCGCGCCCGATCGGCTCTTCCTCGGATCGACCGGGGCGACGCTGACATTCGGAGCATGATGTCGGGCCGCCCGCCGATGCGCGGCGCCCGGACATTACGTGCATTCGGCGTAGCCGCGATCGTGCTGATCATGGCTGCCGCCGGTTCGCTGCACGCGCAGGAGGCCGATCGCGCGCGCGCCGCGCGCTTCATGGATGACCTGATGTGGGGCCGCGGCCACATCGGCGGTCCCTTCGAGTTGATCGATCAAGCCGGGCACAAGCGAACCGACAAGGACTTTCGCGGCAAGCTGTTGCTCGTCTATTTCGGCTACACGACCTGCCCCGACGTCTGCCCGACCGACCTTGCGCAGATCGGGCTCGCTATCGACAAGCTGGGCGTCGCCGGCGACGAGGTCCAGCCGATCTTCATCTCGGTCGATCCCGACCGCGACACGACAAAGGTGCTCGCCGACTACGTGCCCGCATTCCATCCACGCCTGATCGGCCTCACCGGAACCGCCGCGCAGGTCCGCGCTGTCGCGGACGCCTACAAGGCCTACTATGCGAAGTATCAGCCCGAGGACGGTGGCATCTATCTGATCGATCACATGGGATTCATCTACCTGATGGGTCGCTCCGGTGAATATCTCGGCTTCTTTCCGCCCGGCACATCGGCGGATCGCATGACCGAGATCGTGCGCCAGCATCTGGCGCAGCACTGAGAATGCGTTGCCATGTAGCCTGGATGAAGCGAAGCGAAATTCGGGGTGGGAAACAACCGTCATGCCGGCTTGTCGCCGGCATCCACGTGTGAGTGACGTTACCGCAAAATAAGACGTGGATAGCCGGGACATAGGCGAGCCGAAGGGACGCCGTTCTTCGAACGGCTATGCCCGGCCATGGCGAATTCACTCCCCCGGCAATCCACGCACCACAAGCCGGTTGAGCCGCGCCGCGAAGGCGGCGGGATCGGGCGGCACTTCGCCGTCGAGGATCTGCGCCTGCTCGAGCAGGAGCGCGGCAAGATCGTTCACGTCGTCCTCGCGCGCCGCGGTTTTTGCGCCGGCGAGCGCGCGCACGATCGGGTGGCGCATGTTGAGCTCGAGAATCGGCTTCGTCCCGGCGCCGCGCGCTTGACGCGCTAGCAGGCGCTCGAGCTCGCGATCCGGCCCCTGGCCGCCCGCGACCAGGCAGGCGGCGCTGTCAGTGAGCCGCTGCGAGGCGCGCACGTCGGTGACCCAGTCGCCGAGCGCGCTCTTCACAGCGGCGATCACGACCGCGTCGTCGACGGCCGCCAAGGCGGGCTTGTCCCCATCTTTCGCGGGCTGCTCGAGCAGCGCGATGAGGTCGAAATTCACCTCGCCCTGGCTCAGCGACTTGAGCGGCTTGCCCTCGAAGTCGAGCGGCATGGTGGTCCAGAACGAATCGATCGGATCGGTCAGCAACAGTACCTCAATGCCGCGCGCCCGCGCCGCCTCGAGCTTCGGGTTCGACTTGAGGCGATCGAGGCTTTCGCCCGCGAGGTAATAGATCTCGGTCTGGTTCGGCTTGAGATCGGCGACGTACTGCTTGAGCGTGCGCAGCGTGCCGGTCGTCGTGGTGAAGCGCGTGAGCGCGAGCAGCGTCTCGCGTCGCTCGAAGTCCTCATAGAGGCCCTCCTTGAGGACGGCACCGAAAGCCTCCCAGATCTTGCCGAAGGTCTCGGGCTTCTCCTCCTTGGCGAGGTTTTCCAGCTCCGTGATGACGCGGCCGGTCAGCGCCTTGCGCATCTGCGCGACCTGCGGATTGTTCTGCAACATCTCGCGCGAAATGTTGAGCGGCAGATCCTCCGAGTCGACGATGCCCCGGACGAAGCGCAGATAGGACGGCAGCAGCGCCGCGTCGTCGGTGATGTAGACGCGCCGCACGTAGAGCTTCACGTGGCCCTTGCGCGACGGGTCGAAGAGGTCGAACGGCGCGCTCGACGGCACGAATAGCAACACCGCATAGGAGAGGCGGCCCTCGGCGCGGTAGTGGATCGTCGTCGCGGGCTCGTCGAAGGCGCTGGCGATCGAGTGATAGGCCTGCGTGTAGTCCTCGGGCTTGAGCTCGGACTTCGAGCGTTGCCAGATCGCGCTCGCCTTGTTGATCTGGCGCGGCTCGGCCTCCTTCGCACCTTCCTTCTTGGTATCTTCGGCCGCGGCCTCTTCGGCTGCTTTCATGGGCAAGCCCACGAGCTCGATCGGAAACAGGATGTGGTCCGAATAGGTGTGGACGATGCGCTCGATCTCGTAGGCCTCGAGATACTTTTTCGCATCGTCCTTGAGGTGCAGCATGATCTCGGTGCCGCGCGGCACGCGCGCGGCCTGCTCGGGGTTGGCGGGCGCGATCTCGAACCCGGCGCCGCCCTGCGAGCTCCACACGAAGGTCTCGCTCGATCCGGCCCGACGGCTCGTCACCTCGATGCGGTCCGCCACCATGAAGGCGGAGTAGAAGCCGACGCCGAACTGGCCGATCAGCGCATTGCCGTCCTCGGCCTTGGCGAGCTTGCCGATGAAGGCACGCGTGCCGGAGCGCGCCACGGTGCCGAGATTGTCGATCAGCTCCTGGCGATCCATGCCGATGCCGTTGTCCGCTATGGTGAGCGTGCCGGCCGTGGTGTCGGGCTTGATGCGGATCGCGAGGCGCGGATCGGCGGCGAGCAGGTCCGGGTTGGCAATCGCCTCGTAGCGCAGGCGGTCGCAGGCGTCGGAAGCGTTGGAGATCAGCTCGCGCAAAAAGATCTCGGTCTCGGAATAGACCGAGTGCACCATCATGCGCAGCAGCTCGGCTACTTCGGCCTGGAATGGGTGGGTCTGGGCAGTGGTGTCAGTATCAGTGCTCATCGGGGTGCTCGGGCTCAGGCAAGGCAAGTTGGGGAACTCGCGTCGAATATATGTTGCAGACGCGCGGAAGGTTCAACCGGGCTGAGTCCCGCCAAATGGCATCCGGCGTCAGGGCGCATCATCACGCCAAGTGTTGCCGCAGGCGCCGCAACGGTGAATTGAAGCCGTCACCGGGAAGATCACACCAAAATAGAGATACATCACGACCAGCAGCGCCCGCATCGAAATCGGCCGTCGACTGGTGAAGAGGTCCGCCCGGCACTGCGGGCAGGAGGGAGCATCTATAGGGCCAAACACGGCTTCCAACTCGTGCCGATAATCGCCGGCGAGCCCGCGCCGGACGATCTCCAGCGCCCCGTCGCGATCATCGCCCAGCACCTGGACCTTCACGCCGCCGAGCGCCCACGCCCATGGCCAGTTCAGGCCGACCTGACCCTCGTCCACGATAAGGGCGAAGATGCCCTCGGCTTCAAGGCGCCCGCGCAGAATGTGTGCCTTCCAAGGCTCGGCAAAACTGGCGACCGTGGTCGGCACTTCCCTGCCCCTGGGCCTTGTACAGCCATTGATCGACCAGACTATACATCAGCCCGACGTTCCAAACCCACCACCGCGTTGCGCCTTGACGACAGCGCGTCCCGGATGCCATCGCGTCGATCTCGGCGTGAGGAAACAACCATATGGCCCCCGACACCCCCCAGCCGGCGCGCGTGCCGGCGCCCGTCCTGAGTGCCTTCATCGTCCGCGCCTTTCGGGCTGCAGGGCTGCCGGAGGACGACGCCAGGATCTTGGGCGACCTGATCGCCGAGGCGGATCTCCGCGGCTCGGACACCCATGGCGTCTTCCGCATGCCAGCCTACTGCCGGCGCATCAAGGCAGGCGGCGTCAAGGCGCGCCCGGACATCCGCATCGTCGAGGAGCGCGGCTCGACCGCCCTGGTCGACGGCGACAACGCCATGGGCCACCTGGTGATGAAATTCGCTGCCGAGACCGCGATCGCCAAGGCGAAGCAGAACGGCATCGGCTGGGTCGGGGCGCGCATGAGCAACCACGCGGGGCCGGCCGCGCTCTACGCCATGATGCCGCTCGCCCACGACATGATCGGGCTCTATTTCGCGGTCGGCAGCAACAACCATCTGCCGCCGTGGGGCGGACTGGAGTCGCTGCTCGGCACCAATCCGATCGCGGTCGCGGTGCCGGCGCAGGACGAGCCGCCGGTGGTGATGGACATGGCGCCGACCGTCACTGCCTACGGCAAGGTGCGGCTGAAGGCCTCGCGCGGCGAGGAGATGCCGGTCGGCTGGATGATCGACAAAGCGGGCAAGCCGCTGACCGACCCGAAGCGCGCCGACGAGGGCCACCTGCTGCCGATCGGCGACTACAAGGGCTACGCGCTGTCTCTGATCATCGCGCTGCTCGCCGGCTCGCTCAACCGCGCGGCCGTCGGCCGCGACATCTTCGACTTCAACAAGGAGCTCGGCCGGGCGACCAATACGGGGCAGTCGATCGTCGCACTGTCGGTCGAGGCGTTCGCACCGGTCGCCGAGTTCAAACGCAGCGTCGACACGATGGTGCGCACCTTGCGTCAATCCGAGCGTCTGCCCGGTGTCGAGCGCATCTGGTTGCCGGGCGAGCAGAGCCATGAGAAGCGGCGCGACCGGATGAAGAACGGAATCCCGCTGCCGCCGTCGCTGAAGAAGAGTTTGGATGAGCTGGCGAAGGAGCTCGGGATCGAACCGGTCTTGTAGGGTGGGCAAAGCCGCGAAGCGGCGGGCCCACGCGGTCGTGGCGGTGGGCACGCTTCGCTTTGCCCACCCTACGATTTATCCGGATCGACCCAGCCGATGTTGCCGTCAGCGCGACGGTAGACCATGTTGACGCGGCCGCTGACCGCGTGGCGGAAGACGACCGTCGGCGCGCCGGTCATATCGAGCTCCATCACGGCCTCGCTGACCGAGAGGCGCTCGAGCGTCGTGGTCGATTCCTGGATGATCACCGGATTGAAATCGGTGACCTCCTCGTCGGACTCGTGATCGGGCGCCGCGATGATGTAGCTCAATGCATCGCCATCGGCGCCGGGCGCGGCGCGGCCCTTCAGTCGCCGCTTGTAGCGGCGCAGCCGCTTCTCGACACGCAACGCCGCTTGGTCGGCGCTCGTATAGGCGTCCGCCGCCATGCCGTCGGTGTGCAGCGTCACGCCCGAATCGAGATGAATCGCGCATTCGGTGCGGAAGCCGAAGCCATCCTTGCCGACCGTGGCATGTCCCGAATAGCCACCGTCAAAATACTTCACCAGCGCCTCGGCGACGCGGGCACCAATGCGCCCCCGCAAGGCTTCGCCGATGTCGAGATTCTTGCCCGAGACGCGAAACGGCATGATCACCTCCGGGGTCGCTGCGAGCACGATCATCTGGTGCTGTGATTCGACGTATGTTCGCACCCGCTCGCTGTCAACGCGGGGCAGGGCGTATTTCGTTCCTGCTTCTTCTTTTGGCTTTTGGCGCATGTTCTCAGCGGCGAACCGGTACCCACTTCGCCGGAACATGTGCTGGCCGAACGGTTTCAGCCTGCAACTACCTGCTTCTCGCGCCGGCGTTGCACCGAGGACGGAATCTTCATCGCCTCGCGGTATTTCGCAACGGTGCGCCGCGCGATGTCGATGCCGGCATCGCGCAGCATCTCGACGATGGTCTCGTCGGACAAAATGCCGCTCGCGGTCTCGCCGTCGATGAGCTGGCGGATGCGGTGACGCACGGCTTCCGCCGAATGCGCCTCGCCGCCGTCCGCCGCCGCTATCGACGGGGTGAAGAAATATTTCAACTCGAAGATGCCGCGGCGGGTCGCCATGTACTTGTTGGCGGTAACGCGCGAGACAGTCGACTCGTGCATGCTGATCGCGTCCGCGACCGTCTTGAGGTTGAGCGGCCGCAGATGCTGGACGCCGCGGGCGAAGAAGCCGTCCTGCTGGCGAACGATCTCGGCCGAGACCTTCAGGATGGTCTTGGCGCGCTGGTCGAGCGCGCGCACCAGCCAGGTCGCGGTCTGCAGGCACTCGTTGAGGTACGACTTCTCGCCGTCGTTCTTCGCGGTCTTCGACACCACCGCATAGTAGGTCTGATCGACGAGCACCTTGGGCAGCGTGTCGGCATTGAGCTCGACCGCATAGCTGCCGTCGGCGGCCTCGCGCACGAACACGTCGGGGACGATCGGCTGCACCACGGTCGAGCCGAACGCAAGGCCGGGCTTGGGGTTGAGCGCGCGGATTTCGCCGATCATGTCGGCGATATCGGCATCGTCGACCCCGCACGCCTTCCTGAGCGCCGCAAGATCGCGCCGCGCCAGGAGCTCGAGGTTGGCGAGCAGCGCCTGCATGGCGGGATCGAAACGGTCGCGCTCCTTGAGCTGAACGGCAAGGCACTCGGCGAGATTACGCGCCGCGACGCCGGACGGCTCGAACGTCTGCACGATCGCGAGCACGGCCTCGACCTCGGCGATCGGCGCGCCGAGCTTGTCGGCAACGTCTGCGAGATCCCCCACGAGATAGCCGGACTCGTCGACGAGATCGATCAGGTGCTGGCCGATTATCCGCCGCACCGGATCGGTGATCGCGAGCGCGAGCTGATCGGCGAGATGGCTCGCCAGCGTGGTCTCGGCGGAGACGAAGGCCTCGAGATTGTAGTCGCCGGTTTCGCGTCCGCCCGCGCCGACGCCGGACCACTCGGAATACCCGGCCGGGTCGGTGGCGCGCGGCGGCGGCTCCGTGGGCGGGCCGGGATCGTCGGGAAACACGTTGTCCAGGTTGGTGTCGAGCCTATCCTCGATCGCGGCGCGGCTCGTTTCCAGCTCCTGGCCGGCCCAATCGCCGGATTGGGCGTCGCCGGAGGGCGCCTCGGCGGACGGGCCGCCGTCCGCAACCGCGTCGTGCTCGGCTGCCGACCCGTCGGCACCGTCCCCACTGCGCTCCAGGAGCGGATTGCGCTCCAGCTCGTTTTCGACGTAGGCGGCGAGGTCGAGATTGGACAGCTGCAGGAGCTTGATCGCCTGCATGAGCTGCGGCGTCATCACGAGCGCCTGGCTCTGCCGGATCAGAAGCTTTTGCGAGAGCGCCATCGAGCTCGATAAGATTGGTCCGTTTCTTGCTTATCCCCTTCGCCGCGCGGTGTACACTGATCTTTCGACAAGGTTGTTAATCAGAAATTTCCAGCCGGTAGGCGACCGCGGGCATTACATCCGCAGCGCGTCGCCGCGATAGAAGCGGCGGATATCCGGGGTCGTTGTCTTCGGCGGCGGCGCTCCAGAGGGACACGGCATTCGTTGCGCACCAAGTCGCGCGCCATGACGGACCCCCCTCGAGACCGCGCTTGGCGTGACGGCTCGCGCCATCTCAACAAGGCACTAACGACGTTGGGAGCCACGGCGCAACCAGGACGCTTACTTGGCGATTGATCAACGCGAGGTGCCCCGGCCCGATCTTTGCTCCGCCCGACGCCCAGCCGGCACGCGCGGCTCGAAAAACCGCGCAAGCGTCCCATTTCGCGACGGCACCCGTCGCAGATCAGGACGCCCGCTCATGCGCGAGGAATGTATCATGTGGCGCTCGGCGTTCATCATCACCCTTCTGCTGGCCGGTTCACCCGTGCTTGCCGGTCAGGCAAGCACTGTCATCCACGTGGGCATCGTAATCACGGGCAACGCCGCCCAGGCCCCCACAAAGCCAACGCAGAAGCATTCCGTACCGACGCGACCGCGACCGCGGCGGCCACAGTGAACAGAATCTGAACAGAATCTGAGGAAGCAGCGTGAACGCATCGTAACGACGTTGCATTGCGTGAATCGCGATAAAAGATTTTGCGTAAATGGAACGTGCACCGAAGAGCGTAAATCAAACGTGACGATAGGAAGTAAA
>DASXCK010000400.1:0-4592 GCA_036491235.1 Xanthobacteraceae bacterium | reverse complement strand
CGAGGGGCTCTCGGCCGACCGCGTGGTGAGCGAAATCCTCGACCGCACGGCGGCGCCGCGATGATCCAGCCGACGCTGCGCGCGTTCACGATCTTCGCCGTGGGCGTGCCGCTCGCGCTGCTGCTCGCGATCTATGATCCGATGCTGTGGCCGTGGTCGTTCGCCTACGGGGCGCTGGTGCTGATCGTGATCGCGGTCGATCTTGCACGCGCGTTCCCGCTGCGCCGCCTGCAGGCGAGCGTGGATGTGCCGGCGAGCCTGCAGGTCGGCGAGCATGGGTTCGTGACGGTAACGATCGTGCCGGCCGCGTGGCATCTGCCGATCGCGTTCGGGCTCGTGCGCGAGCAGGCGCCCGATCCGGACCCTGGCGAGTTCGTCCGCGTGACGTGCGAGCCGGGGCAGGGGGCGCGGGCCCGCTTTCCGCTGTGGGCGGAGCGGCGCGGAAAGATGCGCGTGATCGCCGTCTGGGTGCGCTGGCGCGGGCCGCTCGGGCTCGTTCAGCTCAGCCGGCGCGTCGCGGTCGATCGGGTGATCGATGTAGTGCCCAACGTGCGCGGGGTGCGCAGCTCGGCGCTGCAATTCTTCTCGCGCGAGGTGTTGTTCGGAAACAAGGTGCAGGAACAGCGGGGCGAGGGTACCGAGTTCGACGCGTTGCGCGACTACGTGGCGGGCCTCGACAGCCGCTTCATCGACTGGAAGCACTCGGCGCGCCACCGCAAGCTGGTGAGCAAGGAGTTCCGTACCGAGCGCAACCACCAGATCATCCTCGCGTTCGACACCGGCCATCTCATGCTCGATCCGATCGACCGGCTGACGCGGCTCGATCACGCGATCAATGCCGGGCTCCTGCTCGCCTGGGTCTCGCTGCAGGGCGGTGACTTCGTCGGGCTGCTGGCCTTCGACGAGGCACTGCGGCAATACCAGCAGCCGCGCCGGGGCGTGGGGAACTTTCCCCGCCTGCTGCGGGCGAGCGCCGGCCTCGAATATCGGCACACCGAGACCAACTTCACGCTCGGGTTGGCCGAGCTCGGCGCGCGGCTGCAGCGGCGCGCCCTGGTGATCCTGTTCACCGACTTCGATGACACGGTCACGGCCGAGCTGATGATCGAGGCCACCCAGCGCATCGCGCGGCGGCACGTGGTGGTCTTCGTCACCCTGCGTGACGCGGTCCTGCACGGGCTCGCCGATGCGCCGCCCGCCTCCTTCGGCGCCGTCGCGCAGTCGGTGATCGCGCATGATTTCCTGCGCGACCGGCTCACCGTGTTCGAGCGGCTGCAGCGGATCGGCATTCATTGCCTCGACGTGCCGAGCCGCTCGTTGCCGGTCGGGCTGATCAACCGCTATCTTATGATCAAGCAGCGGGGCCTGTTGTGAGCATCGAGACCGAGATCGCGCGGGAGGTCGGCCAGCTGCAGGCGGGACAGCGACCCGCCGTCACGCTCAAGAGCGCCGAGTTCCGTCGGACGCGCGAGCAGAGCTGGCTCGATCTGGAAAATCTGATCGGCATCACCGAGCGCAAGGGCGTGCGGGCGCTTGCGCCCGACGAGCTGCAGCGTATGCCGCAGCTCTACCGCTCGGTGCTCTCCTCGCTGTCGGTCGCGCGAGCGATCGCGCTCGATCGCGCCCTGCTGCGCTATCTGGAGAGCCTGTCGTTGCGCGGCTACCTTGCGCTGTACTCCCCGCGTATCGGTGTCGGTCAGGCCGCCCGCCAGTTCGTGCGAGCGTTTCCGGCCGCGGTGATCTCGGCGCGCTGGCACGTGCTGATCGCCTTCCTGGCCTTCGCGGTCGGCGTCGTGGCGGGGTTCTGGCTCACGGTTGGCGACGAGAGCTGGTTCACGACCTTCGTGCCGACATGGCTCGCCGGCGGGCGCGGGATCGCGAGCACGCGGGCATCGCTGCTCAACGGGGAGATCTTCGCGCCGTGGCCGGGCTTTGCGGTCTCGCTCGGGCTCATGGCCAACTTCCTGTTCAGCCACAATACGACGGTCGGCATCCTCGCCTTCAGCCTCGGGCTTTTCGCCGGCGTGCCGACGGTGCTGCTGCTTGGCTATCAGGGGCTTACGCTCGGCGCGTTCCTCGCGTTGCACTATGACCGCGGCGTCGCCGTGGACTTCCTCGGCTGGGTGTCGATCCACGGCGTGACCGAGATCACCGCCGTCCTGCTGTTCGGGGCGGCCGGCCTCGTGCTGGCGGAAAAGATGCTGTTTTCCGACCGCTATTCGCGCGTCGACAGCCTCGCGTTGCACGGCCGCCGCGCCGCCGAGATCGCCGTCGGCGCCGTGATGATGCTGTTCGTGGCCGCGATCCTCGAGGGCGAGTTCCGCCAGCTCGTTGCCAGCACGCCCTGGCGCTTCGTCATCGCGGCGACGAGCGCGGTCGGCTGGCTTGCCTATCTGGTTCTCCTGCGGCCGCGGGAGCGGATGCCGTGAGCCCGACCAGCGCGGTTACCGGCACGGCAGGCCGCACGTGGCGCCGGCAGCGCGAGATCGTGACGCCCGAGGGCGTGCCGCTCACGGTCGAGCTCGCCGAGCTCAGCGAGCGCGTCATCGCGCTGATCATCGATCTCCTGATCTGGCTCAGCGCTAGCTTCGTGCTGATCGTGATGCTCGGAGTGTTGACGGCCAGGGGACTGAGCGGCGTCATCTTCACCGGCGTGCTGATGCTGACCATGTTCCTCGTACGCGTGCTCTATTTCATTCATTTCGAGCTTTCGGCACGCGGTGCGACGCCGGGCAAGCGCCTCATCGGCATCCGCGTCACCGACCGCCGCGGTGGCCCGCTCACCGCGTCGGCGGTGATCGCGCGCAACCTGACGCGCGAGCTCGAGATATTCCTCCCCGTCAGCATGCTGATCTCGGCGGCGGGCGGCGGCACGGGCGTGCGCTGGGGATACCTGCTGCTGCTCGGCTGGATTCTGTGCTTCTTCTTCCTGATGTTCTTCAATCGCGACCGCATGCGGGCGGGCGACCTGATCGCCGGCACCTTCGTGATTGCGCTGCCGCGCCAGCGGCTGCTCGGCGACCTGATTGCGACGAGCGCGCGCTTCGTGTTCACCGATCAGCAGCTCACGGCTTATGGGAAGCGCGAGCTGCAGGTGCTCGAGGATCTGCTGCGCAGACGTGAGGACGTCGAGACGCGTGCGCTGCTGAACGATGTCTGCGGCCGCATCTGCCGCAAGATAGGCTGGGCCGAACCGCTGGCGCCGGACGAGACGGCTCTCTTCCTGCGCGACTTCTATACGGCGCAACGCGCCTTCCTCGAGCGCGAGCAGCTGTTCGGCCGTCCGCGTGCCGACAAGTTCGAGGCAGCCGCGAAGCGGGGTTAGCGTCAGTCGAAGACGGAGGCGATCTGAGTGGTGTCGACGCCTTCCTTGGCGACGCGTAGGTCGTGGTAGGTCATGATGACCGTGCAGTTCCAATAGGCGAGGAGAACCACGGACCAGACGGTGCCGACGAGCACGGCGAGCCAGGAGCCGGCGTACGCGGCGACGAACTGAATGGCTACCCCGACGAGGCTCAGCAGTATGAGCAGAAGGAGGATGCCGAAGACCTTCCAGCGGAAACCCGAGGTGAGACCGGCGCTGCGAGCCATGCTGGCGACCGGACCGAGGTTCTCGACGAGGCAGGCCGGCACGACCACGATCCACATCACCAGCAGAAAAGCGGCAGGCGCATAGATCGCCGGGAGCAATATGATCGCAACGGAGTGCAAAACCGACGCGATGAGCGCGAAGATCATCGCGGTGATGAAAGTCACGATCATAAGGGCGAGACCAAAAAGGATGCCCAGGCCGACGAGCGGAACGAGCCGGCCGACGACCCGTTGTAGCGCATCGATCGGCCGTAGGGGTTGACCGCGCAGGCGCTGAAAGGCGCCGTATAGGAGCACGCCCTGCCCGATGACGTAGAGGCCGAAAACAACGATCGCGACCAGGACCAAGACGAGCCAGAACGCCGCACTGCCCGGATTGCGTGCGCCCGCGAAGCCGAAGAACATGCGGAGCGCCCAACCGACGGCGTAGTAGCTGGCATAGATCAGCAGCGGAACGCCGAGGAAGAAGATGATATTGCCGGTGAAGAGGCTCCACGCCCGGCTCATGACATCGCCGACGCGAAAGTCGCCGCCAGCACTGATCGATGCAACAGTCATCGGAGGCCCCCGGGTCACGATGGAAATTGCAAGCAACGGCGCAAGTGAACCGTGACGCTGCGCCAATGTCAATTGCATGCGCGGGTGCGGCGCGTGCCGCCACTATGTATACTGAAGGCTCGAGTTTGCGCGCGAGCGGCTGTTTTCGGGACCGCGATGTTCGTCACCTTCTTCCATGAGCTCAAATCCGCCGGCCTGCCGGTGACGCTGCGCGAGTACCTGACGCTGATGGAGGCGATGCAGGCCGACCTCGCGTCGCGCCGGGTCGAGGATTTCTACTATCTGTCGCGCGCCGCGCTGGTGAAGGACGAGCGCAACCTCGACAAGTTCGATCGCGTGTTCGGCAAGGTCTTCCAGGGCCTCGACACGATGGCGGACGCGGTCACGGCGGAGATTCCCGCCGAATGGCTGAAGAAGCTCGCCGAGAAATATCTCACCGAGGA
>DASXCK010000399.1:0-3216 GCA_036491235.1 Xanthobacteraceae bacterium | reverse complement strand
GGCCACTCGCAGGACGGCAACGAACTGCGCAGCCGGCGGTCCTGGTCCGGCTTGACGCGAATACGATCAAACAGGGGCGAGTCGAATTTCATGGCGCATCATTATGATGAGATCGCAGCTTATCCCGCAAGCTTGACAAATCGTTTCATCCGAGGTCGATATTTGTGCGAGCCGGGGCATTGACCCTGGGGGGCGGCACTGGCTAAGCGGAGGCTCATGCCCCAGACGATGCGCGTTGCCGATATCATCACGGAGAAGTTGACCGCAGCCTTTGCGCCCGCAAGCCTGCGCGTGGTCGATGAATCCCACCAGCATGAAGGTCATGCGGGCCACCGGCCGGGCGGCGAGACTCATTACCGGCTCTATATCGTGTCGGACGTCTTCCAAGGAAAGAGCCGGGTCGACCGTCATCGCATGATCAATCAGACGCTGGCCGGCGAACTCGCGGGCGGCGTCCATGCCCTCGCAATCCATGCGTCGGCGCCCGGCGAAGACGGCGCAGCCTGAGCCGACGACAGCCTGCGGTGGCGCGACAATGCCGCAGGGCCTCCGACGTTCCGGCCGGCAATCAAACGCGATAGGCTCTGTGTTTCTCCGCCGACGAGCGGACGCGGGACCTCATGGGAGGATCATGGATGACGCGCCGAGACTGGTTCGCACTCGCAACCCTCTGCCTCATTGTTTCCGGGCCGACCACCGGCGCGCTGGCGCAACCCGCCAATTGGCCGACAAAGGCGGTGACCATCTATTCGGACGCACCAGCGGGCTCGACGCCGGACGTCGACGCACGCTTCATCGCGGACGGGCTCGGCAAAATCTGGAAACAGCAGGTGATCGTCATCGATCGTCCGGGCGCGAACGGCAGCATCGCGGCACGCGCCGCCGCCGACGCGCCGCCCGACGGCTACACGCTCGCCATGCCGGCGCTCTCGACCTTCATTACCCAGCCGGGGCAGATTCCCAACCTGCCGGTGCAACTGCCGCGCGATTTCATCCCGATCGGCTTCACGGCGGAGAACCCGATGTTCATCGCGGTCAATCCGAAACTGGGCATCAACACGCTGCCGGAGTTGATCGCGCTGGCGAAGCAGAAGCCGGGCGAGATCACCTATGCGACGACCGGTGTCGGCCGGCTCACGCATCTGACCGGCGAGCTCCTGCAGATGAAGGCCGGCATCAAGCTGCTGCTTGTGCCGTACAACGGCGGCCCGGCACGTGCCGCCGCCGACGTGATCGGCGGGCGCGTGTCCTTCATCATCGAGGGCTATTCGGGCATCGCGGCCGCGATCAAGGCCAATCAGCTCAAGCTGATCGCCGTCGCGTCCGCCGAACGGCTGCCCGACTTCCCCGACACGCCGACGGTCGCCGAGACGCTGCCCGGGTTTTCCGCCACCGGCTGGCAGGTGATGGTGGCGCCGAAAGGCACGCCGCAGGCGATCGTCGACAAGGTGAGCCGCGATCTCATCACGGTGACTAAAGATCCGGACCTGAAGAAGAATCTCGGCCGCCTCGGCAGCTATTCGCGCTCCATGGATGCTGCGCAAGCACTCAAGTTCGTGCACGACCAGCAGGAAATGTGGGCACCGGTGCTCAAGGCGATCGCCGCGAAGACACCGCAGCAAAAATAAAGTGCCGACACCGCCGGCCTGACCGGCATCGCGATCAGCGCGCCGACGCGACGCGCATCGCGATCTTCGCGACCGGCGTGATGCGTAGCGCCGTGAGGCGATTACGCTCCCGGCGCAGCACGCGAAAGCGGAACCCGTGGAACGTGAAGCTCTGGCCCGGCTCGGGGATCAGCCGCGCCTCATGGATGACGAGGCCCGCGATGGTGGTCGCCTCCTCGTCCGGCAGGTTCCAGTCCATGACGCGGTTGAGATCACGGATCGGCACCGCGCCATCGACGTTGACCGAGCCATCCGGCTGCGGCCGCACGCCCGGCACCGCGACGTCATGCTCGTCGGTGATATCGCCGACGATCTCCTCGAGAATGTCTTCCAGCGTGACAATGCCCATCATCTCGCCGTACTCGTCGACCACGAGCGCGAACGGTGTCTTGCGCCGGCGGAATGCCTTGAGCTGCTCGCTCAGTGGGCGGATCTCCGGCACGAACCAGGGGGGGCGCGCGATCTTGGCAAGGTCGACCTTGGCGGCGTCGCCGTCGGCAGCGCGCAGCGCATGCAGCAGATCTTTGGCGTGCAGAATTCCGATGATGTTCTCAGGGCTATCGCACCACAGCGGCACGCGCGTCACCGGCGCGGCGAGCACCGCCGCCACCGCCTGCTCGGGCGGCTGACCTGCGTCGACCATGATCACCTCGGTGCGGTGGATCATCACGTCGGCGACCGCAAGGTCGCGCAGGTCGAGCAGCCCGCCCAGCATGTCGCGATCGAGCTTCTCGACGCCGCCCTCGCGGTGGAAGAGGTCGACGGTGCCGCGCAGCTCCTCGTGCGGCGAGAGGATCGGCTTGGTCTCACCGATCCTGACGCCGAAGGCGGAAAGAAGCCGGCACGCTACCCAGTAGACCGCGGTGAGCACCGGCGCGAGCAGGCGCACCACCCAACTGATCGGACGCGCCACCGTCATGGCAAAGCGGTCGGGCGAGTCGATCGCGGCGGTCTTCGGGAGCACCTCGCAGAACACGATGATCAAAATGGTCATGACGACGGTCGCGGCGAGCACGCCGCTAGAGCCGAACCATGCCAGCATCAGCCCGGTCGCCAGCGTCGAGGCCGCGATGGTCGCGACGTTGTTGCCGATGAGCAGCGCGCCGATCAGTTCCTCGCGCTCCTGCAGCAACCGGTTGACGATGCCGGCCTTGGCGTCGCCATCCTTGGCGAGCCGCAGCATGGTGGCGCGCGAGGAAGCGGTTAGCGCCGTCTCGCTTCCTGAAAAGAAAAATGCGGCCAGGAGGCAAACAGCGACGGCGGCGAGGGTGATCCAGTCGGCAGTGCTCATTGCGCGAGCTTGCGGGCGAGGAAATCGTGAACCTCGGCGGCGTCCACGTCGGGCGCGACGAAAGCTTGGCCGATGCCGCGGACGAGAATGAACGTCGGCCGGCCGCGCCTCACCTTCTTGTCCTGCGCCATCAAATCCATCAGCCCGTCGACGCCCGGCACGCCGCCCGGCACTTGAGAAATGTGGGTCGGCAGACCGACCTTGCCAAGGTGGCGCTTGACCCGCTCGGCGTCGGCCTGCGGCAGCAGCCCGCGCGCC
>DASXCK010000398.1:0-20491 GCA_036491235.1 Xanthobacteraceae bacterium | reverse complement strand
TAGGTCATCACGGTCGCGACCAGATCGATGAGCGAGTGCGCCGCCTCCGACAGAATCGCGAGCGACCCGGTGGTCAAGCCGACGGCGGCCTTGGCAAGGGTCAGGCTCGCCGAGGCGGCGATCGAGCTCAGTGCGACGGTGTGCTTGGCGGAGGACATGGCGACCGGTTAGTCATGGCCTGGAGTCGCGTCAATGCATGATGCGACCATTTTCTCCGCCGTCACTGCCCGCGCAAGCGGGCAATCCAGTAACCACCGGCTTTTCGACGCAGGTGCATGCGATTGGCGAGGTCTGGGGGTACTGGATGCCCCGTTTTCGCGGGGCATGACGCCGCGTTCTTGGCGCATAAGCCTCAATGAAAATCCCGACTCTTGCCGAGCGGCAGCTCGCCTTGCGCCGGAGGCGCGTTGGCTGCGGCAAGGTCGCCGTCGACCAGGCGGGGCAGCTCGGCGGTGAGGTCGATGAAGCTGTGCGCCACCACGTGCACGACGAGGCCGGCCTTCTGCAGGCGGCCGCACACCGCGACGAAGCGCGATGTCATCACGATGCGGCGGTTCTTCTTGAACACCTTTGGCCACACGATGATGTTGGCGATGTCGGTTTCGTCCTCGAGCGTCATGAAGATGACGCCCTTGGCGGTGCCGGGCTGCTGGCGGATGAGAACGAGGCCCGCGACCGTCACCATCTGGTCGTTGCGCAGACGGTCGCCGCGATGCTCGATGTTGCGCAGGGCGCCGAGTCTGTCGAGGTCGTCGCGGAAGAACTTGATCGGATGCGCCTTGAGCGAAAGCTGGGTCGCCACATAATCCTCGGCGACGTGCTCGGCGAGCGTCATCGCCGGCAGCGCGACCGCGGGCTCGGGAAATAGTTCGTCGCCGCGGTGGCTCGTCAGCAGCGAGCGCGAGGAAGCGAGGGCGGCCTGCTTGGGCTTGGCGTGATCGATGCCGATCGTATGGAGGCGGCGCGCGGCCCATAGCGCGGCGCGACGGTCGAGCCCGAGCGAGCGGAAGGCGTCGGCCTCGGCGAGGCGCTCGATGGTGAAGCGGGAGAGGCCGGAGAGCGCGGAAAGCTGCTCGATGCTGGCGTAGCCGTTATGGCGCGCCGCGACGAGAAGCTCGAGCTCGGCTTTGGCGAGGCCCTGGATTTGGCGGAAGCCGAGGCGGACGGCGCAGGTGGGCACGGCGTCTGCGCTCCCTCTCCCCGCAGGGGAGAGGGTTGGGGTGAGGGGATCTCGGAGTTTCAGCTGAGATTCCAAGATCCCCTCACCCGGCTCGCTTTGCTCGCCACTCTCTCCCCTGCGGGGAGAGGGAAGAGAAAGCTCCAGTGCGCAATCCCACGCGCTGCAATTCACATCGACAGGACGTACCTCGACGCCGTGCTGGCGCGCGTCGCGCACGAGCTGGGCGGGCTGGTAGAATCCCATCGGCTGGCTGTTGAGGATCGCGGCGCAGAAGACGTCCGGATAATGGCACTTGATCCAGGCCGAGACGTAGACGAGGAGCGCGAAGCTCGCGGCGTGGCTCTCGGGGAAGCCGTATTCGCCAAAACCCTTGATCTGGTTGAAACAGCTTTCGGCGAAATCGCGCGCATAGCCGCGTCGGGTCATGCCGTCGATGAACTTCTTCTCGAAGCGATAAATCGTCCCGTTGTGTCGGAAGGTCGCCATGGCGCGGCGCAGGCCGTCCGCTTCCTCGGGCGTGAACTTGGCGGCGTCGATGGCGATCTGCATCGCCTGCTCCTGGAAGAGCGGAACGCCCTTGGTCCTTTCGAGCACGGCGAACAGCTCATCTGCGTCGCCATGCGCGGGGTCGGGGGAGGGGAAATGAATCGGCTCGATGCCGTCGCGCCGGCGCAGATAAGGATGCACCATGTCGCCCTGGATCGGGCCCGGCCGCACGATCGCGACCTCGATGACGAGATCGTAGAATTTGCGCGGCTGGAGCCGCGGCAGCATCGACATCTGGGCGCGGCTTTCGACCTGGAAGACGCCGACCGAGTCGGCACGGCAGAGCATGTCGTAGGTCGCCTCGTCGCCTTGCGGGATCGTCGCGAGCGTCAGGTCGCGTCCGTAATGTTGCTTGATGAGATCGAGGCTGCGACGCAGGCAGCTCAGCATGCCGAGGGCCAGCACGTCGACCTTCATGAGCCCGAGCGTGTCGATGTCGTCCTTGTCCCACTCGATGAAGGTGCGCTTGTCCATGGCGGCGTTGCCGATCGGCACGGTGTCGTCGAGCCGCCCGCGGGTGAGGACGAAGCCGCCGACATGCTGCGAGAGATGGCGCGGAAAGCCGATCAGCTCATTCGCGAGCGTGACCGTCTGCCGGATCGCAGGATTGGCGGGATCGAACCCGGCCTGGCGGATGTGCTCGTCGGGTACGCCTTGGTCGCTGATGCCCCAGACCGTCTTGGCGAGCGCCGCCGTCACGTCGGGCGTGAGCCCCATGGCCTTGCCGACCTCGCGGATCGCGCGGCGAGCGCGATAGTGGATCACGGTCGCGCAGATCGCGGCGCGATGACGCCCGTAGCGCTCGTAAATGTATTGAATGACTTCCTCGCGTCGCTCGTGCTCGAAGTCGACGTCGATGTCGGGCGGCTCGCCGCGGTTCTCCGACATGAAGCGGGCGAACAGGAGCTTGATCTCGGCCGGATTGACCTCGGTGATGCCGAGACAGAAGCAGACGACGCTGTTCGCCGCCGATCCGCGTCCCTGGCAGAGAATGTGCTGGCTGCGCGCATACGCGACGACGTCATGCACGGTGAGGAAGTAGCGCTCGAACTGGAGCTTGGTGATGAGCGCGAGCTCGGCGACGATTGTCTTTGTGATCTCGGCCGGAACGCCGTCGGGATAGCGCCGCGCGGCACCCGCCCAGGTGAGGTCGGCAAGGTGTTGCTGCGGCGTCTTGTCGGGCGGCACCGGCTCGTCGGGATATTCGTATTTGAGATCGCCGAGCGAAAAGGCGCAGGCTTCGGCAATCTCGACGCTGCGCGCAATCGCGTGGGGAAAGGCCGCGAACAGCCGCGCCATCTCGGCGGGCGACTTGAGATGCCGCTCGGCATTGACGGCGAGCCGCAGGCCGGCCTCGCGGATGGTGCATTTCTCGCGGATGCAGGTGGCGACGTCGGCGAGCGGGCGCCGCTCGGACGCGTGATAGTGCACGTCGTTGACGGCGACGAGCGGCGCGCCGAGGCGCTCACCCAGCGCATCGAGCAGGCCGAGTCGGCGCGGCTCGTCGCCGCGATGGCGGTGGATGCCGGCGAGGAAGGTGCGGCTCGGCGCCGTGCGGACGAGGGCGGCGAGGCGCTCGATGAAGGTGGGTGCGAGCCCGTCGGGCGGAAGCGCGATCAGCATCTGGCCGTCGGCGGCGGCGAGGATGTCGGCGAAGCCGATGTGGCATTCGCCCTTGTCGGCTTTCAAATTGCCCTCACTGAGCAGGCGGCATAGCCGGCCGTAGGCGTCGCGGTCGGTCGGATAGGCGATAGCTTCGAAACCATCGGTGGTGACGAGGCGCGTGCCGGGCAGGAACTTGATCCTCCGCTCGCGCGCCTCGCCATAGCCGCGCACGACGCCCGCGAACGTGTTGCGGTCGGCGATGCCGACGGCGGAGAGGCCAAGCGCCTCGGCGGCCGCCACCATCTCGCGTGGGTGCGAGGCGCCGCGCAGGAAGGAGAAGTTGGTGGTGACGGCGAGCTCGGCGTAGCGCATGAGCTGCCTCAAACGCTGCCTGTACCCTCCCGCCCGTTGGCGGGGAGGGTCGAGAGAAGCAGCGAAGCTGCGGAGCGAGGGGTGGGGGGATTACACTTGCGCTGAATCTGCGGGGTAGTCCGAACAACGCTTGCTCCGAGCAAGCGGCGCCCCTCGCCCCTCGCCCCTCCCCACCATGCGCTTCGCGCGCGGGGGGAGGGGAACAGCTGTGCATGTTGCGATCTCATCACCCCACCATTCATGCGAACAGCCCGTGCACGAACCAGCGCGGGTCCGCGGTTTCGCGCGCGTAGAGGCCCTCGCGAAAGAGCCAGAAGCGGCGGCCCGCGTCGTCCTCGACCAGGTAGTAGTCGCGCGTCGGCGCGTCGGCGCCGGCGCGCCACCATTCGGCGGCGATGCGCTCGGGGCCCTGCGCCTGGGCGACGGCGTGCAGCACGCCGCGCCAGCGGAAGCGGCGTGGCGGACCTTCGGGTACTTGCGCCATCACCTCGGCGGGTTCGGCGTGCGCGAACAGGAGCAAGGGGCGTGGCCGCGCGGCGTCCGGCGTCGGCCAGATGACGCCGTCGGCATTCGCCGCGAACGCCGTTTCGGCGCGTTCGGGCAAGTGGCTCGCGACCGGCGCGAGCCACTGCACGCTGCCCGGCCCGAGCCGCTGAGCGAGGCCGTCGATCAGCTCGGCGCAGCGCTCGTCGGTGCGCGCGCCTGCCTCCGTCGCGTCGCAACCGTCGACCAGCTCGGCCTGCTTTTCGTCCATGCGCTCCGCTGTCGTGACGGCGAGTCCGACCGCCTCGAAACCGAAACCGGCATCGAGTGTCTCGGCGGAGATCTCGCCGTTGCGCTCGAGCTTGAGCGCGATGAGACGCGCCACGTGCGGCGCGCTGCGCGTTCTCCGGGTGAGGCCGATGTCGAGCGTCTGCACGCCGCCGTCGACCCTATAGAGCGCTAGCCGCAGCGTGCGCGCGCCGACGCCGTCGCGCGCGAGCGCATGGACGATGTCGCGCATGAGGCGTTCCGCGACCGCGACCACGGCCTCTTGCGAGGCGACCGGCTCCATGAGGTAGCGCAGGCTGTGATAGACGGGCGGGGGGAGGATGAAAGTGAGCGGCTCGCCGGTGCGGCCGAGCGCTTGATCGATCCGTCGCAGCAATTCGCGCTCGAAGCGCGCCGCGAAGGGCGCGCGCGGGTTGTCGACGAGCGCGCCGACCCGACGAAAGCCGAGCCGGCGCAGCGTGCGCTGCGTGTCCGGCGAGAGGCGCAGTGCCGCGATCGGCAACGGCGCGAGCGCGGCGCGCTCTTCGCCGGCAGCCAGGATCGTCGTCGAAGCCTGGAAATGCGCGAGCGACCAGGCGGCGCCTGCAGTCGCCGCAACCGCGAGCCGCGCCGGCAGGCCGAGGCGCGCAAGTCTCGCGTCGAGATCGGCGAGCAGCTTCGCTTCGCCGCCGAACAGATGCGCAGCGCCCGCGATGTCGAGAAATAATCCGTCGGCGCCGCTCTTCTCGTCGAACGGCGCGACCGCCGGCGTATAGCGTGTCGCCCACAACGTGAGGCGCCGCAGCGCCGCATCGTCGGCGGCCGGGTCGGCGGCGCGCACTTGCAGACCCTGCTGCGGATCCTCGGCCGCGCTTGCGCTCTTGGCGCGCGCATCGGCGATCGTCTCGCCGATTCTGATCCCATCCTGCTCGGCGGGCGCATTGGCGGCGGCGACGCGCGGCGTGCCGGAGACGTCGGCGGCGAGCACGAAGGGGCGCGCCGGATCAACCGGCGCGCTGGAGGAGCTTTGATGACGATTCTGCGCCGCGAGGAAGCGCAGGATCGGCCAGCGCGGCAGCCAGACTGAAACGATACGCGGCATGATCGAACTCCACCAACCAGTCCCCCGGGCGTCCGTTGCGGCAGCGCTCGAGCCGGACATTCCAGCGCGTATGGGTCACGAGCCCGAAGCGGTCGCGCGCCGCCTCGGCGGCACCGATGCGCCAGCGCGTTGCGGCGGCGCTCGCGTCCTCACTGATTGGCGCATGTCCTTGTCGGCGGACCGGTGCCCACCCCGGATCAAGTCCGGGGCAGGCTTTCGCCGGGACATGCGCTGCCACGGGACGCAACAAGAGGAGCGGCAGGCCGGTCTCGCCGGCCGTGAGCTGCAGGCGTTGGCTCGCCTTGAGGTCGAGCCGCGCGGCCACGCTGCCGACCGCGGCGGGCACGCCCGAGCGCAGCGCTTCCTCCATGGCCCACAGCGCCTGCTTCTCGTTTCGGGTCTCGACCAGGATCAGCCGCGCCGGATCGAGACCGAGATGATGGAGGCCGTGACCATGCGGGCGTCCGTGCTCGGCGAACACATGCGCGGCGGCGATGAGCAGGACGGGACGCGTCGATGGCGTGAACCGCGCCATAAACTGCGCCAGGAGGGCGGCGAGAAAGCCGAACGCGGCCGGCGTGTCGCCGTGCTGCTGCGGCGCGACCTCGTGCAAGGCGCCGACCGTGAGGCCGCCTTGCGGCAGATGCGCGTCGAGACCCGTAAGGCCGAAGGGCAGGGCGCGCGTTGCGCCGACGCTCTCCAGACGCGGCAGCAGACGGCGCAGCTCCGCGACGATCGCGGCGCGATTCCGACCCTGGACCGGGATGGGGGATGAGGACATGATTACGCGGTCCAGACATCATTTATGAGAACGAGAAGAGTTTAGAACAAAACAAGAACTAAAACAAGAGCAGCGGAAGGCCAGAATGTCCCGAAAGCGAGCCGGCCGCGATCTGCTTAAAATAAGATTCCAGCGGTAGATCAGTTACTTATCTCTGAATTTTGGCAGGCGCCGTGAGCACCAAGCCGATCTCCTGTCCGGTTTTGCCCGTAGCCGGCCTTTGCGCGCCGTCATCCGGCGTCGCGATGCCGGCACGCGCGGCCATGACGACGAATTCTTTATGCGAAGCAAAAGCGAATTAACGCGCCCGTAATCGGTCTCTCTCGCGCGCTGCGCTAAATCTTTTTCGTTCTCGTGTGCGCACTCGCGCATCTCAAAAAGACCCGTAGGGAGATCAAATGACCAAGAAGACCATCATCGCTCTTGCGATCAGCGCGATTGCCTGCACGGCCTGGACCTCGACCGCCATCGCCGCCAAGCACAAGCACAAAATGGCCGCGCCGGCCGCGCACGCACAGGCCCAGACCCGGGGCGAGACCATTCCGGGCGTCAACCCGATGACCAACGCGCCGTCGACCCCGGCGGTCGAACATCCGGCGGCGTTCGAGCACATGCCTGGCGCCAACCCAATGTGAATGCCTGCGGTCGCCGCGATTCGCCCCCACGATTTGCGCGACCCGAACGCGCCCCCTCCGGCGAGCAGCCGGGCGGGGCGTGTTCGCTTTTTGTAGGCGCCAAGACGGTGCCAAGACGGTGCCAAGACGGTGCCAAGACGGCAACAAGCCGCACGGAACGCGCCGCGGCGGCGCCCGACCCCTTAATGAGCGGTTAAGTATTTTCCCCAAGGATGCCCCAGTAATGTGGACGAGGTGACTGCGGCGCAGGGTGGCCTGCGCGAAAAGCTGGTCGGCTGACACGCGCATGAACCGCAACGAGACCCCAGCCGAAAACCTCAAGGGGTATCTGCGGCAGCTGACCCCGCCGACGCGCGCCCGTCTCCTTGCCGAGGTCGAGCGGCTGCGCCAAAGCGGCGAGGACGTTCCCGGCGCCGAGATCATTCTGGCCGAGCTGCGCGCGGACCGTCCGGATGCCCCTGCCGAGGCCCAGCCCGTCGACAAGCTCGATCCTGCCGGGCGCCATTTCTTCCGCGTGCTCGATCCTTACCTGAGCAACCGTCCGCCCGACCGCGCCAATGACGGACAGGTCGCGCGCAGCTCGCTGCAGCCGCTGTGGGACTGGATCAGCCGCGACGTGATGGCCTCGATGGCGCGCGCCTACGCGGGCGAGTTCAAGCAGCTCCTCGCCGGCAACCGCCAGCGCGAGCTCGATCAGGCGGTGCTGTCGTTCCAGAACAAGGCCGTCAAATATCTCGAAGGCACGCTCGCTTCCGCGACCGGCGCCGACCAGGCGCGCACGCGGTTCGGCAAATATGGCGGCTCGGCCGCGAGCTTCGGCGATCTCCTCAAGATCCTACGCGTCCTCAAGGCACGCGAGGCGCTCGCCGAGCTGGAGCAGGCCCTCCCGGCGCGCATCGACAAGCTCGACGGCGAGCCGCTCGACGACATCTTCGCGGCCCTCGACGCCCTCGCGGCGGCGAAGCCGGACGCGTTGTCGTTCGCGATCGCCCACATTGCCAAGCGCCTCACGACGCCCTGGCAGCTCGTGCGCCTCGCCACCCGCTCGACCGAGAGCAAGGCGCCCGCCGACGTCGCTGCCGCGCCCTACGCGTTCGCGATCGCGATGGTGCTCGACCAGCTCGAGGATCAGGTCGAGGTGCTGCGCGCCACTTTGCGCAAGCAGCACGTCCCGCGCGCCAGGGAAATCCTGACCGTGATCTACGACACCGAATATGCCATCCGGGTGCGCATCGAGGTCGACGGATCGGCGTGGGGCGAGCGGCTCGACGCCATCATGCAGGCGGTTGCCCACGCGCTCGACACCGAGGAGATCAATCTGCCGGCGGGCCTCACGCACGTCCTGCGCTCGCCGGGGCTCAGAAGTCATCTGTCGCTGACCGGCCGCCTCACCTGGCTCGCCTACAAGTGCCGCGACGCCGTGACCGGCGGGCCCGCCTACGCGCGTAACCTGATCGCGTCCTTTCGCCATCCGCAGGCTTGAATCGCCGCGGCGGGGGCGCCGCCTGCATTTCCACTTCCGCGAAAATGCTCTAGCGTCGGCGTAGTCACACGGATTCTCGGTCTGAGACGAATATGCCCGCCGCCTTGCACTCGCCTGCCCGAATTCGGCTCGCCTTGCTGGCGTTCGCCGCCGCGCTGTGCGCGACCCCGGCTCGCGCCGCCGATCCTGATGTGCTGTGGAAGATCGTCCACGATCAGTGCGTGCCGGGCGAGCAGCAGCAGCACCATCGCGTGTCGCCCTGCGCCGAGGTCGATCTCACCGGCGGAGTCGAGCGCGGCCATGTGGTGCTCAAGGACATCGTCGGCAACACCCAGTTTTTGGTGATCCCGACTGCGCGCGTCACCGGCATCGAGGATCCGGCGCTGCTCGCCGCGAAGGCGCCGAACTACTGGGCGCCGGCCTGGATTGCCCGTTTCTATGTCTTCGCGCGCGCACGCAGGGAGCTGCCGCGCAGCGCGATCGGACTTGCGGTCAACTCGATCGCGGGGCGTTCGCAGAACCAGCTGCACATCCACATCGACTGCGTGCAGCCTGATCTGCGCCGTTACCTCCTGCGCAACGCCCAGCGCATACGCCACCGTTGGTCCGACCTCGGTGAAACCTACAACGGCCACCGCTATCTCGCGATGCGGCTCGACAGCCGCGATCTCGCCGGCATCGAGCCGTTCAAGCTCTTGGCGGGCGGCATTCCGGCGGCGCGCCAGCATATGGGAAACTGGACGCTTGCCGTGATCGGCATGCCGCGCGGATTCGTTCTGCTCGCCGGGCATGTCAATCCGGCGTCGCACGACAGAGGGGCGGGCGAGGAAACGCTCGACCATAGTTGCACGCTGGCGAAGACGATGTAGGGCGGCTTCTCGGCGGTCGCGGCTTAGCTGGGCCACGCAGGCCGCAACGTGCTGCCTGAGTTATAGAGACAGCTCCTGTAACTTACGACATGGGATCCGGCAGCACTCGGAATGATCAAGTTTCCCGGGGACGGAGCACGCCGTGCCGGCAAGGATCAGGTCATGGACGCGTCAATCAATCCGGAGGCGATCACCGCAGCATTTGCCCACATCCGCGGGCATGTACGCGCGACACCGGTGATCGCGGTCGACGGCGCCGATTTCGGGCTCGCGCCGAGGCGGCTTACGCTCAAGCTGGAGTTGCTGCAGCATTCCGGCTCGTTCAAGGTGCGCGGCGCGTTCGCCAACCTCCTGCTGCGGCAGGTCCCGCCCGCGGGCGTCACCGCCGCCTCGGGCGGCAATCACGGCGCGGCGGTCGCGTTCGCGGCCCGCGCGCTCGCCGTCAAGGCGAAGATCTTCGTGCCCACCGTGTCGTCGCCGGCGAAAATCGCGCGCATCCGCCGCTACGGTGCCGACCTCGCGGTCGGGGGCGAGCGCTACGCCGACGCGCTCGCGGCGAGCGAAGCGTGGGTGAAGACATCCGGCTCGCTCTCGGTGCACGCGTTCGACCAGGTCGAGACGATGCTCGGCACCGGCACGCTCGGCTGCGAGCTCGAGCAGCAGGCCGGGGACCTCGACACCGTCCTGGTCGCGGTCGGCGGCGGCGGGCTGATCGCGGGCGTCGCGGCCTGGTACGGACGGCGCGTGCGGGTGATCGGCGTCGAGCCGCAGGCCTCGCCGACTCTCTTTCGCGCGCTCGAGGCTGGGCGGCCGGTCGACGCCGAGACCGGCGGCATCGCGGCTGACTCGCTCGCGCCGCGCCGCGTCGGAGACCTCGTGTTTCCGATCGCTCGCGCCAACGTCGAGCGCGTCGTGCTGGTGAGCGACGACGCGATCGTCGCGGCGCAGCAGGCGCTGTGGGAGGGGACGCGCATCGTGGCCGAGCCGGGCGCCGCCGCGCCGTTTGCGGCGCTGGTCGATGGCGCCTATGTGCCGGCCCCGGGCGAGCGCGTCGGCGTCGTGGTGAGCGGCGCCAACACGACGGCGGTCGATTTCGGGCCGCCGCGGGCCGCATAGCTGCCCGCATACGAGGGCTGCGGCGCACTGCACCTTTGTGGCTCCTGCGCGGCTTGTGTGAGCTGCCGATATGCGTCAAGTAAGCCGGATGAGCGGACAAACCGGCTCGCATCGCTTCTGCATCGCCCCGATGATGGACTGGACCGACCGGCACTGCCGGTTCTTCCATCGCCTGCTCACGCGCCGCGCGCTGATCTACACCGAGATGATCACGACCGGCGCGGTGCTGCATGGCGATCGCGCGCGCCTGCTCGGCTTCGATCCGTTCGAGCACCCGGTCGCGGTGCAGCTCGGCGGCTCGGACCCGGCGGCGCTGGCGCAATCGGCGCGCATCTGCGCCGACCTCGGCTACGACGAGATCAACCTCAATGTCGGCTGCCCGTCCGACCGCGTGCAGGAGGGCCGTTTCGGCGCCTGCCTGATGGCCGAGCCGGCGCTGGTCGGCGAGGGCGTCGCCGCCATGAAGGCCGCGGTCGGTATTCAGGTCACGGTCAAATGCCGCATCGGCATCGACCACCAGGATCCCGAGGAGGCGCTTGACGCGTTCACGCGCATCGTCGTTGCGGCAGGGGCCGACGCGCTGATCGTGCATGCGCGCAAGGCCTGGCTCGATGGCCTGTCGCCGCGTGAGAACCGGGACATCCCGCCGCTCGACTATGAGCGCGTCTATCGTCTCAAGCGCGCCAACGCGGCGTTTACGATCGCCATCAACGGCGGCATCGCGAGCCTCGCGGCAGCGGCGGCGCACCTTGCCCATGTCGACGGCGCGATGATGGGCCGCGCCGCCTACCAGGATCCTTGGCGGCTGCTCGCGGTCGATGCGGAGCTTTTTGGTGCGCCGGCGCCGTTCGTGTCGCCGCGCGAGGCGGCACTCGCACTCGTGCCCTATCTCGAGCGCGAGCTGGCGCGCGGCACACGGCTCCACGCCATCACGCGTCATGCGGTCGGGCTGTTTCACGCGGTGCCGGGGGCCCGGCTCTTCCGCCGCCATCTCGCGACGCAGGGCGTCAAGCCCGGCGCCGGCGCGCAAGTCTTTCTTGATGCCCTCGCGTTCGTGCGCGACGAGGGCGCCGTGCAGACCGCGGCCGCATGAAGCCGCGCCCGACCAAGGAATAGAGAAATGCTCGGCGTCCCGATGGGGGAGCTCGCGCTGCTGTTCGGCAGCGTCGTCGGCGCCGGCGTGGTGACCGGGCTGATGGCGGGCCTGTTCGGCATCGGGGGCGGCGCCGTCATCGTTCCGGTGCTCTACGAGATCTTCCGCATTCTCGGCGTGCCCGACGCGGTGCGTATGCAGCTTTGCGTCGGCACCTCGCTCGCCATCATCGTGCCGACCGCCATCCGCTCGGCGCTGGCGCACCGCGCCAAGGGAGCGGTCGATGAACGTGTCGTGAAACTCTGGGTGCTGCCGGCGCTGGCGGGCATCGTGATCGGATCGGCCATTGCGGCCTTCGCGCCGGCCGCCGTGTTTCGCCTGGCTTTCGTGATCATCGCGGGCGCGATCGCGCTCAAGCTGCTGTTCGCCAAAGACGGCTGGCGGATCGCCGACGCCTTTCCGGGCCAACCCGGGATGTCGGCCTACGGCCTCACCATCGGCCTCTCGTCCTCGCTCATGGGCATCAGCGGCGGCTCGGTCTCCAACATGATCCAGACGCTCTACGGCCGAACCATGCACCAGGCGGTCGGGACCTCGTCGGCGCTCGGCGTGCCGATTTCGATCGCCGGCGCCATCGGCTACGCGCTCGCGGGACTGCCGCACCAGGCGCAGATGCCGCCGTTCTCGATCGGCTTCGTCTCGCTCATCGGCGTCGTCGTGATGGCGCCGGTGTCGACCCTGGTTGCGCCCTATGGCGCGCGGCTCGCCCACGCGCTGTCGCGCCGCACGCTGGAGGTCAGCTTTGCGATCTTCCTGCTGCTCGTGAGCGCGCGGTTCTTGGCGACGCTGCTGGGGATAGGGGGCGAATAGGCTACGATTTCCTGTTCGCTATTCGCCTTTTCCCTGCATCCGTACCGTGCCGCCTTCGACCTCGAAGCTGCGCAGGCGGTTGAGGAAGCTCATGCCGAGCAGGCTGGTACGCAACTGGCCGGGTTGGGCGATCAGCGCCCCGACCTGGTGCTCGACGATGCCGCCGACGGCGACGTGGTCGAGGATGACGGGCGCCGCGAGCGTATGGCCGTTCGCGGTCTCGACGCTCACTGTGTACTTGATGAACTCGGTCGGCAAGCCGGCGTTCTTCGCCGCCTCGTGCGTGAGCACCACCGAGCTCGCGCCGGTGTCGAGCACCATCGAGACCGGCGCGCCATTGACCTCGGCGCGAATGCGGAAGTCGCCGGTGTTGGTACGGGCGAGCTCGACCGTGCGGCCGCGCGTCACCGCATGGCCGGGCACGAGCTCGGCCAGCACGCGCTCACCGACGTCGTTGATCTGGAAGCGATAGGTGTAGACCAGCACCAGCGCGAACGCGAACACGACCCAGAACATCGCCTGGATGAGCGCCTGCGAAAAATTCTGCCGGAAGATCATGAGCACCGCGCCGCTCACCAGGACGAGCAGGGCGACCTTGTAGGCGAGCGAGGCCATGTCGCCGCTCGTGAGCGCGCCGGTGAGCCCTTCGTTGTGACGCGCGAGCAGCACGGCCAGGGCGAGCCCGAAGGCGAGGACGATCCAGGGGAAGAGGCGCTGCACCGGGGGTCTCGCTCGTCTATTCGGCTATTCGGCCGGTCCGTCGCCGCGTCTCGAGCCGGCGGGCGCATTCGGCCATGACCTGCGCGCGCTCGGCGTCGGTCATCCGCGTCCACGCCGTGATCTCGGCCAGGCTACGCCCGCAGCCGAGGCACAAATCCGTGGCGGGATCGAGCGTACATACGCGCTTGCAGGGACTTTCAATCACCGGGCTGCGCCGATTGGGTGAATCCGCCGGCAACATAGGCTGCCGGCGGACGAATGCAATGCGCCGGGAAGGCGTCATTCGCCGACCCGGAACATCGGCCGGCGGCGGAGCCGCGCCTTGTCCTCGGCCGAGAGGTGCATGCCGTCGTGCTCCTCCGCCTTCTTCGGCGCCGGCTCGCGGATGGGCTCGAGCGCCGACATCACGCGTTCGGGCGGGAACGTGACCACGACCTCGGTGCCCTCGCGCAGCTTGGAGCGTAGCGCGAAGGTGCCGCCGTGCAGGTCGATGAGGTGGCGGACGATCGGCAGGCCGAGGCCGGCGCCCTGTTCGGCCGATTTGATCGCATTCGAGCCCTGGCCGAAGGAGTCGAGGACGATCGGGATTTCCTCCTCCGGAATGCCCGGGCCGGTGTCGCGCACGCTCAGGTATTGGCCGCCCGACGCGGTCCAGCCGACCTTGAGCCAGATCTCGCCGCCCTGCGGCGTGAACTTGATGGCGTTGGAGAGGAGGTTGAGGCAGATCTGCCGCACCGCGCGCTCGTCCGCCCAGATGCGCGGCATCTCGGGCTCGAACGTCTCGTGGATCGTGATGTCACGGTTCTTGGCGCGCAGCTTCAGCAGGTGATGGCATTCCTCGACAGTCGCGGTGAGCCGGACGGATTCCTCGTTGAGCTCGTAGCGGCCCGCCTCGATGCGCGAGAGGTCGAGGATCTCGTTGATCAGCCCGAGCAGGTGGACGCCGGACGAATGGATGTCGCCCGAGTAGTCCTTGTAGGCCGGAACGGCGTGCGCGCCGAAAATCTCGTTCTTCATGACTTCCGAAAAGCCCAGGATGGCGTTGAGCGGCGTGCGCAGCTCGTGGCTCATCTGCGCGAGGAAGCGCGATTTGGAGATGTTGGCGGCCTCGGCGCGCCGCCGTGCCTCGTCCGACTTCATGCGGGCCTGCTCGAGCTCGCCGATCAACGCGTCCTTCTCGGCGCGTGCCTCGAAGGTCGCAAGTGTCGAGGAGTGGAGCCGGAAGGCGAGAAGCGCGAAGTAGCACTGCGCCGTCACGGCCATGCCGGCCAGGATGTAGCCGTGCACGCTGCCCATCAACAGGAAGTTGAGCGCCACCGCGATCGACACCGGCGAGGTCAACGCGAGCACGGCGATCGGCAGGCTCGAGGCGAGCATGCTCGACACCGCGACGAGGAGGAGCAGCACGAACAAATTGAAGGCGCCCGAGCTTTCATCGACGCCGATCGGCTGGATCAGGTCGAACATCCAGGCGAGGCCGAAGAACAGATCGAGCAGGATGAAGCGCAGCCGCCAGGCGCGAATCTGCTGCGGGCTCGGGATTTCGGCGAGGAAGCGCCGGCAGGCGAGCAGGATCATGAGGTGGATGAGCAGGACCGCAGCCGTCCAGGTGCCGGCCGTGATCGCCCCGGTCCACACGCCCGAGAGGACCCCGATCGAGCAGACCAGCATGATGATGACGAGCGAGCCGGACTGGCGGTTCTGCGCGAACTGGCGCAGCAGCTCAGCGTCGAAGGCCGAGCTCGTGCCGCTCGTCGAGGTCAGGCGGTCGCGTGCCTCGCGCACGCGCTGGAGCGAGCTGCGGCGGCGCTGCACCGCCTCCTTTGCGGAGGCCGTCCCGCGTTCTGCGTTCGCCGCCAGGGAAATGCCGATGGACAAGGCCGCACCCGTCAGTTCAACACGAGAACGTGGCGTAAAATTCTTAAGGGTGCGCTTAGCAGGTAGAAAAAATTGAGGTTAATGGAATGTTACTGCCACGGGCTTGGCGGAACAACGGACAGGCGAGGGACCAACGATGAAGCTTTATATCGATGCCGGCCGGGCGCCGAACCCGCGGCGGGTGCGCATTTTCCTCGCCGAGAAGGGCGTGAGCCTGCCGATCGAGACCATCGATATCGCGGCGCAGGCGCACAAGACGGCGACCTTCCGCGCCGTCAACCCGATGCAGCGGCTGCCCGCCCTCGTGCTCGACGACGGCACCGTCATCACCGAGTCGATCGCGATCTGCCGTTACGTCGAGGCGCTGCACCCGTCGCCGCCGCTGTTCGGGGAGGGGGCGCTCGAGCAGGCGCTGGTCGAGATGTGGCAGCGCCGGGTCGAGCTGCATCTGCTCGGCGTCGTCTCCAGTGTCTTCCGCCACCTGCATCCGGCCATGGCCGCGCTCGAGGTTCCGCAGGTCGCCGCCTGGGGCGAAGCCAATAAGCCCCGCGTCATGGAGTTCCTGGCGTTCCTCGACGACGAACTCGAGACGCGCCCCTACGTGGCGGGGCCACGCTTTTCGGTCGCGGACATCACGGCGGTCATCGCGGTCGATTTCATGAAGCCGGCCAAGCTCGCCGTGCCGGAAGGACTCGCCAGCGTCCACCGCTGGCATGGGCAAGTTTCGGCCCGGCCTAGCGTGGCGCGGGAGCGATAGATTGTCACTGTGGCGTGCCTGCCACGGTCGACCGATCATGCATCCGCGTCGGTTCCCCTGTGATTGATTGCCCGCCCGCATGGGTGGTAAATCCGGGCCTGGGGTCGGGGGTCGGAATGCGGAATGCCGTGAATTCGAGGTCAGCCGCGGTCGCGGCGTGCGCGCTGGTTGGCACCTGCCTCGGCTCCTCGGTTGCCTACGCCCAGTCGGCGACCTGGGCTGGCCCCGGCTCGGAATGGAATACCAGCTCGAACTGGTCGCCCGCGACCGTCCCGACCGCCACCGCGATCTTCGCGGGCGCGACCCCGACCACCGTGACGTTCGGCGCGCTGATCACCGGCATCGACACGATCCAGTTCAATGCGGGCGCGCCCGCTTACACGTTCGAGCTCAGCGCGGCGCAGACGCTCAACATCACCGGTACCGGCATCGTCAACAACAGTGCCAATGCGCCCACGTTCACCGGCCCCGGAACGCCCGGGCTCGGCGAGACGATCAATTTCCAGAACGCGAGCACGGCTGCCAACGCTAATTTCCTCCTGACCAACGAAACGCTGCAGTTCTTGAGCAGCAGCAATGCCGGGACCGCGACGATCACCAACAACGCGTCGGCAACCACGAATTTCGAGGCGGGGTCGTCCGCAGCCAACGCCACGATCATCAACAACAACGGCGGATTGACGATTTTCGGACGTACGCCCGGCGCCGATACCGCAACTGCCGCGAATGCGCACATCACCAATAACAGCGGTGGCGACTTGTTTTTCCTCGCAGCGACGACCGCGGGCAACGCCGTCATCGTCAACAATACCGGCGGCTTCGTGCAGTTCGGCGACTCCGGCCTCGGCGAAACGGCGACCGCCGGCAACTCGACCATCACCGGCAGCGGCACGATCAGCTTCAACGCGCAGACCACCGCCGGCAACGCGACCATCACCACCAACAGCGGCGGCCACGTCTTCTTCTTCGACAGCTCCAGCGGCGGGAGCGCGCGCTTCGCCACCAATGCGGGCGCTACGTTCGACATGTCGGGGCTCACCGCCGCCAGCATGACGGCGGGCTCGATCGAGGGCGCGGGCAGCTACGTGCTCGGCGACAAACAGCTCGTCGTCGGCAGCAACAACCTGTCCACCGAGGTGCAGGGCGTCATCAGCGGCATCGGGGGCTCGCTCGACAAGGTCGGCACCGGCACGCTGACGCTGTCCGGCGTCAACACTTATACGGGCCCGACCGTCATCGATGGCGGTATCCTCTCGGTGAACGGGTCGATCGTGAGCGCCGTGACAGTCAATGCCGGCGGCACCCTCGGCGGCACCGGCACGGTCGGCCCCACCACCGTGAATGCGGGTGGCATCCTTGCGCCCGGCAACTCGATCGGCACGGTGCACGTCGCCGGCAACGTGACGTTCAATGCAAACTCGATCTATCAGGTGCAGGTCAACCCCGCCGGCGGGTCGGACTTGACCGTTGCGACGAGCGCAACGATCAACGGCGGCACCGTGCAGGCGCTGCCCGCCGCCGGGACCTATGGGGCTTCCACCCGATACATCATCGTGCAGACGACCGGCGGCGTGACAGGCACCTTTGCGAATGTCACCAGCAGCTCCGCGTTTCTGACGCCGTCGTTGAGCTACCCGACCGATGAGGTCGTGCTGACGTTGACCCGCAATGCGACTTCCTTCGCCGCGATCGCGCAGACGCCCAACCAGGCGAGCGTCGGGGCCGCGCTCGACACAAGCGCGTCCGGCAGCGCGCTGGTGCAGGCTATCCTGCCGCTGGGCAACGCCCAGGCGCTGCTGGCTTTCGACGCGCTGTCGGGCGAGATCCACGCGAGCGTGCAGACAGCGATCATCGACGACAGCCTGTGGGTGCGCGACACGTTGCTCGCCCGCATGCTGCAAGCCTCCTACGGCGGGGATGGCGGCGCCATGGGGGCGCTCGGCTTCGGCGGTCCGATGGTCGCCTTTGCGGACGCCGGCGCCGGGGCGTCGGCGCTCGCCTATGCGGACGGCGCGCGGAGCGGCTTTCCGATCAAGGCGCCGCCTGCGCCGACCCCGTCCGATCTCGTGTTCTGGGCGCAGGGAACGGGCGCCTGGGGCCGTATCGACGGCGACGGCAATGCGGCCGAGATGAGCCGCACGTTCGCCGGCTTCCTCACCGGCGTCGACCGCCGCTTCGGCGAAAACTGGCGCGCCGGCATCGCGGCGGGCTACAGCAATTCGAGCGTGAACGTGAATGCGCGCGCGAGCTCGGCCAATGTCGACACGGCGCATCTCGCCGCCTATGCGGCCGCGGGCTTGGGTTCCTTCAAGCTGCGCACCGGCGCGGCGTTATCGTGGAACACGTTGTCGACCGATCGCATCATCGCATTCCCGGGCTTTGTCGACACGGCGCACGCGAACTACGGGGCGGGCGAGGGCCAGCTGTTCGGCGAGCTCGGGTATGCCATGGCATTCGGCCGCTATGCGGTCGAGCCGTTCGCGGGCCTCACCTTCGTGCATCTCGGAACGGAGAGCTTTACCGAGTCGGGCGGCGCGGCAGCCCTTGCCGGCGCCAGCAATCACGACGACGTCGGCTATACGACGCTTGGCGCGCACCTCGCGACACGCGATGTCCTCGCCAACGGCATGGTGCTGATCCCGCATGCGACGCTCGCCTACCAGCATGCGCTCGGCAACGTCACGCCGGCGGCTGCACTTGCCTTCGAGAGCACCGGCGCCGGGACGGAGATCACTGGCGTGCCGCTCGCCCGCGACAGCGCGCTCGTCCAGGTGGGCGCCGATCTGCAGATCAACCGCCAGGCCACGTTCGGAGTGTTTTATTCGGCCGAGGTCGCGGACAATGCCCAGGATCATTCGTTCAACGGCCGATTCGTCTGGCACTATTGAGTCGAGTTGCCGTCGCAGCGAGACGGCTCCGCCCCGGTGGCCGCGCATGACGGCCCGGATTCGGGACGAATTGCGTCCTAAATTCGCTCCAATGTATGTCAGTATTTGGCACCGGCCGGATTGGCGTGGCCTCGGGGAGCCGCATGGCGGGTGGTTGGCGGATTGCAGCCGTTTTGACGGCGCTGATGATGTCGCTTGCGGGCGTCGCGTCCGCGGCCGAGGTGCGTCTCGCCCTGGTCATCGGCAACTCGAACTATCGTTCCGTCACCAAGCTGCCGAATCCGGATAACGACGCCAAGGCGGTCGCCGAGGATCTCAAGTCCGCCAGTTTCGACGTGACGCTCGCGCTCGACCTGACCCAGGTCGACATGCGGCGCGCGATCAAGACCTTCGCGGCCAAGGTCGCAAGCCGCGGCCCCGAAACCGTGGCGCTCGTCTATTATGCGGGACACGGCGTGCAGGTCGACGGGGAGAACTTCCTCGTCCCGGTCGATGCCCGCATCGAACGCGAATCCGATATCGCGGGCGCCTCGATCCGGCTCGCCGAGATGATGAGCGCGCTCGCGGCGGTGCCGAGCAAGATCCGCATCGTCATTCTCGACGCTTGCCGCAACAATCCGTTCGCCACCACCAAGTCGGCGCGCGGCTTTGCCATGGTCGATGCGCCGAACGGCTCGATCGTCGCCTATTCGACCGCGCCCGGCACCGAGGCGACCGACGGCAGCGACGGGCACAGCCCCTATACGGAGGCTTTCATCGAAGCGTCGAAGGAGCCGCGGCTGCAACTCGAGCAGCTGTTCAAGCAGGTGCGCCTGAAGGTGAACCAGGCGACCAACGGCCAGCAGACGCCGTGGGAAAGCTCTTCGCTCACCGCCAACTTCTGGTTCCGGCCGACCAACGAGTCGGCGCCTATCGTCGCGGTCGCGGCCGCCACGACCCCGGCGCGCGTGGCGACGCGGGTGACGCGGCCGATCTCTGCACCGAATACGCCGGCCGCGCCACAGGAGCCGACGCCTCCGGCGACGCCGCCCGAACAGGTCGCGTCCGCGACCATCCCGCAAAACACGGTCACGCCCTCGGCGCCCCAAACTCATCAGCCCAATTATGCGCCGCCGCCGCCGAATTACGCGACCGCGCCGCCGCCGAATTACGCCCCCGGCTACGCGCCGAACTACGGGCCCGCGCCCGGTTATGCGGCGCAGCCGTACGGTTCGCCGCCGTCCGACTATGCGCCGCAGCCCTACGGGCCGCCGCCGTCTGACTATGCCGCCGCGCCACCGACCGTGACGCAGGTCGCCGATATGCAGGGGCTCTCGGCCGACGACGCCTACGACCTGATGATCGAGGACGACACGGTCCCGGCCTACGAGGAATTTTTGGTGCGCTATCCGTCCGATCCGCGCGTCGAGTGGGTGCGCACCGCGCTCGCCCTGCGGGTCGACGCGATGGCGTGGCACTATGCGTCCGTCGTCAACACGCCCGCCGCCTACACGGCCTACGCGACGCGCTATCCGGGCGGCGCCTATGTGGGCGAGGCGTCGCGGCTGCGGTCGCAACCGCGTCTTCACGCGATCGACGCCGTGATCGCGCCGCGCGTGATGATGCCGCCGCCGACGTTGCGCGTCGCGCTGCCGGTGCTGCAGATGCGCCGTCCGGCCGGTGCGCCGATCACGCTGCCGGTAATGCATACGCGGCCGTGGCGGATGGAGCGCGGCACCAACCGGTTTGCGCCGGGCCCGCTGGGGCCGGGTGTCGTACGGCCGGCGTTCGCGCCGCGTTTTGCGCCGAACGAGCTCCGGCGCGACCGCGCCGTGAACCCGAATTTCCGCGCGCCCAATGGCTTTCC
>DASXCK010000397.1:0-2472 GCA_036491235.1 Xanthobacteraceae bacterium | reverse complement strand
TCTTCATGATGAACAAGGTGGTGGAGGAAGGCACTGCGCGGCGCGCCATCCTCACCGGCATCAAGGCGGCCGGCAAGACCGGCACCACCAACGCGTACCGCGACGCCTGGTTCGTCGGCTACACGGGCAATTTCGTGTGCGGCATCTGGTTCGGCAACGACGACTATTCGCCGACCAATCGCATGACGGGCGGCGCGCTGCCCGCGATGACGTGGCACGCGATCATGGAATATGCGCACCAGGGCATCGAGCTCAAGAACCTGCCCGGCCTGCCCGCGAACCCGGCGCCGACCGCGCCGGTCGCGCAGAACACCAAGAACGGCGAGGCGGCGCATCCCGCCATGCTCACCTATCGCGGCGCGCAGGTGCTGGGGCAGGTCGAGCACATGATGGAAGATGCCCGGCACGCTCTGCCGGCCCCGCCGGTCGGCGAGGCCGCCGCGATCGATCGCGCGCCTGCGGCCGATGATCGCCGATCCGCCAATCCCCCCACCGGCCCGTACGCGGCCGCCGACGAACGCACGCACACGACGAGCGGCGATTGACGGCCGCCGACTCGGACTAAGCTTGGACTGAACCGTGCGGCTGCTGCTCGGCTCCCTTTACACCTTCATCATCGCGGCAGCGATCGGGCTCGGCTCGGCCTGGTTCGCGCTCAGCCACGGCGCGGGCTTCGGCGCGCTGCGAATCGGCGCCTGGACCGCGCAACCGAAGAGCGGCACCACCAACATCGATCCCTACTCGCGCGCGACAATCGCGCGCAGCGGCGCGTTGCCGATCGGCCTCGGCGACGGCGTCGCGTTTCGGGCCTCGGCCGACGACCGCGGCCAGCCGCTCGATGGACGCTGCGACGTGCTGGTCAGCGGCACCACGCCGCCGGCACGCTACTTCACCATCACGCTCTACGATCCGGCAGGACGGCTGGTGGCGAACTCGCTCAATCGCCACGGCTTCACCAGCGAGGAGCTCTACCGCAACCAGGACGGCAGCTTCGCGGTCGAGGTCGCGCCGCGCGCCCGCGCCGGCAACTGGCTGCCGACCGGCGGCGCCGATCGCTACGTGCTGGTGCTGCGTTTCTATGACACCGCCGTCGGCGTCGCGACCCGCGCCGAGCGCGAGGCCCCGATGCCGTCGATCAAGCGAACGGGAGCCTGCCGATGATGCGCTGGCTCCTGTGGACGCTCGCGGGCGTCATCCTCGGCGGCATCGTCCACCTTGCGACCATCCTGGTGCTGCCGCGCACCGCCAGCCAGAACGCTTACGACCGGCTCATGCCGATCACGCCGGTCAACGTCATGACGTCGATCCCGGGGCCTACGCCCGCCAAGGCGACGCTGCCCTTCATGGATCCGGCGTTCGCGGTCGCGGTCTGCCGCTACGACCTCGGCAGCGGCCCGATGAAGCTCACCGCGCCGGTGAGCCAAGCCTACACGTCGGTCACCTTCTACACCAAGCTCGGCGTCGCCTATTACGGCATCAACGACCGCGCCGCCGGCCGGCGCACCATCGAACTCTACTTGATGACCAGCGCACAGCGCGATGCGATGCCGGAGGACGAGAACGTCACCGCGGCCGACCGGCTGATCATCGAGTCGCCTGGTACCACCGGGCTTATCGTGCTGCGCGCGCTCAGCCCGGAGCCGAGCCTGATGCCGATGGCGCAGGCTTCGGTCGCGGCCGCGCACTGCCTGACGCAGACCCAGTAGGAGCATGATCCGCGAAAAAGCCTGCCCCGGACGTGATCGAGGGGTCGACGCCGGTTTTTCGCAGCAGGATCATGCGCCAACGATAAGGTGTTAATTTTCTTCCGCCGCGTGTCGGGCGCCTGCCGGCTCGTCCGTCCTTGTCGGTAATCGCCCACATGCCGCCGGTCGATCATGGGGTTTGAACCGTGCTCTATGCCTTCCTTTGCTACAATGACGAAGCCACTACATGCTCCTGGAGCAAGGACGAAGAAGCGGCCGTTATGACGAGCCTCGGGACCGTGACCGATAAGCTCGCCAAGCAGGGGCGGCTCGGCCCGGTTGCGCGGCTCGTGCCGACCACCGCCGCCACCACGCTGCGCAAGGACCGCGACCCGCCGCTCGTCATCGACGGGCCGTTTGCCGAGACCAAGGAGCAGCTGCTCGGCTTCTTCGTGATCGACTGCCGGTCGCTCGAGCATGCGCTCGAGACCGCGCGCGAGCTCGGCCGGGCAAACCCCGGCGGCTCCTACGAGATCCGTCCGCTCCTGGAGTTCTGGCCGGGGCGCGCCAATCCTGAAAGCGCAAAGCCCGAAAGCGGAAAGTCATGAGCGACGTCGCGCACGACCTCACCTGGATCGATGCGGCGCTGACGGCCGCGCGCCCGCAGGCGCTCGCCGCCCTGCTGCGCTACTTCCGCGATCTCGACATGGCCGAGGAGGCTTTCCAGGAAGCGTGCCTGCGCGCCCTGCGGAACTGGCCGCAGAACGGGCCGCCACGCGATCCGACC
>DASXCK010000396.1:0-21732 GCA_036491235.1 Xanthobacteraceae bacterium | reverse complement strand
AAAATCCTCATGGCCCGGCGTGTCGAGCAGGTTGAACACCTTCCCGCCGTGCTCGAAGGTCATCACCGAAGTGACGACCGAGATGCCGCGCTCGCGCTCGATCGCCATCCAGTCGGAGCGGGTCGAGCGGCGGTCGCGCTTGGCCTTGACCTGGCCGGCGAGCTGGATCGCGCCGCCGAACAACAGGAGCTTTTCGGTCAGCGTGGTCTTGCCGGCATCGGGGTGCGAGATGATCGCAAACGTGCGTCGCCGCGCGACCTCGCGCGCGAGCGCCGCGGCGGCGGGCGCAATCGCTTGCGGCGCGGCAGCCGGGACGTCAGCCGCTGCGGAATCAGCCGGGACTTGCTCGTTCATGGTGGGGTGCATGTGGCAGGCCAAGGGGGCCGGATCAAGAGGCCTGGGGTAGCCCGGATGGAGTGAAGCGCAATCCGGGCAATATTTTCCCGCATTCGGCCGAGTTCACCCTTGGCCTTGCCGAAGGCAAGACCCGAGAGCTCCATGCGGCTACGACCGCTCTACGCCGCCCGCACGTTGGCGAGGAACCGCTCCACCTCCGCCTTGAGGCGCCCGCCCTCGTCCGACAACGACGATGCGGCCGAGAGCACGTCGCCCGACGCAACGCCGGTCTTTTGCGCGCCGTCGCGCACTTGCCGCAGATCCTGCGCGACCTTGCCGGTTCCGACGGCTGCCTCCTGCACGCTGCGGCTGATCTCGCGCGTCGCCGCCCCCTGCTCCTCGACGGCGGCCGCGATCGTGGTCGCGATCTCGGAAATGTGCCCGATGGTGCTGCCGATCTCCTTGATGGCGGAAACCGAGTCCTCGGTCGCGGCCTGCATCTCGGCGATCTGGCCGCTGATCTCGCTCGTCGCCTTCGCGGTCTGCGCGGCGAGCTGCTTGACCTCCTGGGCGACGACCGCAAAACCCTTGCCGGCGGCGCCGGCGCGCGCTGCCTCGATGGTGGCATTGAGCGCGAGCAGGTTGGTCTGCTCCGCGATCGACGTGATCAGCGCCGTCACGTCGCCGATGCGGCTGGCGGACTGCGCGAGCTTGCCGATCCGTTCGTCGGTCTTGCGCGCCTGGGCGACCGCATCGCCCGAGATGCGGCTCGACTCCTGCACCTGACGCCCGATCTCGCCGATCGAGGCCGCCATCTCCTCGGCCGCCGTCGCCACCGAATGGACATTGCCCGCCGCCTGCTCGGACGCCGCCGCCGCGGTGGCGGACGTCTCTTGGGTGCTCTCCGCCGTCCTGGTCAAGGTGGCGGCGGCCGACGTGAGCCCCGACGAGGCCGACGACATGGCGCCCACGACCTTGCCGATCGCGGCGGAGAATTCGTCCGCCAGGCGGGCGAGCGCGGACTTCTTGTCGGCCTCGGCACGTCGCTTGAGCTCGTCCTGCTCGCCGCGCATGCGGTCGCTCTCGATCATCCGCTCCTTGAAGACCTGCATGGCGTTCGCGACCGCGCCGATCTCGTCGTGCCGCCCAAGCCCGCTCACCTCGACACCGGTATCGCCGCGCGCGAGATCGCCGAGCACGCCGACGACTTGCGTCAGCGGGCGCGCCACGCTGCGGTGGAGGGCGAAAAAGAACAGCACCACCGTGACGACCGTCACGCCGGCGAGAAGCAGGGCCGTGACCCACGTGGTGCGCGCCGCCTGGGCGGTCGCTTCGCGTGCGCGCGCCGCGGCCATTGCCATGAGGCGCTCCTTCGCCTTGCCCAGAAGATCAGTCGGCGCGCGATCGATCCCGGCGACCGCCTTGTCGCCCACGGCGCTGTCGAAGTCGTGCTCCTTGAATTGCTGGAGCCCGCGCCGATAGGCCTCGCCCATGCTCCTGTGTGCGGCAAGAAACTGCACCACGAGCTGCGCCGTGTCGGCATCCGGGATGCTGCGGCTGAGCCCTTCGGCCTCGCGGCGCACGTCCGCTTCGCGCGCCTGGAAATTGCCCCAGTACTTCTCGAGCAGGTCCGGCTTCTTGCCGCGCAGCAGCGTGTCCTTCCACTCCTGCACCTGCTTCTTGAAGTCGGCCTCCATGGTGACGACGCCGATCGCGTTGTTCTGGCTGGTCATCACGTCTCGGTTGAACGCGTCGAGGCTCGCCGAGAACTGCCAAAATCCGACCGCGGCCGCGGCCAGCACGCAGGCGATGCTGACGGCGAACAATCCGAGGATCTTTGTCCGCAAGCCGAGCGAAAGGCCGGCGATCGATCCGCGCAACATGGCCCCACTCCAAAAAAGCGCGTTCAATTCGTATCGTTCGAGACTTTCAACACGTCACTAGCGCAAAACATGATAAATAAATGATTACTTCCGGCCGTATTCCCCGTTTTCGACCTGCGCAATACGCCAACGCCTTCCCCAAAAGCAGAACATCTTCACGCCGTGAAACCCGGCGGCGCCGCTCCCGTATCTCTGTCGCTGCACGAGCCCCTTCGCCCGCGAGGGATGGCATCACCGACATCTGACCCGAGGAGATCTCCCATGCGCATCGTCACCGCCGCGCTCGTCGCGGCCGTTCTCGCCATCAGCCCGGCCTCTGCCCAGATGATGGGCGGCCACATGATGAAAAGGTCGCTCTACGAGCGCCTCGGCGGCATCGACGCCATCCGCGCCGTGGTCGACGACTTCGTCGGCAACGTCGCGGCCGATAAGCGGATCAACAAGTTCTTCGCCCATACCGACATCGGCCGGCTCAAGCACAACCTGGTCGACCAGATCTGCCAGGGCACCGGCGGCCCGTGCACCTACACGGGGCGCAGCATGAAGGAGACGCATGCCGGCATGGGCGTGCGCAACCGCGACTTCAACGCGCTGGTCGGCGATCTCGGCAAGACGCTGAAGAAGTTCAAGGTCCCGGCGCGCGAGCAGCGCGGGCTGGTCGCGATCCTGGCGCCGATGCGCCGGGATATCGTGATGCGGTGAACCTGCCACCCGTCATGGCCGGGCATAGCCGTTCGAAGAACGGCGTCGCCTTGCTCGCCTATGTCCCGGCCATCCACCTCTTTGCCGCACACAAGAAAGACGTGGGTGCCCGGGACAAGCCCGGGCGTGACGACGTCTCCTCACACCACCGGCGAGGCGCCGCCGTCGACGTTGATCGCGGTGCCGGTGACGAAGCCGCAGGTGTCCGACACCAGGAGGCACGCCATCGCGGCGAATTCTTCCGCCTTGCCCATGCGGCCGAGCGGGATGCTCTTGGCCTTGTCCTTCATGTAGTCGTCGAGCGCGACCCCGGTGCGCTTGGCGCGCTGCACGTGCTGGTCGCTCTCGATCAGGCCGACCAGCATGGCATTCACCAAAATATTGTGCGGTGCGCCCTCACCGGCCAGCGCCTTGGTGAGCGCCATGCCGGCGGCGCGCGAGATCGAGGTCGGCCCGCTCGCGGCGCGCGGCGCCTTGGCGCCGATGTTCAGCACGTTGACGATGCGGCCCCAGCGGCGCTCCTTGAGCTGCGGCCAGACGAGCCGGGTCAGGCGGATCGCGCCAAACAGCTTGAGGTCGAGGTCCTGCTGCATCAGCTCGTCGGTGATATCCATGAACGGTCCGGCGCGCGAGGTGCCGGCGTTGTTGACCACGATGTCGAGCTTGCCGAGCGCGCGCATCGCCTCGTCATAGGCGCGCTTGACCTCGTCCGCTTTCGCCATGTCGGCCGCGATGCCGATCACCTTCGTCTGCGCCTTGGCGCGGATCTCGGCGACTGCGGCGTCGAGTGCCTCGCGCCCGCGCGCGACCAGCGCCACGTCGGCGCCCGAGCTCGCGAACTGCATCGCCATGGCGAGCCCGAGCCCCTTGCTCGCGCCCGTGATGATGGCCGAACGGCCGGAAAGAGTGATGTCCATAGGAGACTCCGAATGGGGTTGAGAAGCGAGGGTCGGCGTCAAGATCGATCGGATTGGTCGATCATCGCGGCCACGACATTCCGCAAATCCGGCAGGGAACGCGTCGCTATTTTCCGCATGATCAAACCGTCCATCCGCTCGCAATGGTGGCGGAGGAGATTACCGATCGATGCGATCTCGGGCCAGGGCTGATTGGGAGAGGCCGCCTTCATCTCATCCGGGATGCCACGACTCGCTTCCGAGACGATCTCGACGCAGCGCTCCACGGCACGACGAAGCATCAGGTTTCCACCATATTCGGTAAGATCGATGCCGGCGATCATCTCCGCCACGGCATCGATGTTTTCGAGCATGTCGCGAAGGCGAACAAGATGCGGCCGCTTCAATAAAATACCCGAATAGCTTCGGCCTCGATACCCCGACGCAGCAGCGGATGAAGCCCTTCGCGCGTGGCGAGGTCTGCACGTCGCCCGAGCATCTCGCTCAACCGCTCCCGCAATCTGATGAGCTCGACGAAGCTGAATCGATCCGGATCGTAGTCGATGAACAAGTCTACATCGCTATCGTCCCGGGCCTCTCCGCGTGCAGTCGATCCGAAGACATGAAGCGACGCAGCGCCAAGCGCGCGGATGTCGGCAGCCCGGCGCGCAAAGAGGAGATGATGTCGGCAGCGGTCATGCCGCAATGTAGCACAAATCGACGCAAATTGGATGGTGCCCGCGAGCTTACGCAGGACGTTCCGGACTTGACCGGCCTTGTCGGCCCGCGCAGTCTCGATGAGAAAACCCAAGAAGGGTCCATGCTCGTCCGCATCATCGGAATGATCGGCGTCGCGCCGCCGAGCGGCGACGCGACCCTGCATGTACTCGAGGGCGGCCTCTCGCCCGCGTACGTCGCGCAGTTCGCCTGCGCGCACGACGCGGCCGGCTTCGACATGGCACTGGTCGGCCACACCTCCTCGTCGGCGGAAGGATTTCTGGTCGCGCTGCACGCCGCCGCGCATACCGAGAAGCTCGGCTATCTCATCGCCCACCGGCCCGGCTTCGTCGCGCCGACCCTGATGGCGCGCAAGATCGCGACCTTCGACCACCTCACCGGTGGCCGGCTGGCGGTGCACATCATCACGGGCAAGACCGACGCCGAGCAGCAGGGTGACGGCGACTTCAGCCCCAAGGCCGAACGCTACCGGCGCGCGGCCGAGTATCTCGAGGTGATGAAGCTCGCGTGGTCGAACACGAAGCCGTTCGATTTCTCGGGCGCATTCTATCGCGTGACGGGCGCGGACTCCGACGTGCGCCCGCTGCAACAGCCGCATCCCCTGCTCTTCTTCGGCGGCGCTTCGCCGGGCGCACTCGAGATGGGCGCGCGGCACTGCGACGTCTATGCGATCTATGCCGAGCCGCTCGCCACGACGCACGAGCGCATGGCTGCGTTCCGCGTCCAGGCGGCCGCGTTCGGGCGCTCGGTCGGCTTCAACATGTCGGTCCGCCCGATCATCGCCGAAACCGAGGGCGAGGCGTGGGACAAGGCGAACCGCATCCTCGTCGCGATGACGGGCAAGAAAGGCTGGAGCCGGCAGGAGGGCGCGAGCGGCCCGGTCGACAATGCGGGCAAGCGCCTGATGGGCTTTGCGCTCGAGCGCGACATCCACGACCAGCGCCTGTGGATGGGGATCGCGCGCGCGACCGGCGCCCTCGGCAACACCTCGTGCCTCGTCGGCACGCCCGCGCAGGTCGCGGACGCCATGCTCGAATACTACACGCTCGGAATCGACTCGTTTTTGATTCGTGGCTTCGATCCGTTCAACGACACGGTCGAATTCGGCCGCGAGCTCATTCCGCGGCTCAAGGCGGGCGCGATCGAGATCGACCGCCGCCGCACCGCCGAATGAGTTATTTCCTGCCGCTGCCCGCGAACGCTGCCGTCACGCCGAGGCCGATCATCACGACGCCGGTGACGTAGCGTTCGAACCGTAACGGGCCGCGCTTGCGCTTGATCCAGTCGCCCGCCGTGCCGGCGACCAGGGCGTAGCAGCTGTCGGTCACCAGCCCGAGCGCGACGAACACGAGGCCCAGGAAGGCGATCTGCGTCGCCACATGGCCGCGGCCGACGTCGGCGAACTGCGGCAGGAAGGCGAGGAAGAACAGCGCCGTCTTCGGATTGAACAGGTTGACGATGAAGCCGTCGCGCACGAGCTGCAGATAGCCGCGCCGGACCGCACCGCGCGCCGTGTCGGGGGCGGCCTGCGGGCCAAAGATGCGGCGCAGCCCGAGCCAGATCAGATACGCGGCGCCGAGATATTTGACCGCCGCGAAGGCGAGCGCCGAGGTCATCAGCAACGCCGAGAGGCCGAGGCTCGCCGCCACCACGTGCACCATTGTGCCGGCATGAATTCCGAGGTTGGAGACGAGACCGGCGAATCTTCCCTGCTCCAGCGAGCGCGACACGATGTAGAGGACCGCCGGCCCGGGGATGAGCAGCAGCGCAAGCGCCGCGACCGCGAACAGGCCGATGCTCGCCGGTGGTGGAAGAACGATAGGCATGATGGGCACTCCCGACGGCGCCGCTTTTATCGGCTGCTCGCCGGAAAAGCCTGCGCGTATTGCTCCGGCTTGAAACCGACCAAGAGCTTGCCGCCGATGTCGAGCACCGGGCGCTTGATCATGGACGGCTGCGCGACCATGAGCGCGATCGCCTTCTTCTCGGTGATCCCGTCCTTGTCGGTCGCGGGCAGTGCGCGGAACGTGGTCCCGGCGCGGTTGAGCAAGGTCTCCCAGCCGACTTTTCGCGCCCAGCCTTCGAGGCTCGCGCGCTCGATGCCGGCCGCCTTGTAGTCGTGGAACGCGTACGTCACGCCGTGCTGGTCGAGCCACACGCGCGCCTTCTTCATGGTGTCGCAGTTCTTGATGCCGTAGATCGTGACCGGATGCTTCATGCCGACAGTTTGGGCATTTCGCGGCCGCAAGTCCACCGGTACGACGCCTGCTATCGTCCTCTCCCCTGCGGAGAGGAAGCGCAACGCCGCAGAAAGGCTCAGCATGGCCATCAAGAGCATCACACCCTTCCTCTGGTACGACACGCAAGCCGAGGACGCCGCAAAATTCTATGTCTCGCTGTTCGACAACGCGCGCATCACCCACGTCTCGCGCTATGGCGACGCCGGACCCGGACCGAAGGGCAGCGCCATGGTCGTCGCCTTCGAGCTCGAGGGGCGGCGCTTCACGGCGCTCAACGGCGGTCCGGCGTATCGGCTGAGCGAAGCCTTCTCGCTCATGGTCGACTGCACCGAGCAGGCGGACATCGATCGGCTGTGGACCGCGCTCGGCGACGGCGGCAGCTATAATGTGTGCGGCTGGCTCAAGGACCGCTTCGGCCTCTCCTGGCAGATCAATTACGCCGGCCTGCCCGATCTCATGACCGGCGCCCGCGCCGGGCGCGTGATGGCCGCGATGATGAAGATGACGAAGGTCGATATCCAGGCGCTGAAGGACGCCGCGGCGTGAGTCGTCGCCCGAGCCGCGAGATGGAAGCTCGGTGTCTGCCCCCATGCTGACCGCGAGGACGCGCGAGGGGTATGACCTGCCGGTGATCGACCTCACCGATCCGCGTTTCGCGGTGCCGGATGACCCGGCCGCGTCGCGCGCGCTGCACGACGCTTTCGTTGCCGACGAGCGCAGCCGCCGGTTCATTCCGACGTTCGTCATGCGCCTGCTGCTGCGCGCGGCGGCGCGGCAGTCGCGGCTCGTCCGTTCGGTTTTCGAGCTTCAGGGCGGCTTCCTCGACGGGCTCAGCACCTACGTGATGAAGCTCGGCCCCGACAACCTGGTGGCGCCGTGGAACACGCCGATGGACCGCCGCGTCGCTGCCGCGCCGCATGTCCGCCTGATGCGCCTGCGCATGCAGCAAGTGGCGCGCCTCCTGGCCGAGGGGCTGGTCGAGCATCTGCGTGCCGACACGAGCGCCCCGCTCGCGCTCGTCGACATCGGCGGCGGCCCTGCCCTCGACAGCCTCAATGCACTGATCCTGCTCGCGCGCGACCATCCCGCGCTGCTCGCGCGCCGCATCACGGTGCATGTGCTCGATGGCGACCAGGACGGGCCTGCCTTCGGCGCCAACGCGCTCGCGGCGCTCACGGCAAGTGGCCGGCCGCTGCACGGCCGCGACATCGCGTGGCACCACGCGCCCTACGACTGGAACACCGTTGCGCCGCTCGCCGAGCTCGTCCGCACGCTCGTCGCCGCCGGCGCGATCGTCGCGGCTTCCTCGGAGGGCGCACTGTTCGAATACGGCAGCGACGACGCGATCATCGCCAACCTCGCGGCGCTGCGCGCCGACGGGGCGGGCGCGCGCCTCGTCGCCGGATCGGTGACACGCGCCGACGAGATGCGCCGGCGCGTGATCGCGCAATCGCGCATCCGCTTGTTTCCGCGCGGCCTCGCCGGGTTCGCGCCGCTCGCGGCCCGCGCCGGCTTCGCCGTCGTGCGGTCCGAGAACGCCTGGCTGAGCGATCAGGTGCTGCTGCGGCCGTCCGTGGGGTGAGCAACGCGCAGCGTCCGCAGGTTGCGGTCGCAAGGCGCGCGCGTCATAGTGTTGCGCCACATTGGGGGGCTGCCATCATGCGCTCGATCGGTTTTCGTCACACCCGCCGCCACTTCCTCGTCACCGCTGCGGCGGCGGCAGGTGCTGCGGCCTGGCCGCCCGCGCGGGCGGGCGCGGCCGCGAAATACACCCGCCACAACGTCACCAGCCCGGCGGGGCAGAAGGCGCTCGCGAGCTACGCCAAAGGCATCGAGGCGATGCTCAAGCTGCCGGCCGACCATCCGCAGAACTGGTTTCGCAATGCCTTCATCCATTTGATGGACTGCCCGCACGGCAACTGGTGGTTCTACGTCTGGCACCGCGGCTATCTCGGCTTCTTCGAGCGCACCATCCGGGCGTTGAGCGGCGACGAGACCTTCGCGCTGCCCTACTGGGACTGGACACAGCTGCCGCGCATCCCCGAGCAGATGTTCGAGGGTGTGCTGGCGCCGACCGACAAGGCGTACGAGCCCTTCACCGGCAACCTCGCCAAGTTCACGTCCTTCCTCAAAACGCCGCTGACGAATTACTGGAACACCCTCACGCCCGCCCAGGTCGCTCAGCTCAACGCGCGCGGCTATACCGAGTTCGACAAGGTTTGGAACGACGTGACCGGCTACGATCCCGACCCGAACGTGCAGGCCGGCATTTCCGGCAACGAGGCTTTCGCGATCACCTGCGGCGCGCGCTATCTCTCGCGTGACAACGCGGCGCTCGATACCCAGACCGCCTACGACTGCTCGCCCTTCGTGATCAACGGCGGCCTGCAGGCGACCGATTTCAACAACCCGACCGCGTACCTGAGCTTCACCAGCTCGAAAGCGGCGTCGCACAACGCAGCCCCCGGCAGCTTCTCGGTGCTCGAGGGCATGCCGCACAACAACGTGCACAACTATATCGGCGGCGTCGGGCCGCTCGATCCCGGTCCCTACGGCAACATGACCAACTTCCTCTCGCCGGTCGACCCGATCTTCTTCCTGCACCATTCCAACATGGATCGGCTGTGGGACGTGTGGACGCGCAAGCAGCAGGCGCGGAAGCTGCCCTATCTGCCGGCGGGCGACGACCTCAAGACCTTCTCGGAGGAGCCGTTCTTGTTCTACGTCGACGGCGCCGGCAAGCCGATCGGCCCGGACAGCAAGGCGGGCGACTACCTCGGCACCGACGTGTTTGACTACGACTACGAGCCGGGATTCGGCGAGGACGTCGTGCGGCAGCCGAGCGCGCCGGTTGCCGTCAACCGGCCGGCGGCCCTCACGGCCGCAATCAACAACAATAGCGGCACCGTCACGGTCCCGCGCGCCGCCATCGAGAGCCACCTCGCCGCCACGGCGCCGCGGCCGCTGATCGCGCAGGTGACGCTGCCGCGCCCGAGCGGCCTCGCAACGGCGCGCGAGTTCGACGTCCTGGTCAATGCGCCGCCCGGCGTCACCAGCGCGGGGCCGGACACGCCCTATTATGCGGGCACGGTCGCGTTCTTCGGCCCGACGATGCCGGGCATGAACATGAGCCGGGATACGACCTTCGCGGTCCCGCTGCCGAAGGCGCTGCCGGCCTTCACCAAGCTCGGCGCCGCCGCCAACGCGACACTCGACATCCGCGTCGCCCCCTCGCGCGGCCGCCGCGGCCCGGCGCCGACGCTTCGTGCGGTGTCGGTCGGAACTTTGTAGCCACGATGCGTCGCGCGGCGGCCGCGCTGATGCTGCTCGCGCTGCCGGCCGCGGACGTGGCGGCGCAGAACGCGACGCCGGCGCAGGCGTTGACGCTGTCGTTGCCCCATCCACTCGGTGCCGGAGAGACCGCCTTCATCGAGGTGCAGCTCGGGACGCTAGCCAAGGGCCACGTGGTCGATATCACGACAGCGGCTGGCCAGCCGCTCGGCACCCTCTCGCCGTTCGGCGCGCGTCCCGGCCAGCGCGCCGGCACCTACACGCTGCCAGTGCCCGCGAGCGCGATCCATGACGGCCGCTTGGCCATCCGGCTGACCATCACCCAGCCCGGCGGCCCGCGCGCGCCGACTGCGCAGGAGGTGCGTGGCGTGAAGTTGGGCGTCGGAGAGGCCAGATAATAAATGCCGTCATGGCCGGGCTTGTCCCGGCCATCCACGTCTTTGCGGCACCAAAGGAAGACGTGGATGGCCCGGACAAGTCCGGGGATGACGACGTGAGGTTCAATCCTCCTCGCCCATGCCGCGAAAAACCTCGACGAGCTGCACGCTCATCGGCAGATTGAGCAGCTCGCCGGTCGGCGCGCGCTGCAGGAACCAGCGCGTATAAATATCGGCGAGCGCGTGCTGGCGCGCCATCAGCGTGAGCGCCCGCGTCACCGCTGCCGCCATCTGCGGATCGTCGCGGCGGAACATGAGGCCATAGGGCTCGTAGGTGATGAAATCGCCCACGACCTGCATGGTCGCCTCCGCCTTCTTCGCCGCGATGAAGCCGTAGAGCAGCACATCGTCGGTCGCGAACGCGTCCGCCTTGCCGCCGGCGAGCATCGCGTAGCTCTCGTCGTGGTCGCGCGCCGCCACGATCGTGATGCCGAGCTTGTACTTGTCGTTGAGCTGCCGCATCGCGGCCTCGTTGGTCGTCCCCGACGTCACCACCAGCGTCTTGCCGCGCAGGTCGCGGTAGGAGCCGATGCCGGAGCCGCGCTTGACCATGATCTTGGTGCCCGCGACATAGATGATCGGCGAGAACGCGACGCTCTTCTGCCGATCGGTGTTGCTGGTGGTCGAGCCGCATTCGAGGTCGGCCTGGCCGGACTTGACCGCATCGATGCGCGTGTCCGACGTCACCGGCAGGTAGGCGATGCGGGTCGGTTTGCCGTTGAGTTCACGGATAATCTCCTCGACCACGCCGCCGCAGAGGTCGATCGAGTAGCCGAGCGGTTCTTTCGCGCCGGGCCGCACGAACGAGAACGGAAACGACGCCTCGCGGTAGCCGATCGTCACCGCGCCGGTGTCGTGCACCTTCTTGAGCGTGCCGGTGAGCGTCTCCGGCGTGTTCGCTTCGGTGGCGGGCGGCGGCGCCTTGAGATCGGCGCCGCCGTTGAGATCTTCGGCGCCGGCACGCGATGCCGCGAGCCAATGCAGGCCGACGACGGCCGCGACCGTGAACGCGATGGTCCTGTTCATGCGATCCTCCCCGGGTGCATGTGGGTGCCGGACGCGCGCGGGCGCGTCCGGTCGCTTCCACGGGTGGTCAGGCCATCGCGGGCTTCGCGACGACCTCGGGCGCGGGCGGCGCCGCGTCCGTCGCGGGGCCGAACTCGTTCTCGAACTTCGCCACCGCCGAGGCGGCGAGCGAGTTGCCGATCACGTTCGTGGCGCTGCGGCCCATGTCGAGGAACTGGTCGATGCCGAGGATGAGCAGCAGCCCCGCCTCCGGAATGCCGAACTGCTTGAGCGTGGCCAGGATCACCACGAGCGAGGCGCGCGGCACGCCGGCGACGCCCTTCGAGGTGAGCATCAGCACCGCCGCCATCGCGAGCTGCGTCGACCACGGCATGTTGATGCCGTAGGCCTGCGCGATGAAGATGCTCGCGAAGGTGCAGTACGCCATGGTGCCGTCGAGGTTGAACGAGTAGCCGAGCGGCAGCACGAAGCTCGCGATCTTCTTCGACACCCCGAATTTCTCCAGCTGCTCGAGGATTTTCGGATAGGTCGCCTCCGAGCTCGCGGTCGAGAAGGCCAGCAGGAACGGCTCGTACATGCGCCGGATCAGCTCCGGCATGCGTCCGCCGATGGTGAGGAAGCCGACCCCGATCAGGATCGCCCACAACACCGCCAGCGTGAGATAGAAGCCGCCGAGGAATTTGGCGAAGTTGAGCAGGATGCCCGGGCCCGACTTGGTGATGACGGAAGCGACCGAGGCGCACACCGCGATCGGCGCGAGCTTCATCACATAGCCGGTGATGTTGAGCATCACGTGCGCGATGTTGTCGGCGATCTCGAGCAGCGGACGGCCGCGCTCGCCGAGCGCGACCAGCGCGACGCCCGCGAAGATCGAGAACACCACGATCTGCAGGATCTCGCCGTCGGCAAGCGCCTTGAAGATCGAGGTCGGCACGATGTGGTCGACGAAGTTCTCGACGCTGAACGCGGCGGTCGAGAGGTTGGCCGTCGTCTGCGCCTGGTCCGCGATCGTGATGCCGACGCCCGGCTGCAGGATGTTGACCATCAGGAGGCCGAGCAGCAGCGAGACGATCGAAGCGCAGATGAACCACGCCATGGTCTTGGCGCCGACCCGTCCGACGGTCGCGGCGTCGCCCATGTGGCCGATGCCGACCACCAGCGTCGAGAACACCAGCGGGCCGATGATCATCTTGATCAGCTTGAGGAAGATCGCGCTGACCAGCGACATGTACTTGGCGACCTCGAACGCGGTCGCGCGGTCGGGAAACGAGTAGAAGCTCGCGACCCCGAGCACGATGCCGAGCACCAGCCCGGCCATGACGTACATAAAATTCTTGTTCACGACGCCCTCCCTGTCGCCGTGACAGCACGGGGCATCCGCCGCACGATGGATACCCGTCACGGCTTGATGAGAGAGTTTCCGGACAAATCGCCGCAGGTGTCAACGGCGATGAAGCGAAGATCACATGCGCTTTCGGCGTAGCTGAGGCCCGTGCTGCAGCGCGAAGAAATCCACTCCGTCATCGCGAGGAGCAAAGCGACGAAGCCACCTCGATCCGCAAGGCATGCGTTCGCGGACCGAGATTGCTTCGCCGCGTTACGCGCGCCTCGCAATGACGTGCCTTTCCGTCAGATCTCCTTGTACATGTACGTCGTGCCGTGCCGCGCGCGCCCGTCGGGATCGTAGGCGTAGTTCGGAATGACCCCCGCGGTGCGAAAGCCGAGCGAGCCATAAAGCTGCTCGGCCTTGTCGCCGGTGCGCGTATCGAGCGTGATCAGCGTCTTGCCGATCGCGCGCGCGTGCGCCTCGAGCGCCAGCATCAGCCGCCGCCCCACGCCCTGGCGGCGCGCCCGCGAATGCACGACCATTTTTGCGACCTCGCCGCGATGCGGCTGGTTGGGCCGCAACGTAACGTCCATCTGCACGGTCCCGACGAGCGCGTCGTCGAGATATGCGACGAACAGCACCCGCCTGCCGCTCGCGACGTCGGGAAAGACCTCGTCGCGCCAGAAGCGCAGGCCGTCGTCGCGCGAATACGGCTGCATGAAGCTGATGGCCGCGCCGCCGTTGACGCCGTCCGCGACGATCTCGGCGAGGCTCGCCTCGACCGCCGCGAAGTCCTCGCGCGCGACAACCTGGATCCTGATGCGTTCCATTGGCGCCCCCCGCGCGTGATCCCCACTCAAGCCAGCACGATGAGATAGGACGCCGCCGACCGGCCCGTCTCGAAACGCGAGGAGCCGAACAGCCGATAGCGCAAGCAATCGCCCGGCTTGAGCGCGTGCGCCACGCCCTCGACCGTTACCGTCAACGCGCCGCTCAACATGATCAGGTGATGCTCCAGGCCGGCGACCGGCGGCTTCTCGTAGGCAATCTTCTGATGCGCGGCGATCTCGCCGCGGACGACCTCGACCGAGAGCGCCCCGCTCGGCGGCGAGACGACGTGGCGGGTGAATCCATGGCGCGGATCGTGCCACACGCTCTGCTGCTCGCGCGCGATCAAGGCCGCGAACGGCCGCTCGGCCGGCGCCAGCAGCCGCGAGATCGTCATCGCATAGACCGCCGCGAGCGCGCCCAGCGTTTCCGCCGTGGGGCTCACCTCGCCGTTCTCGATGCGCGACAGCGTCGCCCGGCTCACCCCGCTGCGCACGGCGAGCTCCTGCAGCGACAGGCCCTTCTCGGCGCGGAGCGTTTTGAGCCGCTCCGCCAGCCGATCGTCCGCCCCCGGGGTGACGCCATCCATATTCGGGATCATTTCCCATATATGGGACGACTGTCAATCGTCATGGCGCGCCGGGCGTCCCGCCACCCCACGGTCACGGTCGAAGCAAAAGCGGCCGCCCTCCTCTATCGTCGCGCGCGACAGCCCTCGATCGTCGAACAGGGGCCCGGCCCGCTGAAAGGAACCCCGCCATGAACCACACCATCCGCGACGTCGGCGCCGCAAAGCACATCGGCCGCTACAGCGACGCGATCGAGACGGCGTCCGGGTTGCGCTGGCTGCACACCTCGGGCACGCCGGGCGTTGCCGAGGACGGCAGCATTCCGGCGGGCATCGAGGCGCAGACCCGGCTCGCCTGGAAATACATCCTGGCGGCGCTCGCGACGGCCGGCATGACGACCGCCGATCTCGTGAAGGTCACGACCTCGCTCACCGATGCGCGCGACATTCCGGCCTATGCAAGAATCCGCGGCGAGGTCCTCGGCGACGTGCGCCCGGCCTTCATGCTGCAGGTCGTCACCCAGCTCATCAAGCCCGAGGTGCTGGTCGAGGTCGAGATCATCGCGGCCGCGAAGTGATATCGTCGGCCCGGCCGGCAGCGGTCGCGGGAGCCGACATGATGTTTCGACAGGTCACCGTCATCAGCCAGGACGTGCTCAGCGAAGGCGGCCGCGCGCTCGCGACGCCCTGCCGGCGGGTCGCGGCGTGCGGGACTTTACGCAACCCGCACGCCGGCCAGCCGCCGATCGACGACTTCACGGATCTCGTCGACCTGTCGTTCAAGGCCGGCGAGGTGCTCACGGCACGCGCGCTGTCGGCGCTCGAGCCTTTCGCCCCGCGCGGCTACGGCAAGGCCGCTCTCGTCGGCACCGCCGGCGACCTCGAGCACGGCGCCAGCATGATCCATGTGCGTCTCGGCCTCGCCATGCGCCAGGGCGCCGGCGGCGGCCCGGCGCTCATTCCAGGCAACGCCAAGGTCGGCGGCGCGGGCAGCCCGATCGACATCATCTTCGGCGGGCTCGAGGACGGCTGGGACTACGACGCGATGGATACCATGACGATCGCGCTGCCGGACGCGCCGCGGCCCGACGAGATCCTGCTCGCCGTCGCGTTCCTCGGCGGCACGCGGCCCAACGCCCGCATCAAGGGCGCCGCGCCGACGCAGGTCGCGGAGCTCGTGCGCAAGATACGAGAAGGAAGATAGAAGATAAATGACTCCGTCATGCCCGGGCTTGTCCCGGCCATCCACGCCTTCCTCTTTCTGCGGCAAAGACGTGGATGGCCGGGACATAGGCGAGCGAAGCGACGCCGTTCTTTGACCGGCTATGCCCGGCCATGATGAGTTTTTTTTTCGGGTGAAAACATGCTTCCAGCAAAACACAAACTCGCCATCTGCTTCGCGCACGTGGCCTATCGCCTGCACGAGCGCTTCCTGGCGCTCGGCAGCGGGATCGATTGCTTCGAGGTGCGCGACGCCGCCGCGCTGGAGCGGCGGATCGGCGAGGCCGACGTGCTGGTGGTCTCCGGCCTGTGGCGCAACGAGCTCCTCGCCCGCGCGCCGCGGCTGCGCTTCATCCAGTCGATCGGCGCCGGCACCGACCAGTTCTCGCGCGACGCGCTGGCGCGGCACGGCGTGCGGCTCGCGAGTGCGCGCGGCGTGAATGCCCGCGCGGTCTCCGAGCACGTGATGGCGCTGATCCTCGCCCTCGCCCGCCGCCTGCCGGAGGCGCGCGACAACCAGGCGAAGCGCATCTGGCGCGGCATGATCGGGGATCTCAGCGGGCGCGAGGACGAGCTCGGCGGCAAGACGCTGCTGATCGTCGGCCTCGGCCAGATCGGCGGACGCCTCGCCCAGCTCGCAAAGGCCTTCGACATGCGGGTGCTCGGCATCCGCCGCGATCCGCGCGCCGGCGCCGGCGCCGCCGATGCGGTGCACGGCATGTCGGAGCTCGGGGTGCTGCTGGCGCAGGCCGACTTCGTCGCCCTCACGTGCCCGCTCACGCCCGAGACCGAGAAGCTGATCGACGCCGCCGCGCTCGGCCGCATGAAGCCGACCGCCTACCTCGTCAACGCGGCGCGCGGCCGCGTCGTCGACGAGCCGGCCCTTGTCGCGGCGCTGGAACGGCGCCGGATCAAGGGCGCCGGCATCGACGTGACCGTGGAGGAACCGTTGGCCGAAAATTCTCCCCTGTGGGCGATGGAGCACGTCCTCATCACGCCGCACACGGCAGGCGAAACCTGCCGCTATGAGGACAATGTCCTCGCCATCATGCAGGAGAACCTCGATCGGCTCCGGCGCGGCGAGACGCAGTTGCTCAACCAGGTCGTTTGAGACGACGCAGCGATAACGGAGAAACCGATATGCCGACCTACACCGCCGTCGTCACGTTGCTCGCCATCGCGCTCTATTTCTTCCTGGCGACGCGCGTCGCCGTGGCGCGCGGCAGGTACGGCATCAAGCACCCGGCAATCACCGGCAATCCCGACTTCGAGCGCATCTTCCGTGTCCATCAGAACATGCTCGAATGGATGCCGACCTTCCTGGTGCCGCTGTGGCTGTGCGCCATCTACCTGAGCGATATCGGCGCCGCGGCGCTCGGCCTCGTCTGGGTCGCGGGCCGGGTCGTGTATTACGTCGGATATCGCCAAGCCGCCGAGAAACGGTTGCCCGGCTTCTTCATCCAGACGTCCGTGTGCCTGCTGCTGTTCATCGGCGCCGCCGTGGGCGTCGTCATGCACTTGGTCAAAGCGTGAGCGTCACTTCCGCCGGCCGTATTCATAGCGCACGAACAACCAGCGGCGCCCTGTGCCGTCCGCCATGGTCACGTGCTGCTCCTTCGTTTCATGCTCCGCATCGCGCCATGCGACCACCATGTCGGAGGCCATGAAGCGGCCCTCGACCTCGGGTCCGAAGCCGACGAAAGCCTGCGGGTTGAACTGGAGCGTGATGCGATCCTCCGTCGCCGGCTCGAAACTCCAGGCCGGCATGATGCTGACCGGGAAACGCGTGTCCATCGACACGTATTTCCACCGCCCCTCCACGCGATCGTAGTTGAGGTAGTCGAGACGGCGAAAATCCGGCACCGCGGCGCCGGCGGCCGGATGCATGATCTCCTGCAGGAACGGCCCGATCATGCTGCGCTCCGCGATCACGCCGCGCGTGACGACCGGCGCCGCGTCCGGGGTCGGCCACATCGTCGCCACGACGTCCCAGGTGCCGGTGCGGGCGCGCAGCGCCTCCTCCTCGCGCCCCGGCTTCGACAGCCGCGCCGCCGCGGTGGGAGCATTCGATTGCGCAAGGGCGGCCGGCGCGACGACGAGACCCGCAACGAACGACAGCCCGCGCCGCGAAAATTGTCTCCTGCTCTGCATCATCGGCATTCACCTTCCGTCACGCCGCCCCTCCACGCGCGTGGCGGAATATGTCCCGGACGCCGCGCCCGCGCAAATGGCCGCGCGGTACCGCCGGCACTCTTCGAACGTGTCTCGCGATTTGCCGAGCGTCAGCCGCAGCCAGGGCCCCGAATGGAAGGCGCTCATCAGCAGATACATCGGGACCATTCCGCTCAGCGGTGACGCGCCCTGAATCATGGCGCAGAGCATGTCTGACGGGCCGCCGAAGGCGCCCGTCAACAGCGCCATGCCGGCGAAGGTCGGCATGGCCGCGAGGCCCAGCCAGTTGGCCACATCGCGGGCGGGCGCATGCGGCGCGCGCCTCGCAACAATTTCGTGGGTCGTCATCGGTTCTCTCCGTCGTGTGGTCGTCGCGCCGCACGCACGACGACGCCCATTTGGTGTGAGATAACCTAAGGAGCGGACGCCCCACCCCGGGAGTGACAAGTGTGACGGGATTCCGATGGACTCGCTGATCACCGCCGCCGCGCGGGCACTGGCGGCGGGCGACCCGCTCGGCGCGCTCAAGCGGGTCGCGCTGCGCGAGGATGCGCCTGCGCTCGCGCTGCGCGGCATCGCGATGGCGCAGCTCGGCGATTTCGTCCGCGCAAAGGTGCTGCTGCGCACGGCCGCGCGCGCCTTTGGTCCGCGCGAGGCCGTCGCGCGTGCGCGCTGCATCGTGGCGCAGGCCGAGATCGCGCTGGTGTCGCGCGACCTCGCGTGGCCCGCCAACGAGCTCGACGCGGCACGCGCGACCCTCGCGGCGCATGGCGACCGCATCAACGCCGCGCATGCGCGCCATCTTGCGGTCCGCCGTCTCCTCCTGATCGGGCGCCTCGACGACGCCGAGCGCGCGCTCGCGGCGCTCGATCCCGCGCCCTTCCCGCCGGCGCGGCGCGCCGCCCACGAGCTGGTCGTCGCCGGCATCGCGATCCGCCGCCTGCGCACCAAGGCGGCGCGCGCCGCACTGGCACGAGCCGAGCACGCCGCGCGCCAGGCCGCCATCCCGGCGCTGCTCGCCGAGGTAGAGAGTACATCGCGCGTATTGGACACGCCGGCGGCGCGGCTGCTCGCGCGCGGCGAGACGCGCACCCTCCTGCTGCGCGACGTCGAAGCCCTGCTCGGCTCGCGCGCGCTCGTCGTCGACGCGTGCCGCCACGCGGTGCGCACCGCCGGCACGGTGGTCTCGCTCGCGACCCGGCCGGTGCTGTTTGCGCTGGCGCGTGCGCTCGCCGAGGCATGGCCCGCCGACGTGCCGCGCGACACGCTGGTCACGCGCGCATTCCGCGGCAAGCATGCCGACGAATCGCATCGCGCGCGGCTGCGCGTCGAGATCGGACGGCTGCGCAAGCTGCTGCGGACGCTCGCCGGCGTGAACGCGACGCCGCGCGGGTTCGCGCTGGCGCCGCGCCACGCCCGCGAGGTCGTGGTGCTGGCGCCGCCCCTCGCCGAGCCGCACGCGGAGGTGCTCGCCTTCCTCGCCGACGGCGAGGCGTGGTCGACGTCGGCACTCGCGCTGGCGCTCGGCGCGAGCCAGCGCACCGTGCAGCGCGCCCTCGACACGCTGTCGGCCGCCGGCAAGGTGGCGCCGCTCGGCCGCGCCCGGGCGCGCCGCTGGATGACGCCGCCGCTGCCCGGATTCGCGACGACCTTGTTACTCCCGGCGCCGCTGCCGGGGGGTTATTGATGGCCGCGAGCAGAGTTCACCACGACATGCGCCAGGACGCGACCATGAAACGATCAGCCGCCGAGATCCTCCACGAGTACGGTCCCTTTCCGGGCGCCGCGCGGGTGAATGGCGTCACCTTCGACGGCGACCACGTCTGGTTTGCATCCGACGACAAGCTCAATGCCTTCGATCCTACGAGCGGCAATCCCGTGCGCTCGATCGACGTCGCCGCCCATGCCGGGACGGCCTTCGACGGCCGCCACCTGTTTCAGCTCGCCGATGAGCGCATCCAGAAGATCGATCCGAAGACCGGCGAGGTGCTGAGCACGATTCCGGCGCCCGCCGGCGGTGGCTCCGGGCTCGCCTGGGCCGAAGGGACGCTGTGGATGGGGCAGCACCGCAACCGCAAGATTCACCAGATCGATCCCGCGACCGGCGCCATCCTCCGCACCATCGAGTCGAACCGCATGGTGACCGGCGTCACCTGGGTCGACGGCGAGCTGTGGCACGCGACGTGGGAGGGCGACGAGAGCGACCTGCGCCGCATCGACCCGCGCACCGGCGAGGTCTTTGAGCGCCTCGAGATGCCGCCCGGCGTCGCCGTGTCGGGCCTCGAGTCCGACGGCCGCGATCGGTTCTTCTGCGGCGGCGCCAGCAGCGGCAAGATACGAGCCGTTCGGCGGCCGAGAGGATCGAGGCGCGGCGCGACGCGCAAGTGACCGCACCTGCTGCCCTGCTCTCTCTCCGCGCGCGGGGCAAGGAGCGCTGACGCACCGGTCAAGAACTTCTTTCCCGCCCTTGTCGGGGCCCGGCCTGGCGTCACGTCCTTGGGCCATCGCAACCACACGCGGGCCGGAGGCCAACATGCGCAGGATAATCGTCGCGACCTTCACCAGCCTCGACGGCGTGATGCAGGCGCCGGGCGGCCCGCAGGAAGACCCGACCGGCGGTTTCCGGTTCGGCGGCTGGCTCCCGCCGCACTTCGATCCCGAGCTCGGCGGCGCGATGGGCGAGATCTTTGGCCGGCCGTTCGACCTCCTGCTCGGCCGCAAGACCTATGACATCTTCGCGGCGCACTGGCCCTACGTCACCGACCCGAACGACCCGATCGCCGGCACGTTCAACCGGATCACCAAATACGTCGCGTCGCGGTCGAAGCCGAAACTCGCCTGGCAGAACAGCCGGCTCCTCGGCGACGACGTGGTCGCGGCGCTGCAGCAACTCAAGCGCGAGGACGGGCCCGACCTTCTGGTGCAAGGCTCGAGCGAGCTGCTGCAGACGCTATGGCAGACCGGCCTCGTCGACGAGTTCAGCGTGCTGATCTTTCCGGTCGTGCTCGGCAAGGGCAAGCGCCTGTTCGGCGACGGCGCGCCGCCGACCGGACTGAAGCTCGCCGGATCGCGCGCGTTCCCGACCGGCGTCATCGTGGCGAACTATGTTCCCGACGGCGCCGTCAAGACCGGCGATTTCCAGCTCGCCGCGCCGAGCGAAGCCGAGCTCGAGCGCCGGCGCAAGCTCGCCTGAGCGATCATCAAGCAGGCGATGGAACCGTCGCGCCGGCCGCGTTGAACGCGGCCGGCGTTGCTCTTACGTAATTGTACCATGATCGCGAAAATGCCTGCCCCGGACTTGATCCGGGGTGGGTAGCGGCTTTCGGAGAAGATCATGCTCGAACAATGCGTGTCTGTTGAACAAACATCAGTTGTGAGGACTCAATGATCGATCATACGGGCATCGGCGTGAGCGACATGGCCAAGGCGGCAAAATTCTACGATGCCGCGCTCGGGGCGCTCGGTCTGCGGCGCGTGATGGAGATGAAAGGCGGTGCCGACGGCATCGCCTACGGCGTCGACTATCCGGTCTATTGGCTCGATCGATTCCATCCGCACGGCGTCAAGCAACACACCGCGTTCACGGCGAAGAGCCGCGCCGAGGTTGACGCCTTCCACGCCGCCGCTCTCGCGACCGGCGCGGAAGACAACGGCGCACCGGGTTTGCGCGACCCCAAGCAGGGATTTCCGCCCGGATACTACGCCGCGTTCGTGCTCGATCCCGACGGCAACAACATCGAGGCGGTGTTTCGCGGCGGGTGAGGCCCGCAGCCCGCTGCGATCCCTTTCCGGATCGGCTATCGTCGCGACAAACCGTCGGGATGATTCAACAATGCGGGTGATCGACAGCCACACCGAGGGCGAGCCGACGCGGGTGATTGTCGCGGGCGGCCCGCCGCTCGGAACCGGACCGCTCGCGGAGCGGCGCCGGCGGTTCGCCGAGGCGTTCGACGATTATCGCGGCTTCGCCGTGAACGAGCCGCGCGGCCATGACGCGATCGTCGGCGCCCTGCTGTGCGAGCCCTGCGACACGAGCTGCGCCGCAGGCGTCATCTTCTTCAACAATG
>DASXCK010000395.1:0-14403 GCA_036491235.1 Xanthobacteraceae bacterium | reverse complement strand
TCCGAGATGCGGTCGAACATCAGCATCGGCGGCAGCGGCAGCTGCGGCCCTTCGGTGAACATCTCGCCGCGCCCGCAGGCGAGAAGCGCTTGATAATCGAAAGTCGAAGGCCGACTGGTCATTCCGTCTCCGTCCTCGCTGCGAGGCAGCTACCCCCCTGCGCGACCGACGGTCGCGATCGATTCCCTAACACACCGGCCGGGGCGGGAGCAAAGGCCCGCGCCGCCGCGGCGCAACTCCATGGGACGTATTGTCCGCCCGTCCGAAGTGCAACATAGCCGTTGGGCCGGGGCGCGCCCGCCGCCTCTGGCGCACCCCTTGAGGCGCCGCTGGCGCGCCCCTGACGCCCCCCTCCCGCACCGCTGGGCGGTTGCAAATCGTGGCCGCGCGGCATATGATTACATTTGAAACAATCCGTTCCGGCGGCCGCTTGGCGGCTGTCGATACTGGCCGCAGATGAAGGCGTATTCGATATGCAACCGCGTGCCCCGATCGTGAGCCGATCCCTTGTCGTGCCGGCCGAGGCCGCGCCGCAGGCGGCCATGCGTGCGGACCTCACCGGCTGCCCGTGGCACGACGTGAAGAGCATGCTGCGCGATGTCGGCCTGCGGCCGACCCGCCAGCGCATGGCGCTCGGCTGGATCCTGTTCGCCAAGGGCGATCGCCACCTCACGGCCGAGATGCTGTACGAGGAGGCCTCCAAGGCCAAGGTTCCGGTATCGCTCGCCACCGTCTACAACACCCTGCACCAGTTCACCGAGGTCGGCCTGCTGCGCCAGGTCGCGGTCGACGGCTCGAAGACTTATTTCGACACCAACGTCACCGAGCACCACCACTTCTTCATCGAGGGTGACAACGCGCTGGTCGACATTCCGGGCGCCGAGGCGATCGTCGGCAAGATGCCGGCCGCCCCGGAAGGCTTCGAGATCGCCCGCGTCGACGTGGTGGTTCGCCTCAAGCGGATGCGCTGAAACCGGCCTCGACCCCGAACGTCACTCGACGCCGATTGCCGTCGCGACCTCACGGACGAGGTCGCGTGTCGGCCGCATGCCGTCGAGCCGAACCACCGGGCATGGCAGCATCGCGAGCCATGCCTCCTGCCGCGCCAGGCAGCGGCCCTCGCGCGTGCCGTCCTCGTAGTGCGCCGCCCAGTCGATGAACTCCTCCGTCTCGGCGTGCCGCCAGCCGCCCGGTGCCACCGCCTCGGCGCCGAAATGCCGTGTCTCGCGATCGCGTAGCCGCGCGATGCGGACCTCGTTCGGGGCCTGCAGGAAGACGACGGCGTCGAAGCGCGCCATGAGCGCATCGCCCCAGCCGTCGAGGGCGCCGCTCAGCACCCAATCGGCACGCGGCAGGAATACCTCCTGCATCAGCCGCAGGCGGTCGCCCGCGGGGCGCAGCTTGCGATAGGGCGGCGCGGTCGGAAGCCAGAGATAGTCGTCCGTGTCGTGGTGCGGCAGCGCAAGCGCATCGGCGAGCGCGCGGCCGAGCGTGGTCACGCCCGAGCCCGACGCACCGGTGATGTGAATACGGCGGGTCTGCACGGCATCGATCGCAAGCGCACGTTCCAGCGGAACGTATTCGATGCGGGTTCTATTCGACCTTCTCGCCCGGATAGACGCCCCACAGGCGCTCCTCCTCGATCCAGCCGTCGAAGCCCTGGCCCGAGATGCGGCACCACTGGCCGTCGCAGCGCTTGACCGTCGCGAGCACGCCCGATTGCAGCCGCGCCGTGACGGCGCTCTTGGGGTCCGCGGAGGAGCGGATCGCCACGACATCGTCCACCTTCTTGGCGACGGCGGCGACGAGCGCGGTGCGCTTGCCGGACAGGAGCGAATGCAGCACCCAGCCCTCGGAGCCTTCCCAGTCGCGGATATGCCGCCAATTGTCGTATTCGCCGATGATCTCGACCGGCAGGCCGACCCGCGTATAGACCCAGTCGACCTGGTTCTCGCGGTTCGGGCCGGACCGCACGTTGACGCGTTCGGACTTGATGCTCACGAAGCGTGGTACCGGCAGGCCGCTGCTTGGCCCCGGCTGTCCGTCCGCCTGCGGCGCCGCAACCGCCGGCGTGATCACCAGCGCCGCCAGCAGACCGATCAGTTTTGCCCCCAAGGTTCCGCGTCCTTTCGGCATCTCAACCCGCATTGCATGTCTTGGATGCACCGGCGAGGCGCGGACCGCCTGGCGGCAGTCGGAAGGCTCGCGACGACGCTCCCGTTGGAAAGATCAGGCTCTTTGTCTTGTCCGGACCATCTGATAGAGAGGGACCGAAATCGCCGCCCGCGCCCGCCCCCGAAGTCGACCTAACCAGTGTCGATGAAGCGGGTTAATGAGGGATGAATTGGCGCGTTCGCGGCGCGCTGCCATTCGGGCATGAGCAGGTCACGCCCGCGCAACGGACGAGCATGTGATCGAGGGCGTTGGGAGAGACAGATGGCGAACCGCAAGAGACCGCTCGTCGTCGTCACCCGCAAGCTGCCCGACAGCGTCGAGACGCGCATGTGCGAGCTGTTCGATGCGCGGCTCAACCTCGACGACAAGCCGCTGAGCCAGGCCGCGCTGGTCGAGGCGATCAAGACCGCCGACGTGCTGGTGCCGACCGTCACGGACCGGATCGACTCCTCCCTGCTGAGCCATGCCGGCGACAAGCTCAAGCTGATCGCGAGCTTCTCGAACGGCGTCGATCACATCGACGTCGCGAGCGCGCTCCAACGCGGCATCACGGTCACCAATACGCCGGGCGTGCTGACCGAGGACACCGCCGACATGACCATGGCGCTGATCCTCGCGGTGCCGCGCCGGCTGGTGGAAGGGTCGGAGGTGCTCACCGTCGGCAAGGAGTGGGCGGGCTGGAGCCCGACCTGGATGGTCGGTCACCGCATCTACGGCAAGCGGCTCGGCATCGTCGGCATGGGTCGTATCGGCCAGGCGGTGGCGCGGCGCGCCCGCGCGTTCGGCCTGCAGATCCATTACCACAACCGCCGGCGCATCAGCCCGAAGACCGAAGAGTCGCTTGAGGCGACCTACTGGGAGAGCCTCGACCAGATGCTCGCCCGCATGGACATCATCTCGGTCAACTGTCCGCACACGCCTGCGACCTTCCACCTGCTTTCGGCGCGCCACCTCAAGCTGATGCGGCGCGAGGCCTACATCGTGAACACGGCGCGCGGCGAGGTGATCGACGAGAACGCGCTCATCCGCATGCTCGAGGGCGGCGAGCTCGCCGGCGCCGGGCTCGACGTGTTCGAGCAGGAACCCGCCGTCAATCCCAAGCTCACGCGGCTCGCCAAAGCCGGCAAGGTGGTGCTGCTGCCGCACATGGGCTCGGCCACCATCGAGGGCCGCGTCGACATGGGCACGAAAGTGATCATCAACATCCAGGCGTTCATGGACGGCCATCGGCCGCCCGACCGCGTGCTGCCGTCGATGTTGTGACGACACGTATTCCGTTCCGAAGCTCGCCTCATGCGCGCCTGGGTCACATTGCGTAGAGACATTCATTGTATGCTGGCGCCGCGCGCGATTGATTCGGATTGCTGATCGGGACATGAACATCAAACGATTGCTCAAGGCTGCGGCGTTGGCCGGCTGCCTCGCAGCCGGTCTTGCCGCCTGCGGCGACAAGACGCCGAAGGTCGCGCCACAGCCGATGAGCGCCGACGATTTCCGCCGCGAGCTCGTCGGCATGCCGCTGTGCGGCAAGGCGTCGACCGGCGAGCTCGCCGGCAAGCTTGTCTGCACCGTGCACCTGCCCGACGGCACCGCGGTCGTCGCAGGTTCCGGTGTGCTGGCGCGCGGCTTCTGGGACAGCGACGGCAAGCGCATCTGCCGGCGCGACAAGCTCGATCCGCCCAGCAGCCGGCACTGCGTCGACTACGTGCGACTCGGCGACAACCGCTATCGCAACAGCGACGGCGTCGAGTTCTGCATCGGGCCTTGTCCGTAGATTCTGACTCGTATTCCCGGATGTGGTGCAGCGGCGCGCACTTCGCGCGACGGCGCTGCACTGCGCCCGGACACGAGTTATCGATGCGCCGAGAGATCCGTGATGGCCGGCTTTTCGCCCGACAACGGATTGGCCGGATCCCACCCGTAGCTCAGCGTCTCGAAGCGTATGGCGCGCGTGTCGATCATCAAAAGCCGGCCGACCAGGCCTTCGCCGAACCCCACGATCTCGCGGATCACCTCAAGCGCAGCCAGCGAGCCGATGACGCCGGTGAGCGCGCCCAAAATGCCCGCCTCCGCGCACGCCGGCACGGTGCCGGCCGGCGGCGGCTCGGGAAAGAGGCAGCGATAGGTCGGATTGGGCTGGCCGTCCTTGCCCTGCTCGTGCGCCCGGATGGTCGTCAGCGTGCCGTCGAAGACCCCGACCGCCGCAGTCACCAGCGGCTTCTTGGCGAGATAGCAGGCGTCCGACACGAGGTAGCGGGTGGCAAAATTGTCCGACCCGTCCGCGACGAGATCGTAACGCGCGACGATGTCGAGCGCGTTGGCGGCATCGAGCCGGACCGCATGCGGCTCGACCGCGACATGCGGATTGAGGCGTTCGATCGCGGCCGCGGCACTCTCGACCTTGGGCCGGCCGATATCGGGTGTCGCATGGATCACCTGACGCTGCAGGTTGGAGAGCGACACCGTGTCGTCGTCGACCACGCCGAGGGTGCCGACCCCGGCGGCCGCGAGATAGAGCAGCGCTGGCGCGCCGAGCCCGCCCGCGCCGATCACCAGCACGCGCGCGCGCTGGAGCGCGGCCTGGCCGGGCCCGCCCACCTCGCGCAACACGATATGGCGGGCATAACGTTCGAGCTCGTCGGCGGTCAGCATGCTGTCAAAACCGTAGGATGGGCAAGGGCGCGGGACGCGCCGTGCCCACGTGAACCGGACGGTGGGCACGCTTCGCTTTGCCCACCCTGCGCACTTTACTCGTTCTTGAACTTCGCCGGCCGCTTCTCGATGAACGCCGCCATGCCTTCTTTTTGATCCGCGGTCGCGAACAGCGAATGAAAGACCCGCCGCTCGAAGCGCACGCCCTCGCCGAGCGTCGTCTCGAACGCGCGGTTGACCGCCTCCTTGGCGACCATCACGGCCGGCAGCGACATCGACGCGATCGTCTCGGCGGCCTTCAGCGCCTCGTCCATCAGGCTCGCGAGCGGCACCACGCGCGCGACGAGCCCGGCGCGCTCGGCCTCGGCCGCATCCATCATGCGGCCCGTGAGGCACAAATCCATCGCCTTGGCCTTGCCGACCGCGCGGGTGAGCCGCTGCGTGCCGCCGATGCCCGGAATGACGCCGAGCTTGATCTCGGGCTGGCCGAACTTGGCATTGTCGGCCGCGATGATGAGGTCGCACTGCATCGCGAGCTCGCAGCCGCCGCCGAGCGCAAAGCCCGCGACCGCCGCGATCACCGGCTTGCGCGCATGCGCGATGCGATCCCAGTCGGCCGCAAAGTCGCCCATGAACGCGTCGCGAAACGATTTGGTCGCCATCTCCTTGATGTCGGCGCCGGCCGCGAACGCCTTGTCGGAGCCCGTGACGACGATGCAGCCGACGTTTTCATCCGACTCGAAGGCATCGAGCGCGGCGGAAAGCTCGCCGATCAGGGCCGCGTTGAGCGCATTGAGCGCCGCCGGCCGGTTGAGGCGGATGACGCCGACCTTGCCCCTGGTCTCGACAACGATGTGCTGATGGCTCATGGGCATCCTCGCGCGGCGTAGAGCATGCGCCGAAAAGGCTTGCCCCGTGCTTGCCACGGGGAGAGCGGTCTTTCGGAAAAGATGATGCTCGAACAATTAGCTAGCCGAGAGACCGGCACCGCGCAACCGGCGGCGCGGACGGCGGTTGCGTGCGGCCAGGATTTCTGCGCGAATGGCCGGCGAGACACAAGAACGGACCGAGCCGCATGCGCGCCGTCGCGCGACCGATATTTTCCAGCATTCTCGCCGGCGCGCTCGTGAGCATCGCGCCGGCGGCATACGGCGCGCCGGCGAAGCCGGCAACGCATCGCGTTGCGCCGCGTCACCAGCCGGCGCATGCCGCGCGGCGGCCGCGGTTTCGCCCGCCGCGCGGCGAGGCCGCGCGGGATGCGGCACGTCTCGGCGCACTCGTCGGCAAGGAATGCCGCGGCAAGGCCGAAATGCCGCGCAACGACCGCGAATCGATCGTAATGTGCTCGAACGGCAAGACGTTCGTGGTGCAGAGCCCGCCGGCCGGTGCGCCCGCAACGGAATGCTCGCTCGCCGGCGCCGGGCCGCAGCCCGCGTGCTTTCCTTAGAGCATGATCACCCGAGACGCTTGAGTTCTGCGCGCGCACCTTTGTACTCGATGAAGCTCTTCGGGCAGCCGCCGACAGCCGCATTGAGCGCCGCGGCGGCGCCCGCACGATCGCCTTGCAGGAGCTTCCATTCGCCGCCGTAGAACTGCGCTTCGCAGCGCTGCGACGGGTTCGTCGCCGCCGCGAGCGTCGCCTCGACGGTCGACCCACCGAGAAAGAGATCGATCACCGGCCGCGGCCAGGCGCCGCCCGCGTGCGCAGCGCCGGCCGCGAGGCTCGTGCGCGCGCCGGCCGCGTCGGTCCGAGCCGCCGCGACATAGGCCCACAGCAACGCATAGGCGTCGTCCGGCTGCGCCGCGACGACCCGCACAAGATCCGCGGCCGCCGCCGCGAAATCGCCGGCGTAGAACTGCAGGTAGCCGCGGCTGCGATACGTGTCCGCATCGTTGGGCGCGCGGCGCAGCGCGTCGTCGTAATCCTGCCGTGCGAGCTCCAGGTCGCCCTTGTCCACGTAGGCGTCGCCGCGATCGCGATAGGCGGCGACGTCGGAGGCATCGAGCAGGAGCGCGGTCGTGTAGTCCGCGATGGCACGATCGGTCTCGCCGTTGGCCGCCTGCGCGATGCCGCGGTTGACGAAGGCGTCCTCGTAGCGCGGATTGAGCGCGATCGCGCGGCCATAGTCCGCAATCGCTTTGTCGTAGTCCTTCTTCAGGCGATACGCCGTGCCGCGGTCGTACCAGACGACCGCGTTGGCCGGCTGATGCTCGAGCACTTCGTCGTAATCGGCGATCGCGAGATCGTATTCCTCGCGATCGAGCCGCGCATTGCCGCGGTTGACGAAATCACCGACCAGATCGTTGGCGCTTTCCTCGCCGGACTGGATCAGCGCCGTGCAGCTCGCGATGCGCTGATCGGGCGCGGCACCCACATGGCCGCCGCAGCGCGCCGCGAACGTGCTGCCGTCGCAGCGCGACTGGACGAGGCGGCATTGGTCGCGATGGTCGGGCACCGCGGCCGCGCAGTCGTTCATCGCCCGGCGCTCGGCCTCGCGCTTGTCCGTGTCGATCGCCCAGCTCAAGCCCGCCGCGGCCTGCGGCGCGAACGCGATCGCGAAGCACTGGTCGGTGAACAGACCGACGACGCGGCAGTTCTCCGCCGCCTCGCGTACGTTCGCGAGCTTGCGGCAGGTGTCGAGCGCCGCCGCCTGCGCGGCCGCACGCGGCGAGAAGTTGCGCACAAAGCCGTAGGTGACGCCGCCCTGCGTGATCGGCGAGGTGACGCCGATCGCCAGCACGCCGTCGGCCGCGGCAAGCGACGGCCACGCGAGCGCAGCGGCGACGATGAGCGCGGCTCGTCTCACTTCTGGCACACCGGACAGAAGAACGTCGACCGCCCGGCCTGCACGATGCGCTTCACCGTGCCCTTGCAGCCGGGCGTCATGCACGGCTGCCCCTCGCGGTCATACACGCGAAAATGATGCTGGAAGTAGCCGAGCTCGCCGTCGGTCCGGCGATGGTCGCGCAGCGACGAGCCGCCCGCCTTGATCGCGTCGCCGAGCACCGCCTTGATCGCGTCCACCAGATGCTCCGCGCGTTCGTTCGGCGCCCCTTTGCGATCCGCGATGGTCGACGCCTTGCGCTTGGGCGAGAGGTGCGCGCCATAGAGCGCCTCGCACACGTAGATATTGCCGAGCCCGGCCACGACCTTCTGGTCCGACAGCGCCGACTTGAGACTCGTCTGCTTGCCGTGGCAGGCCTGCGCGAGCAACCCGGCGCCGAACGCGTTGCCGAGCGGCTCCGGACCGATTTCCCTCATGAGCGGATGGTCGGCGAGGTCGGCGCGCGGCACCAGCAGCATCAGACCGAACCGGCGCGGATCGTTGAAGGCGATGCGCGCGCCCGACGACATGTGGAAGACGATATGGTCGTGCGTGCGATCGTCCGAGCGTGGGTGATGGAAGTCGCCCGGCGTTTCGTCTCCCGTCTTGCCGCCTTTTTCCTCCGCCACCCGAAACGAGCCCGACATGCCGAGATGCATCATCAGCACGTCGCCGGAGGAGAGATCCGCGAGCAGGTATTTTGCGCGCCGGCCGAGGCCCGTGACGGTGCGGCCCTCGAGCCGCTTGACGAAGTCCTTGGGCAGCGGCCGCCGCAGGTCGGGCCGCCGGGCCTCGACCTTGGTGAAGTGGGCGCCCTCCATCACCGGCTGCAGGCCGCGGCGGACGGTCTCGACTTCGGGCAGCTCGGGCATCGGGTTAACCTTGGCGGGCGGGGCTTTGTAGCGCCGCCCCGGCGCGCGCGCTATGGTCGTGCGGGTTTCCCTCTCCCCGCAGGGTGAGGGTGGCGAGCCCTCGGGTCGCGCCGAGCGCGCCCAAGGATAAACTCCGCGCGCCGAGTGAGGGGCGCTCGGCCCATCGAGAGTCATAGGTCCCCTCACCCCGCCGCTCTCCCCTTCGGGAGAGGGAGTGCAAGCGCATCGTGCTGGGCCAACAGAGACTTGATGTGACCGATCCACGCGACACCCATTTCGGCTACCGCACCGTCGACCTCGACGCCAAGCAGGGCATGGTCGACGATGTGTTTCGCTCGGTCGCGCGGCGCTACGATCTGATGAACGACATGATGTCCGGCGGGCTGCACCGCGCCTGGAAGGACGCGCTTGTGACCGCCGTCAATCCGCCGCGCGACGAGCAGCCGTTCGCGTTGATCGACGTCGCCGGCGGCACCGGTGACGTCGCGTTCCGCACGGTCGCGGCCGGCGGCAGCGCCACGCGCGTGACGGTCTGCGACATCAATCCAGAGATGCTCGCGGTCGGCCGCGAACGCGCGGTCACGCGCGGGCTCGACGCGGCGGTCGCGTTCGTCGACGGCAATGCCGAGGCGCTGCCGTTTCCGGACAAGAGCTTCGACGCCTATACGATCGCGTTCGGCATCCGCAACGTGCCGCGCATCGAGGCGGCGCTCGCCGAGGCCCGCCGCGTGCTGCGCATCGGCGGGCGTTTTCTATGTCTCGAGTTCTCCGCCGTCGACGTGCCGGGGCTCGATACGCTCTACGACCTCTACTCGTTCAACGTCATTCCGGCGCTCGGGCGTACCGTCGCGGGCGATGCCGAGGCGTATCGCTACCTCGTCGAGTCGATCCGGCGGTTTCCCAAGCCGGACGTTTTTGCGGCGATGATCGCGGCCGCGGGCTTGCGCCGCGTCAGCGCGCAGCCGCTCACCGGCGGCATCGTGGCGCTGCATTCGGGCTGGCGCTTGTGATCGCTTCCCCGGTTCATCTCCTGAGGCTCGGCCGCGTCGGCTTCGTGTTCGCCCGCGAGGGCGTGCTCGGCCTCATCGACCCGGCGCCGCTGCCGTGGAGCGCGCGCCTCGCGCTGCGCTGCGCCCGCCTGATCGAGCGCCCGGCGCACGGCGACACGGCGAACCGTCTGTCGGCGGCGCTCACCGCACTCGGACCGAGCTACGTCAAGCTCGGCCAATTCCTGGCGACGCGGCCCGACGTGGTCGGCGCCGGGCTCGCGCGCGATCTCGAAAGCCTGCAAGATCGCATGCCGCCGTTCCCGCAGGCGCAGGCCGAGGCGACGGTCGCGGCCGCGCTCGGCCGAAAGCTCGCCGACGTGTTCCCGACCTTCGGGCCGCCCGTCGCCGCCGCCTCGATCGCGCAGGTGCACCGCGCGAACCTGCGCGATGGCCGCCTCGTCGCCGTGAAGGTCCTGCGTCCGGGCGTCGAGCACCGCTTCAAGACCGATCTCGCGGCGTTCCTCGCCGTGGCCCGCATGGCGGAGGACTGGTCGGCGGATGCGCGCCGGCTGCGGCTGGTCGAGATCGTGCACACGCTGTCCCGCTCGGTCACGATCGAGATGGACCTGCGGCTCGAGGCGGCCGCGCTCTCCGAGATGGCGGAGAACACCAAGGACGATCCGGATTTCCGCGTGCCGACGGTCGACTGGGACCTGACCGCGCGCGACGTGCTCGTGCTCGAATGGATCGACGCCACGCCGCTCAACGATCGCGCGACGCTCGCCGCCAAGGGCCTCGATCTGCCCCGCCTGGGCCGCGCCGTGATCCAGACGTTCCTGCGCCACGCCATGCGGGACGGCTTCTTCCACGCCGACATGCATCCCGGCAACCTGTTCGTCGATGCCGACGGCAATCTGGTCGCCGTCGACTTCGGCATCATGGGGCGGCTCGGCCCCAAGGAGCGGCGTTTCCTCGCCGAGATCCTGCACGGCTTCATCACCCGCGACTATCGCCGCACCGCCGAGATCCATTTCGAGGCCGGCTATGTGCCGGCGCATCATTCGGTCGAGGGCTTCGCCCAGGCGATCCGCGCGATCGGCGAGCCGATCCACAACCGCTCGGCCGAGAACATCTCGATGGCGAAGCTGCTGACGCTGCTGTTCGAGGTCACCGGCCTGTTCGACATGCGCACGCGGCCGGAGCTGCTGCTGCTGCAGAAGACCATGGTGGTGGTCGAGGGTGTCGGCCGCTCGCTCGATCCCAAGCTCGACATCTGGACCGCCGCCGAACCGGTGGTGCGCGAATGGATGGAGCGCCATCTCGGCCCGATCGGCCGTATCGAGGACGCCGCCCAGGGCGCCGGCGAGATCGGGCGCTTCTTCGGGCAGATGCCGGCGTTGCTCGGCCGCGCCGGCCGCATCGCCGACCAGCTCGATGCCGCGACCCGCGACGGGATCGTGCTCGCCGCCGAGACCGTGGCGGCGATCGGCCTCGCCGAGGCCCGGCGCAGCCGCTGGACCGCGGCGGCGCTGTGGGCGATCGCGATCCTGCTCGCCCTGGTGCTGTGGCGCTTGGCCTAGGATGATATCATTGATGTCATCCAGTTGATTGCAATGCAATCATCCTCTAGGATGCCCGCATGGCCAGTCTGACGGTCCGCCAGCTCGACGAGAAGCTCAAGACGCTGCTGCGCGTGCGCGCGGCGCGCAACAAGCGCTCGATGGAGGACGAGATCCGCGTCATCCTGCGGCAGGCCGCGCAGGAGAGCGGACCCGAGCCCCTCGCCCCGATCGCCCCACCGAACCCGCCGGCGGTGCAGCGCTCGCGCGCGAGGACCGTCAACACCGACGCCCGGCGAATCGTCCTCATCATCGGCGGCGGTATCGCGGCCTACAAATCGCTCGATCTCATCCGCCGCCTGCGCGAGCGTGGCGCTGCGGTGCGCTGCGTGCTGACCGCCGCGGCCCAGCACTTCGTCACGCCGCTCGCCGCGAGCGCGCTCACGGGCGAGCGCGTGTTCACTGACCTGTTCGATCCGAACAGCGAGCTCGACGTCGGCCACATCCGACTTGCGCGCGACTGCGACCTCATCGTCGTCGCGCCGGCAACCGCCGACCTCATGGCAAAAATGGCGGGCGGTCATGCCGACGATTTGGCGACCGCGGTCCTGCTCGCGACCGACAAGCCGGTGCTGCTCGCGCCCGCCATGAACCCGCGCATGTGGGCGCACCCCGCCACCCGCCGCAACTTCGCGCGACTTGCGGCCGACGGCATCGCGACGGTCGGTCCGAATGCGGGCGAGATGGCCGAGCGCGGCGAGGCTGGCACCGGCCGCATGGCGGAACCGCTGGAGGTTGCCGCCGCCGCCGAGGCGATGCTCGCGCCCGCGCCGGGGCCGCTCACCGGCAGGCGCGTGCTGGTCACGTCGGGCCCGACGCACGAGCCGATCGATCCGGTGCGCTATATCGCCAACCGCTCCTCAGGTAAGCAGGGGCACGCGATCGCGCGCGCCGCGGCCGCGGCCGGCGCCGCCGTCACGCTCGTCTCCGGCCCCGTCAACCTGACTGACCCGCCCGGCGTCGACGTCGTCCACGTCGAGAGCGCGCGCGACATGCTGGCCGCGGTCGAGCGGGCGCTGCCGGCCGACATCGCGATCTTCGCGGCCGCCGTCGCCGACTGGCGCATCGCGCAGGCGAGCGGACAGAAGCTCAAGAAGGAGGCAGGTGGCGTGCCCAAATTGGCGTTTACCGAGAACCCCGACATCCTCTCGACGGTCGCGCATCTCAAGGCGAAGCGGCCGCCCCTCGTCATCGGTTTTGCGGCCGAGACCGAGCGCGTGGTCGAGCACGCCAAGGCCAAGCTCAAGCGCAAGGGCTGCGACTGGATCCTTGCCAACGACGTCTCGGCCGCGTCGGGCGTCATGGGCGGCGACCTCAACCGGATCCATCTCGTCACCGCGGACGGCGTCGAGGATTGGCCGACGCAGAGCAAGGACGAGGTGGCGCGCATGCTGGTCGCCCGCGTCACGGCCGCGCTCGGCAAGAGGCCGCCCCGATGAGCGCGATCGACGTGCGTATCGTTCGGCTGCCGCATGGCGCCGACCTGCCGCTGCCGGCCTACCAGAGCGCGCAGGCCGCCGGCCTCGACCTGATGGCCGCGGTGCCCGCCGATGCACCGGTCGTGCTGGCAGCGGGCGCGCGCGCGCTCATCCCGACCGGCGTCGCGATCGCGCTGCCATCCGGCCTGGAGGCGCAGGTGCGGCCGCGCTCCGGGCTCGCGGCGCGGCACGGCATCACGGTGCTCAATAGCCCGGGCACGATCGATGCGGACTACCGCGGCGAGGTCCAGATCATCCTGGTGAACCTCGGGCACGAGGCGTTCGCGGTAACGCGCGGAATGCGAATTGCACAGATAGTGATCTCTTCGGTTGTATGTGCCCATCTCCAAGAGGTTCCCAAGCTTGACCTGACCCCTCGTGGTGACGGCGGTTTTGGCTCCACAGGTGGTGGGGCGCCGCACCGGTAATAAGTGACCCCTAGACCGCGCCTCGCGTGTACGATATTACCGTTGTGAGCCTGGGGAATTTCCTTTTCATCGTGGACTTCTCGGAATGCCCTTCCTGCCTCGCAAAGGCATCCTTGCGATTGCCGCGGTCGTGGACATCGCGCTGAACGACCGGGAGCAACCGGTCTCGGCCAAGACGCTAGCCGTCCGTCATGGATTGCCGCCGCGCCATCTCGAGCCGGTGCTACAGGCGCTGGTGCGCGAGGGCATCCTCAAGGGCATTCGCGGCCCCGGCGGCGGCTACGAGCTTGCCGGCGACGCGCGCGATATCACCGCCGTCCAGATCCTGCGCGCTGCCGAGCTGATGGAAGGCGATCCCGCCCCGCAATCGAATTCGCCGCTCCTCGCCGAGATCGTCCTGCCGGCAATCGCCGATGCCGAGAAGGCGCTGTCGGATGCGCTCGCGCGCATCACGATCGAGGCAATGGTGCGCCCGGCCGAGCGGCGGCGCGTCGCGAACAGCTGAAGCGCGCGCAGGGTGGGTCGAGCGGCGACGAAACCCATCATTTCGACCGCAAGCTCATAGTCGATAGGTTTCGGGCTTCGCCCTCAACCCGTTCTACGAACTACGCGCCGACGAACTAATTCATCGTAATGTGGGCTTGGCTCGCCACGGCGTCCCACTGCGTCTTTTGCTTGGCGAGAAACGCCGCGAAATCCGCCGGCGAGCCGGGGCGGATCTCGGCGCCGAGCCGTGCAAGCGCGGTATGCACCTGCGGCTCGGCGAGCACCTGGTTGATGGCGCCGTTGAGCTTGCCGACGATCGCGGGCGACGTCGCGGCCGGCACGACCAGCCCCGTGAAGGTCAGCGCGACGAAATCGGGCAGGCCGTCCTCGATCAGCGTCGGCAGTTCGGGCGCGAGCGAATTGCGCGTCTCGCTCGCGACGCCGAGCGCGCGCAGCCTGCCGGCGCGCACGAGCGGCAGCAGGCCCGCGACGTCGCCGAACATCATCTGGATCTGCCCGGCGAGCAGCGCAGTCTGCGCCTCGGGTGCGCCCTTGTAGGGAATGTGCACGATGTCGGTCCCGGTCCGCAGCTTGAAGAGCTCGCCGGTCAGATGCGTCAGGTTGCCGAAGCCGGCCGAACCGAAATTCAGCTTGCCCGGCTGGGCGCGCGCCGCCGCGATCAGCTCCTGCACGGTCGTGGGGCCGTTCGGCGCGACCACCAGCACCTCGTAGCCTTCGGTCACCTTGGCGACCGGCGCGAAGCTCTTGAGCGTGTCGTAATCGCGGTAGCGAACGATCGCCGGCATCACGGCGAGCGTGCTCGCATTGCCGAGCATGACCGTGTAGCCGTCGGGCTCGGTGGTCGCGAGCGCCTTGGCG
>DASXCK010000394.1:0-12720 GCA_036491235.1 Xanthobacteraceae bacterium | reverse complement strand
CCGATGAAGCATGTCGATGTTCAGCGCGTCCGGCCACCAATCGCGGTTCACAGGTCCGCGGCTTGCCGTGAACGGGCATTTGCCGGCGCTCTTGTCGTCAGTCTTGGCGTCCATATCGGCCTCCAATTCGCCTTCGTCTTCTTGCGGTTCCGTACCGTCGATATAGATCGATCAGCAATCGTTGAACAGGGATCCGGCCTCATGGCCGGAGCCACGAAAGTGCTGGTCTCACAATACGAAAATATAGCGCTCGTAATGCCGGTCTCACTGGTTCCAGTCGACCGTGCCCTTTTCCCACTTGATGTGCACCTTGGGACTCTTGCGCAGATAGTCGTTGAGCGCGCCGAGCGGCTGCTTGTCGGGATTGGCTTTGCAGTAAGTGACCAGCAGGTTGAGAATTTTGTTCTCGTCGAGCTGACCCATATCGACATGTTTGGAGTCCGCTTCGACCAGCGAAATATTGGCCGCGCTGATGTAGCCCTGCGCCCAGGCGTAGGCCATCAGGTTGACCGGATTGCCGAGCCCCTCGGCCGGCTTGAGGTCGCCGGCAAGGCGGGCGCAGTTCGAGGTGCCGATTCCCTGCGTGAGCAGCGGCTCGGCGCGGGCGCCTGCGCAGAGCATCAGCGCGACGCAGGACGCGAGCGCGATCCGATTGAAGTTGGTCGTCATCATGGCCTCCAGCCGATAGATCACCGACGATGCGGTCCGTCCGCTGCCGCACGTCGACGACACCAACAATGCTCGTCGCCTTTTCACGTTGCGCATGAGCTTTCCGAAAATCGCTACGCCCCCCGGATCAGTCCGGGGGCAAGCTTTTCGGGATCATGCGCTAGGTCACTCCGATGCGTTCCTTCCACATCCGCCAGGGCCGGTCGAAATTCAGGTCCTTGCGGCCGGTGATCAGCGCGCACTCCTGCGGCTCCATGAACGTGATCTCGTCGCCCAGCGCCATCGCCTGTGCCTGCAGCTTCGCGTTCACCTCGGTGTAGATCGCGCGGTAGACCGCCGTCATGATGTTGGGCCCGACGCACACATTGCCGTGGCCGCGCATCAGGGCGACGTTCTTCTTACCCAGAGTCTCGGCGAGCGCGCGACCGAGCCGATTGTCGCGGATCAGGAGATCGGTCATGCCGAAAGCGTCGCGGATCTCGAAATTCGGCACGCCCTCGGCGAGGAATGCCGACATGTGGCAGATAGGCTTGAGCGCGACCTTGCGCACCACGGTGAACGGAACCACGGTCGGCGAATGGCTGTGCACGATCGCGTTGACGTCGGGCCGCGCCTTGTAGATTTCACCGTGAATGCAGCGCTCGAGGTACATCAGGCGGCCGCGCTGATCGACCGGATCGGAATCGAGGTCGTACTCCATGATGTCGTCGACCGTGATCACCGCCGGCGACAGCGAGCGCGCGAGGAAATAGCGGTCCGGCGCGGCGGGGTGGCGGATGCTGCAATGGCCGTAGCCGTCGAGCACGCCCTGATCGGCGCAGATTCGATTGGCGTACACCAGATCCTGGAGCACCGATGGATCGACCGGCCCGCCCGAGGTCGGCGCTCCGCCGCCGGCTGCTTGATCATTCATACCGCTGTTCCATGAGGAGTTTTCGACCGAAGGAACCTATAGGAAAAGCCGGCGCGAATGGGAAGCCATGTGAACAAGCGGATTGCAGTGCAATCATGTGGGTAGCCATGAGCACCCGTCTGCGGCATAGTCGCAAGCGGTTCTTGGGGCCGCTTCGGGGGGCGTGAAGCGGGGGAAAACTCGCAATGCCGAGTTTTGAATTGGCGACCAATCAGGTGGCGCTGCCGGCGTGGGCGGCGGGCGCCGCCGTGGCGTTTTTTTTGGTCGTCGGCGTGTTTGCCCTGACGCGTACGGGGGCGAGCTTCGCGGCGGCGGTGCTGCGTGTGGCGGTTGTGGTGTGCGCGTTCGCCTCCGTTTGGATGCTGCTGCAGCAGGGCGTGGCGCGCGAGCACGCGGCGGACCGCCGTGCGCTCGACCAGCGCGCGACCGACCTCGCGGCGCGAGCGGTGGCGCCGGGCTCGTCGCTCGCGTGCCTTGACGCGGTTGCGGGCGAGGCGGTCGAGACCGCGTGCGAGAAGCAGGTCTTCGCCAGCCCCGAATCGGTCGCCGCCGCGGTCTCCTACGTGTCGGCGCGGCTCGCGCTCCTGGGCGACGCGGTTGATTTCGCCCGCCGCAGCGGCGCGCGCTATGAGCGCGGCCTCTTGGCCATGCGGCTCGCCCTCGAGGCCGACCGATATGGCTTCGTCGCGCATGTGCTTTCGGTGCGGGACAGCTGCACGCCGCTTCTGTGCGACAGCTACGTGCTGTTCAAGGATCCGGATCGCGTGCAGGCCAATCTGCGCGAACGCCTGTTCGACCGCTATGTCGAGCGTTACGCCCCCGAATGGACCGCGCACCCGCAGCCGACCGCACCCGGGGTCGCGGCGGCGGCGCCGGGCAGCGTCTTCACGACGGCCTCGGTACCGCCGGCGGCACCAGGGGTGCCGGTCCCTTCGAAATATGATTTCCCGTCGGCCGCGTCGATTCCGCCGGTCAGCATCATGACCCCCGAGCCCGGTACGCCGCCGGATCAGAAGGCGACCACGACCGCGACCGTGCCGACACCACCGCCGGCGCCGCGGCGTGCCGTTCACCCGCTGCATCATCCGCCGGCGCGGGCCGCGACGGCGCCGCAGCAAATTGTGCCCGGGTCCCTGGCGGAGCCCGGCGTCGCACCGCATTGAGGCGTGCGATCGGCGGTAAAAGCTGGTACGCGAACACGAGAGCGTTTCGGGATCATGCTCTGACGTTCACGGGCCGCGCGAATGTTCTCTTCCGTACTGATCGCCAATCGGGGCGAGATCGCGGTGCGCATCGCGCGCACGGCGCGCCGCATGGGCTTGCGCACCATCGCGGTCTATTCCGAGGCCGACGCACGCGCGCTGCATGTGCGCGCGTGTGACGAGGCGATTGCAATCGGCCGCGCGCCCGCAGCCGAAAGCTATCTCGCGATCGACCGGCTGATCGCCGCCGCGACAAGCGCGGGCGCCGACTGCATTCATCCGGGTTACGGCTTTTTGGCCGAAAACGCCGCCTTTGCGACCGCCTGCGCGGCGGCCGGCATCGTCTTCGTCGGCCCGCCGCCGAGCGCGATCAGCGCCATGGGGCTCAAGGACCGCGCCAAGGCCCTGATGCAGAAGGCGGGCGTTCCGATCGTGCCCGGCTATCACGGCGAGCGCCAGGATCCCGACTTCCTCAAGCGCAAGGCTTACGAAACCGGCTATCCGGTGCTGATCAAGGCGATTGCGGGCGGCGGCGGCAAGGGCATGCGGCGCGTCGACAAGCATTCCGAGTTCGACGATGCGCTCGCGGGCGCGGTGCGCGAGGCGACGGCCGCGTTCGGCGATCCGCGCGTGCTGGTCGAGAAATACGTCACGGCGCCGCGCCACATCGAGATCCAGGTGTTTGCCGATCGCCACGGCAACGTCGTCCACCTCAATGAACGCGACTGCTCGCTGCAACGCCGGCACCAGAAGGTGATCGAGGAGGCGCCCGCGCCGGGCATGACGGCGGAGCTGCGCGCCGCGATGGGCGCGGCCGCCGTCGAGGCCGCCCGCGCGGTCGGCTATGAGGGTGCCGGCACGGTCGAGTTCATCGCCGACGGCGCGCGCGGGCTGCGATCCGACGGCTTCTGGTTCATGGAGATGAACACGCGGCTGCAGGTCGAGCATCCGGTGACCGAAGAGACCACGGGCTTCGATCTCGTCGAGTGGCAGTTTCGCGTGGCGTCCGGCGAGGTGCTGCGTGTCGCGCAGCAGCAGATCCCGCTGCACGGTCACGCGATCGAGGCGCGGCTCTATGCCGAGGACCCCGATCGCGGATTTCTGCCGTCGACCGGGACGCTGGTGGCGCTCGAGTTGCCGAGCGGCGAGGCGATCCGTGTCGACAGCGGCGTCGAGGCAGGCGACCAGATCACGCCGTACTACGACCCGATGATCGCCAAGATCATCGCGCGGGGCCCGACGCGGGAGGCGGCGCTCGACCGTCTTGCCGACGCACTCGACCGCACGGTCGTGGCCGGCATCCGCAGCAATGCCGGCCTCTTGGCGGCGCTCGCCCGCGCGCCCGATTTCCGCAACGGGACGTTCGACACCGGTTTGGTCGAGCGCATGCTCGGGGCGCCCGGCGCGGTGCCGCAAGGTCGCGACCCGGCCGCCGCGGCGGCGGGTGCCGCGCATCTTGTGGCGCGCAGCGCCATGCCGATCGCCGACGACGAGGCGGCGCCGGCAGGCGGACATTGGGCCTCGCCATGGGACGCGCAGGACGGCTTCCAATTGTCCGGCCGGCGCGAGATCGCGTTGCCCCTCGATGTCGACGGCGCGGCGGTCGACGCCGTCGTCGGCTATCGCGAGGGCAGGGCGATGGTGACCGTCGGGGGAACGCAGGCCGCGGCCGATGTGCGGATCATCGAGAGCGGCGGCGCCGTCTACGTGCTGCGGCAGGGGCGCCAGACGACGGTACGCCTGCGCGCGCTTGGTCCTTTCGACGCGGTGCATGCGGGTGAGGGCGGGGGCGTCACCGCGCCGATGCACGGCAAGGTGATCGAGGTGCTGGTCGCGGCCGGCGAAGCGGTGCGCAAGGGGCAAAAGGTTGCCGTGATCGAGGCGATGAAGATGGAGCACGCGCTCACCGCGTCCGTCGACGGAACCGTCACCGAAGTGCAGGTGCGGCCCGGCGATCAGGTCGCCGAGGGCGCGCGGGTGATGACGATCGAGGCGACTTGAGGGCTATCCACCGCAATCCACATCGGCGTTCGACGGAGCCGCCGCGATACGCTAGAGAGCAGATTCCGAAAAAGCTTGCCCCGGACTTGGTCCGGGGTGGACACCCGATTTCGGAAAAGATCATGCTCAAACAGTGAGCCAATGCCCCTGCATCTCATCAAGCTGTGCGTCGGTGCGGATTCGGTCCAGGACCTCGAGGCCTGGATCAAGCAGAAGCTCAAGGCGCTCAAAAAGGGCGCCAAGCGCGAGCACATCCACACGACCCGCATGGTGCCCAAGCGCGCCGACGAGCTTACCGATGGCGGATCGCTGTTCTGGGTGATCCGCGGGCAGATCATGTGCCGCGAGGAGATCGCCGCAATCCGCCCGTTCGTCGACAAGGAGGGTGTCGGCCGCTGCCGCGTCGTCATGGTGCCGAAGGTGGTCCTGGTCGAGCCGCGTCCTTTTCGCGCCTTCCAGGGCTGGCGCTACCTCGAGCCGAAGGACGCGCCGCGCGACCTCGATCGCGCGGCGCCGGGCGCGCGCGACATGCCGGAGGGCATGCGGCGCGAGCTGACGCAACTCGGTCTGCTCTGAGGCCGGCGCGCGGCGGTGGCGCCCACCGCCGTCCGTACCGAAGTCGGGTGAGCGTTGAGGCGGCGGACCTACCTCCCGCCACTCGCTTCGCTCGCGGGGGGAGGAGAGCGGCGACTCAGGTGCATGCATTAATGCGCCGACGGGCGCGTCACGCCACCAGTTCGGTCACCTCGCCCGTCGCGGTGCGCCCCTGCGCGCGGTACTGCCCGATCTTCTCCAACAGCGGCGCTTCCGAGACCGAGTAGAGCACCGCGTCGTCCTTGCCGGTATTGACGTGGCGTCGCCACAAGAAGTTGGGCGCGACGAACATGTCGTTGCGCGTCCAGTCGAAACGCTGGCCGGCGATCTCGGTCGCGCCCGAGCCCTCCAGGCAGACATAGAAGGTGCTCGCGGTCTCGCGCTTCCACTGGGTGGTCTCGCCGGGGCGCAATAGCTGCGCGCCATACGCGAGCGTCGGGAAGACCGGCGCGCCGGTGACCGGATTGACGAAGGCGAGCATAATGCCCTCGTAAGCGTCGCCCTTCTCCTTGGCGAGCTTCTTGAGCGCCGCGAGCACGTCGGCGCCGCGGTAGTGAATCATCGGGTTGGCGCCGCGGCCGATGCCGCGCTGGTGCGACACGAACCCCGGCATGAGCCCGCCCTGGCCGTAGAGACGGTGCGAGTAGCCGCTGCCGTGCTTGGGCGCCTGGGCGCGGGAATTCGACAGCTTGTCGCCCTCGAACTCGTCGTCGAGCCACAGGCAGTCGAGGTACTCGATCAGCGGAAAATCGAGCACGTCGATCCACACGACCGGGCTCGCGCCGTCGTTGCCGTGATCGTGCCAGGTGCCGTGCGGCGTGAGGATCAAGTCGCCACGCGAAGCCTCGCAGCGCTCACCCTCGACCGTGGTGTAGCCGCCGTTCTCCGACAGGATGGTACGGCTCGCATTGGGCGTGTGGATGTGCACGGGCGCGACGTCGCCGGGATTGTAGATCGAGACCGCGCAGCGGATCGTGCTCGTCACCTGCAGGCGGCCGCCAAAACCCGGATTGGTGAGCAAAAACTGCTGGCGCTCGGCGAACTCGATAGGCGACACGTCGGAGGTGCGGGCGATCTCGGCGATGCGATCGAGGTAGGGGCCGATCTCCTGCCATTTCCAGCGGTGCGCCGCGGCCTTCACCTGCGCCTTGCCGACGCGGCCGCCCGCAAGCGCGCCAGCCGCTTCGATGCCGGTGTCGCGGAACCAGGGACGCTGTGCCGGGGAGTTGGCCTGGGTGCGCAGCCAGATATTGAGCGGGCCGGCCTCGGCGTTGAGCGCCTCCATGGCGGCGCGGGCATCGACCTTCGCGGCCGGCTTGGCTTTGTCATGCGTGAGGGTTGCCACGGCGATCCTCCAGTTTGAAATTTCGCGGGAGTTTGCCCCGATCCGGGTGGATTTTCCAGGGCGGGTGCCGTTCTTTCGCGCGCCGCCGCCGTGGTATGATGACTGCACCCAAGGAAGGCCCGAGGAAACCGATGATCATCAACAAGCAAGAAGACGTCACCGAAGCCGTGCTCGCCGAGATCGCGCGCGCGCCGGACCCGCGCTTTCGCGAGATCATGTCGGCCTTCGTGCGCCACCTGCACGATTTCGCGCGCGAGGTACGGCTGACCGAGGAGGAGTTTCAGAAGGCGGTCGGCTACATCGTGGCGCTCGGGCAGAAGACCACGGACAGCCACAACGAGGCCGTGCTGATGTCGGGCTCGCTCGGCTTCTCGTCGCTGATCTGCCTGCTCAACAACGGCAATCGCGGTTCGACCGAGACGACCGCCAACCTGCTCGGGCCGTTCTGGCGGCCGGAAGCGCCGCGCATGCCGAACGGTGCGACGCTCGTCCGTTCGCCGACACCCGGTGTGCCGACTTTCGTGAAGGCCTGGGTCAAGGACAACAAGGGCGATCCGGTGGAGGGCGCCGACGTCGACATCTGGCATTCATCGACCGAGGGCTACTACGAGAACCAGGATCCCGCGCAGGCCGACATGAACCTGCGCGGCATCTTCACCACCGACAAGAACGGCCAGATCCATTTCCGCAGCATCAAGCCGTCCGGCTATCCGATCCCGGTGGATGGGCCGACCGGCGACCTGCTGCGCGCGCAGGGCCGCGCCAACTTCCGGCCCGCGCATCTGCATTTTTTGATCTACAAGCCGGGCTTCAAGACGCACATCTCGCAGGTCTACTCGGACGATGATCCGAACCTGGAAACGGACTCGCAGTTCGGCGTCACCCGGCGGCTGATCGGGCACTACAAACTGCACGAGAACGAGCCGGCGCCCGCGCCCGACGTCAAGGGGCCGTGGTATTCGCTCGACTACACGTTCGAGATCGAGCCCGGGATCGCGAAGATGCCGCGCCCGCCGATCACCGCGAAGGCGAGGGGGGAGCGGCCGCAGATCGAGCGATTGAAGCGGGCGTAGCGCGCGTGGCCGCGTAGGATGGGTTTCGCTGCGCTCGACCTATCTACGAACCGGCGCCCGGAGAATTTGAATGCGCTTCCGCATCGAGGTGAGGACATTGGACGGGAAGCTGTCGTATGAGCGTGACACGCCGACCGACGCGCTTCATGTTGCGGAAGGCGGTAAGGAAAGCCTTGGGGTGACCATCACGGACACTCAAGACGACAAGATCTATAGTCCGGAGGAATTCCAAGGGCGTTTTGGCCACTGACGTCTGCGCGAAGACAGAGGAAGCCCTCAAGGTGGCAGCCAAGGAGTTCGGCGTGACCGGCGAGCGGGCCAAGCGCCTCATCGCCCAGCGTGAGGGCTAGAATGCGCCCGATGAGCGCGGTTGATGAAGGCAAGGGCGTCATCGCTTGGGATGGGATGGATGAACTACGCCCTCGCAGGCAGCGTCCGGAAAATAATGGTGGTGAAAAGGGCCGCTACTGCCGCGCTGATCGCCGCGACGCCGAGCAAGAATGAGCCGGAGCCAACATGGCCCCTGACCAGTTCATCCAGACCCATCGTCAGGAAAGTGCCCGTGTTAAACGAGACGGTAAGCGCGATAATGATCTGGGCGCGTGTTCCCATGACTGGCTCCTGTGTTCCTGCCCCTAGTCCACATCGGATTTGACGCGCTTTCCACTGTTTGCGATTGACTCGGTCGTTCCTGTTTTGTTCTAATGCTCCCATCCAAGGGGAGCTGGCCATGGCCTGCAAGAAGTGCGGAGCCCAGATGAGGTTCTGGCTCGAACGCGCCTCGTTTCGTACCTTCGAGTGCCCGAGCTGCGAGTTCGTGGCGATCGAGGCGCGGGAAGATGAGCAGGCGCAAGCTGCGCAGGTCAACGATCAACAGCCAGTGGCCACACCAGGTCGCACTCAAGGCTGACTTGGTGGTGAGGTGTTCAACTGAGCGTGCATCTTCCTGCGCGGACGAATTATTACGTCGTACAGCCAGGTTGAATTCATCCTGGCGGACATCTCCGTCATCCTCGACCTCAAATTTCCGTACCTCATCAGCAAGAGGATTGCTGCGGCCAAGGCGATTGGCGAGAGGACCGGCTACGAGGCCTACAAGGACGAGCTGCACGCACTGTTATTCGGCGTGGAAAATTGGACGCCGATTGACACTCATCACGCTCAACCCGCCGGGGCGTGCGCAGACGAAGAAGTATCGTCCGGTGGTCCGCATGCCTCCGACGCTAAAGACGCTTCTACGGGCGGCCTACGAAACCCGGCAGGGCGAGCATGTCATCATGTTCCGGGGCAGGCACGTCCATCGCCTGGACACTGGCTGGGACAATGCCGTGGTGGCGGCGAAGCTGGACAAGCGGGTGACGCTTTACTCACTTCGCCACACCGTCGCCCGCCATCTGCGGAGCGAGGGCGTGGACGCCTGGTCGGTCGCTTCTCAGCTCGGTCATAAGCGGCCCGGCTTCGAGATGTCGGAGCGCTACACCGCGAACGACCCCGCCTATCAGCGCGAAGCCACGGCCGCGTTGGAGAAGCTGCTCGTTTTTCTTTGTCCTGATGCGTGCCGTTTGCGTTCCGATTGGCGACCGCGAGAGACCCACCCTAGTTCAAACGACCAGAAAAAGGTCGGTATCTCCGGTACTTTCGCCCGCCGCCGTGATCATGGCGTGCGCCTGCCCCCTGTGGTGGGTCTGGTGATTGAAGAAATGCGTCACCAGCATCATGCGTGGCTGGCGCAACTCCTTCTGCGCCGCCTGGCTGAACCAGACCATATCGCCGGCGAGCCAGGCGTCGTCGACGCGCCCGGCCCAGGCGTCGATCTTCGCGTCCGCCTCGGCGCGCCGGCGGCCGAGCTCGGCGAAATCCGCGATCATGGCGGAGCTTTCCCTGATCTTCACCGACGGCGGCGTCCAGCCGTCGAAGCGCGACATCCAGATCTGGTCGCCCCACAACAGGTGGCAGAGCGTGCCGTGGATCGAGCCCCAGAAGGCGCCGCGCGGGGCGCGCCGCTCGCCGTCGGAGAGACGGTCGGCGGCATCGTAGAGGCGGCGGTTCATCTCGGCATTGTAGGCCGCCATGGTGCGGACGAAGCCCGGGCCGACCACTGTGCCTTCGGATATCGAGCCCATGCGAGTGACCTCCGTGATCGGCGCGCGCAGATGTCGCGACGCGATGCCGAAACATTCTACCGCATTTCGCCACGAGGCGGTTGCGCTGACGGGGCATGCCGAACACAATTGCGGTGAAGACTCGCATCACCGCAATTGATCAGTCGCATATCTGGGGAGGACTTGATGCCCGACTACCGCCGTGGGGCGCGCACCGGCTTGCTCGCGCTCATGATCGCCGCGTCCGCTGCCGCCTGCGTGCTGCCGGCCGCCGCGCAGGACGTGAAAATCGTCAAGACCGACACGCAGATCGACGCGCTCGACCCGGGCATCAAGCTTTTCATGCGCGAGAAGATGGCGGAGGGCAACACCAGCTTCACCGACGACAACATCGTGCTTTTCCTGCACGGCGCGACCAGCCCGGCCTCTTGCGACTTCGACCTTTCCTACAAGGACTATTCGTGGGCCGACTGGATGGTGAAGCACGGCTACGTCGTCTACATGGGCGACTACCGCAACTACGGCGGTTCGACGCGCGAGGCCGCCATGGATGAGCCGGCGTCGAAAAACCTTCCGGTCACGCGCTCCTATCTCGCGTTGCGCGACATCGACGCGATGGTGAACCACATCAAGGCGACGCGTCACGTCAAGCAGGTGACGCTGATCGGCTGGTCGTGGGGGGCCATGATGGCGGGCTACTATGCCTCGCTGCATAGCGAGAACGTGCACAAGCTCGTGCTCTACGCGCCGCTCTATCGCTTCAACAACCACACGAACCTCGGTCCGGGCAGCGCGTTGCAGGACAAGCGCCACCCGTATGAGTTCAACTTCAAGCTCGGCGCCTATCGCTATGCGTCGGAGGCTGCCAATACGGGGCGTTGGAACGGCGAGATCCCAGTCGAGGACAAGGCCGAATACCGCGATCCGGCCGTGCCGGCGGCATTCTGGAACGAGTGCCTCGCCACCGATCCGACGAGCAACAGCCGCACCCCGGCGAGCCTGCGGGCGCCCAACGGCGTGCTGGAGGACTCGTTCTACCAGGCGACCGGCCGGCCGCTGTGGAACGCGGCGAACATCTATTCGCCGACCCTCGTGATCGGCGGCGATTTCGATACGTGGTCGTTCCAGGAGGATCGCGCCGGGCTGATGCGCGACCTCGTCCACGCCAAGGTCAAGCACAACGTGCTGATCAAGGACGCGACGCACTTCGTGCTGTTCGAGAAGCACCGTCAGGAATTCTACAATGCGGTGCTGAACTTCTTGAAAGAATAGCCCCGCAACGCCGGGCGGGTTCCGTTATGCGGAATCCGTCCTCTCGTCTGCACGCCTACACGCCGATATTGTCGATCAACCGCGTCTTGCCGAGGCGGGCAGCGACAAGGAGGCGCATCGGCCGTTCGCGCGCCGAGGCAAGGGGCGCCAGCGTCTCGGCATGGCGCGCTTCCAGGTAGTCGAGCGCAAAGCCGGCCTGCGCGATGGTCCTGCGTGCGCCCGCAAGCGTCGGCGCGATCGCGCCCCCGGCCGCGATCTTTTCGGCACAGCCGACGAGCACGCGATGGAGCGTCGGCGCGATCTCGCGCTCTTCGCGCGAGAGGTAGGCGTTGCGCGAGGACAGCGCGAGGCCGTCCGCCTCGCGCACCGTCGGGATGCCGATGACGCGCACCGGCAGGTCGAGGTCGCGCGCCATGCGGGTGACGACCATGAGCTGCTGAAAGTCTTTCTCGCCAAAGATCGCGACATCCGGCCGGCACTGGATGAAGAGTTTTGCGACCACCGTCGCGACGCCGGCGAAGAAATGCGGACGAAACTTGTCCTCGAGGCCGGCGAGCGCGGCGCCTTCCGGCACGATCCGGGTCGCAAATCCTTCCGGGTACATGACATCGGGCCTCGGCGCCCAGACGAGATCGACATCGAGCTCGCCGAGCGCCGCGAGGTCACGCGTCATCGTGCGCGGATAGCTCGCAAAATCCTCGGTCGGGCCGAACTGGGTGGGATTGACGAAGATCGAGACGATGACCTTGTCGGCGCGCCGGCTCGCCTGGCGCACGAGCGCCACGTGACCCTCGTGCAGGGCGCCCATGGTGGGTACGAGCGCGACCGTGCCGGCCCGCTTGAATCGCCCCAGCGCACGATCGAGCACCGCGATCGAACGTGCCACCTCGATACGGCGTCCCATAGTCGCTTCAACCTCGATCCCGTGGACTGGTTTGCAGGGCGCGGAACGTAACAGAGCGGTGCCGGCGATGCCACGCCGCGCACATGAGCCATGCGACGATTCATCATGAACGCGGCGAACGCAGATGCTAAGCTTGACCAACGCACTGGCGCACCACAGAAATCGCGCTCGGAGTAGGTAATGCGGTTCGACCCGGAGACAGTGCGGACCGAGGAGCCCGGATCCGCTCATGTGGTGGTGCTCGGCAACGAGAAGGGCGGCTCGGGCAAATCGACGACCGCGATGCACATCGCGGTCGCGTTGATGAAGGCTGGCCAGCGCGTCGCCACCATCGACCTCGACTCGCGCCAGGGGAGCTTTAGCCGCTATATCGGCCATCGGCGCGCCTGGGCACAGCGCGCCAAGCTCAAGCTCGAACTGCCTGTCCACTTCCGCGTGGCCCGCGGCGAGGGGATCAGGGTCGACGAGAACGAGGCCAAGGAATTCGCCGGCTTCGCCGATGCCGTCACGTCCATCGAGCACAGCCACGATTTCGTCGTCGTCGATACGCCGGGCACCGACAGCTACCTGACGCGGCTCGCCCATTCGATGGCCGACACGCTGATCACGCCGGTCAACGACAGCTTCGTCGATTTCGACGTGCTC
>DASXCK010000393.1:0-10558 GCA_036491235.1 Xanthobacteraceae bacterium | reverse complement strand
TCGCCGGTTTTTCCGCGGCGCGTTTTCCGCTAAGTTGCGCGCCGGCGCGGCCGTGTGGGCGTCGGGCGGGAAGTGCGATGTCTGTCGAGCGATGGTGCATGGCCGCCGCCCTGGCAGTCGCGGCGTTGCTGTCCGGATGTGCGGTCGGCCCGGACTTCAAGGCCCCGGCACAGCCCGAGGCCGACGGCTATACGCGCGAGCCGCTGCGCACCGCGACCGCCTCGACCGACAGCCAGCACGGCGCCGCACAGCATTTCGACTCGAAGCGCGACATCCCGGGCGACTGGTGGACGGTCTTCCACTCCCGCGGCCTCAATGCGCTGATCGAGGAATCGCTCAAGGCCAATCCCAACCTGCAATCGGCACTCGCGTCGCTGCGCGCCTCGCGTGAAAGCGTCGCCGCCCAGCAGGGCAAGTTCTTCCCGACGGTCCAGGCCAATTTCTCTCCGAGCCGCCAGCGGACATCGGCGTCGATCGCGCCGGTGCCGGCGAACGGCGACAACCAGTTCAGCCTCTACACCGCGCAAGTGCTCGTCTCCTATACGTTCGACGTCTGGGGCGGCAATCGCCGCGCGGTCGAGCAGCTGCAGGCGCTCGCCGATGTTCAGCGCTTCCAGGTCGAGGCGGCCTATCTGACGCTCACCTCCAATGTCGCGGTGGCGGCGATCCAGGACGCCTCGCTGCGCGCCCAGATCGATGCCACCAGCGAGCTCATCGCCATCAACGAGCGGATGCTCAAGGTGCTCGACGACCAGTTCAAGGGCGGCCTCATCAATCGCAGCGACCTTGCGGCGCAGGAGGCCGCGCTGGCGCAGATCCGGGCGACGCTGCCGCCCTTGCGCAAGCAGCTCGCGGTCCAGCGCGATCTCTTGAGCGCACTGGTCGGGCGTTTGCCGAGCCAGGCGCCGTCCGAGACGTTCCGGCTTGCGACACTGCATCTGCCGACGGATCTGCCGCTGAGCCTGCCCTCGCAACTGGTCGAGCAGCGTCCCGACGTGCGCGCCGCCGAAGAGCAGCTGCACGCTGCCGGCGCGCAGGTCGGCGTCGCGATTGCCAACATGCTGCCGAACGTGACGTTGAGCGCGAACGGCGGCTACACGGCGACACAGCTCGGCGGCCTGTTCTCGCCGACCAACGCGTTCTGGACGCTCGCGGGCAGCGCGACGCAGACCGTGTTCGATGGCTTCTCGCTGCTGCATCAGGAGCGGGCCGCCGAGGACACCTTGCAGCAGGCCGCGTGGGCCTATCGCGCGACCGTCATCGCGGCGTTCCAGAATGTCGCTGATTCGCTGCGCGCCCTGCAGAGCGATGCCGAAGCGCTCAAGGCCGCGCGCGACTTCGAGCGCGCCGGCAAAGTCAGCCGCGATCTCGCGCAGCAGCAGTTCGGTGCCGGCAACATCAACTTCATCGTGCTGCTCAACGCGCAGCAGACCTATCAGCAGGCGCGGATCGCGCTGGTGCAGGCGCAGGCCGCGCGCCTGATGGACACGGTCGCGCTTTATCAAGCGCTCGGCGGCGGCTGGTGGAACCGCCGGGAGCTCGTCGAGCAGAAGCTCGATGTCGCCACAATGCGTGCTACACCGCGCGAGCCGAAGCAGGAATAGTCCGCAGGAGGATCCGCATGATGAGAGCTACGTTGTTGGGCGCAACCGCGTTCGCCGCGTTTCTCGGCGCCGCGAATGCCGGACCCGCGGTGCCGGCGCGCACGAGCGCGGTCGCCGGCACGCCGATTATCCGCGTCGATTGGCAGGATCCGGCGCGGCTGCCGCGCCGCTTTCGCAACCATTGCGTCGCCGAGCCTGCGTCGGGACGCACCTATTGCGAAAATCATTGCGGCCGCGGCTACGAGTTCTACTACTGTTCGTCGGCGTCGTCCGGCTGTTGCCATGTGGGCTACGGCTATTGCGATGGGCACGGGGAGCTGCGCTGCCATCCGTGACGGCGCGCGCAAGCGCACTTCGCCGCCAACCGTCCCGAGCTCAGAACTGCGTGCGGAAGCGCGTCGAGATCACCGACGCGGGTCCGCGGTCGGCGTTGTAGCCGGGGTGATCGATGAACTGGTAGTCGAGCGTGACGCGCCAGGAGAACAGCGGCAGGCTGTAATAGGCCTCGAGAATCTGCTCCGGTCCGTAGTGCGGCAACTGACCGTCGCCGACCAGGATCCCGAGGCCGCCCAGGTTGAGAAACTCGCGGTGCACGCCGGTGATGCCGTTGACGACGCCCGCGAGGCCGACGGTGTCGTCGGGGCGGCCCCATTGCTTGCCGTTGAGCTGGAGGCCGGTCGCGACCGTGCGGTCGACGTCGGTGAACTCGTAGGGCTCGAAGCTGCCGTTCGTCCACCCGGCGCGCGCGAACACGCCGAGTTGGTCGTTGATCTGCTGCTCCCAGTTGAGGCTGACGCCGCCGCGGCCCGTATATTGCCGCACCGCCGCGATATTGGCCGGCGCGCCGGTCGCGAGCGCGAGCTGGATCGCGTCGGCGAAATTGCCCATGCGTCCGCGGGTGAGATAGCCTGTCACCGCGACCTTGCCGTCGCGGTTCGCGAGCTTGTAGCGCCGCTCGAGCTCGCCGACCCACTGGAACTGGCTGAATCGCTGATCGAGCTCGGTGCTGTTCGGCACGATCGAGAGGTCGAACAGGCCGCCGCGCACAGTCCAGTCGCCGCGATACCACTCGATCGTGCCGCCATACGTGTAGCCCCAGGCGTCGGCCGCATAGTCGAAGGTGCCGGTATCGATGACCGCCCAGTTGAGGAAGTCGCTGCGCGGATCGTGCGCGTAGCGATTGTTGTCGAAGACGTCGGTCACCGACATCTTGCCGAACGTGATGACCAGCCGGTCGGCCGTCTGCGATCCGGCGAACTGGTTGATGCCCGGCTCGACTTTCTGGCTGTCGCCCTCGAGGTCGATCGTCTGCCGAATGAAGGCGCGCGGCACCCGCGCATACGGATAGGCATCGCCGAGCTTGTAGGCCTCGCCGCTGGTGAAGCCCGCGACGCCGAGCGTGTCGCTCAAACCGAAGCCTTGATCGATCTCGGGATTGACCCAGAGCTCGGCGCCTTCCCACAGGCGAACCCCGGCGTAGAACGTGACGTCCCAGGTCTCGCGGCCCTGGTTCGGCGCGAGGCTGTTCGAGCCCACATAGGGCGAGCGGAACGGAAAGACGTATTGCTCGACGAACGTCGACTGGCCGTGAAGGCTGAAATTGTTCAGGTCGAGCGCCGACGGCCCCGAGGTGAGGAAGCTCTTGGCGTCGGCGCCGATGTGGTAGTTCAGCCCCACCCGCACCGACTGCATGAGCAGATCCGAATCGAACGTTTGCGCGCCGGTCGGAAAGGTCACGTCGCGGCGGCCGAAGCCGGTGGCGAGGTATTCGAGCTTCGCGCTCCAGTGCGGGTCGAGCGCGACCTCGGCGCCGATGCCCGCCGCCCAGCCGTAGCGCCAGAGCAATTTCGATTCGGTGTCGCCCGGCACCGCGCTGCCGCCGAGGGGTGTGCCTGCAAGCTGCGTCCGCGTGAGCTGGTCGCGCGTCCAGGCAAGGCCGCCGGTCCCGTAGAGCAGCCAGTTGCCCCACGTGTAGCCGACGCGGCCGCGCAGCGTCCCGGTCTGCAGCACCGTGTCGCTGAAGTTGCCGAGGCCCGCCGTGGCGGACGAGAAATTCTGGTTGCCGGTAATTCCGTTCGGTCCGCCGGGCGCCGTGATGTTGCCTTCGATTCCGAACAGGACGCCCGAGGGCAGAACGAAATTGTAGCCCGCCTGGAGTCCGGCGAAATAGCTGCCCTTGCCGGTGAAGGCGTTGAAGCTGTCGAAGAGGCCGAGTGCGCCGGACAGCGGCGTTCCGCCCGACTGTGTGGCGCTCCAATCGGACGCGCCGGTCGCATAGCCGACATGACCGCCGACATAGAGGCCGTTCCAGTCGAAGCGCGAGACCGCGGGCGCCTTCGTGGGCAGCGCGTCCTGGTCGGCCGCGGCGGCTGGATTGGCGGCGAGCGCGAGCGCCGTCGTCGCCAGAAGACAGGCTCTCTTCACGGGGCACCTGTCACGGAAATCCACGCGATGCGGTGCATCCCGCCCCCTCGCCAGCCCGCGGCGGTCGTCTGCGTCGCACTCCCGAATGACAGGTTGGTGACGGAATGCCCGGCGGGTGCGACTCGATCCCACGACGATAACAAGGTTTGCCGCAGCGACAAGCTGTGCGCCGATGCATGACGTGGGATGTTACAGCGTTACGCCCACACCCGCCGCGACGGCAGCGCGCCTCACTCGGCCGGCTGCGCGGACGGTGCGCGTGGTCGCCACAGCCGGCTGCCCCAGAGCCGCAGCCGATCGAAATAAATGTAGATCACCGGTGTCGTGTAGAGCGTGAGGAGCTGGCTCATCAGGAGCCCGCCGACGATCACGATGCCGAGCGGCTGGCGCAGCTCGCTGCCTTCGCCCGTGCTCACGATGAGCGGCACGGCGCCCAGCATGGCCGCCATCGTGGTCATCATGATCGGGCGGAAGCGCAAGATGCAGGCCTGGTAGATCGCTTCGCGGGTCGGCAGGTGCAGCGTGCGCTCGGCGTCGAGCGCGAAGTCGATCATCATGATCGCGTTCTTCTTGACGATGCCGATCAGCAGGATCACGCCGATCAGCGCGATCAGGCTGAATTCCGTGTGGAAGAACATCAGCGCCATCACGGCGCCGACGCCGGCCGATGGCAGCGTCGAGAGGATCGTGACCGGATGCACGAAGCTCTCGTAGAGCATGCCGAGCACGATATAGACCGCGATGAAGGCCGCCATGATGAGGAACTTCTCGTTGGCGAGCGACGCCTCGAACTGGCGCGCCGTGCCCTGGAAGCTGCCGTGGATCGCCGCCGGCGCGCCGATCTGCAGCATGGCGGAGCTGATCGCCGCGGTGGCGTCGCTCAGCGAATAGCCGGGATTGAGATTGAACGAGATCGTGGTGGCGACGAACGGGCCCTGATGATTGACGGCGAGCGGCGTCTCGCCGGGGCCGAAATGGGTGACGGCGGCGAGCGGCACCATGGTTTCGCGCGCGGTGCTCACCGCGGCACCGGTCGAGGTCGCGCCGCGGCCCGAGTTGGCGATGGCGTTGTTGGCGAGATTGCGTGCCGTGTCGGCTGCGATTGCCGCCGTCGTGGACTGGACCTTGCTGCTCACTACGGTGCCGGCCACCGCATTGGTCGACTGGGTGCCGCCGACGGAGCCGCCCGACGTGCTGACATAGATGTCCTTGAGGGTCTCGGGCTGCTGCCAGAACTGCGGCGCCACCTCCATGATGACGTGATACTGGTTGCGCGCGCTGTAGATGGTCGAGACTTGGCGCTGGCCGAAGGCGTCGTAGAGCGTGTTGTCGATCTGGCTGACCGAGATGCCGAGCCGCGCCGCGGTCGGCCGATCGATCACGATGTCGGTCTCGAGCCCCTTGTTCTGCTGGTCGGAGTTGACGGAGTTGAGCTCCGGCAGCTTGTCCAGGGCATCCTTGATCTTCGGCGCCCACTTGTAGAGCAGGGCGAGGTCGTCGGCCTGGAGCGTATATTCGAACTCGGCGGCCGACTGGCGTCCGCCGACCCGGATGTCCTGCACGGCAACGAAGAACATGTTCGCGCCGGGCACCTGTGAGGTCTCGCGCGCCAGTCGCGCGACGACCCGACTGATCGGATCGCGCTGCTTGCGCGGCTTGAGCGACGCGAAGGTGAAGCCCGAATTGGTCTGCCCGCCGCCCGTGAATCCGACGATGCTGTCGATCGCCGGATCCTTGCGGGCGATCTGCATGAACTGGGTGAGCTTCTTCTGCATCGACTGGAACGAGATGCTCTGGTCGGCCTGGATGCGGCCGATCAGCCGGCCGGTGTCCTGCTGCGGGAAGAAGCCTCGCGGAATCGTCAGGAACAGCACCACGTTCAGGCCGACGGTGACGAACAGGACCAGGATGACCATGGCGGGATGCCGTAGCGCGACGCTCAGCGTGCGGTCGTAGGCGCGCAGCATGGCGTCGAACACCCGTTCACTCGCCCGGTAGAGCCGACCATGCCGCCGCGGGCCGCGGCCGAGCACGAACGCGCACAGCATCGGGGTCGTCGTCAGCGACACGACGAGCGACACCAGGATCGCGATCGAGAGCGTCAGGGCGAATTCCCGAAACAGGCGGCCGACGATACCTGCCATCAATAGGATCGGGATGAACACCGCGATCAGCGACAGGCTCATCGAGAGGACCGTGAAGCTGACCTCACGGGCGCCGAGCAGCGCGGCCTCGAGCCGCGACATGCCGGCCTCGATGTGGCGCGTGATGTTCTCCACCACCACGATCGCGTCGTCGACCACGAAGCCGGTCGCGATGGTGAGCGCCATCAGCGACAGGTTGTTGAGGCTGAAGCCGAGCAGATACATGAACCCGAACGTGCCGAGGAGCGAGATCGGCACCGCGAGCGAGGGCACGAGGGTCGCCCACGGGTCCCGCAGGAACGCGAACACGACCAGCACCACCAGGATGATCGCGATCACCAGCGTGGCTTCAACGTCGTGCAGCGAGGAACGGATCGTGGTCGAGCGGTCGTTCGCGATCGAGACGTCGATCGTGGACGGGATCGAGGCCTCGAGCTCGGGCAGCAGCCTGCGCACGTTGTCGACCGTGTCGATGATATTGGCGCCGGGCTGGCGATAGAGGATGATCAGCACCGCCGGCTTGTTGTTGGCGAGGCCGGCATTGCGCAGGTTCTCGACCGAATCGACGACCTCGCCGAGGTCGGCGAGCCGCACCGCCGCGCCGTTGCGGTAAGCGACGATCAAATTGCGATATTGATCGGCCTTGCTGGCTTGATCGTTGTCGTAGATCTGGTAGCGCTCTCGGCCGACGTCGATCGATCCCTTCGGGGCGTGCGCGTTGGCGGAGGAAAGCGCGGCGCGTACATCCTCGAGGCCGATGCCGTACTTGAACATCGCCGAGGGATTGAGCTCGGCGCGCACGGCGGGGAGGGCGCTGCCGCTCACCACGACCTCGCCGACGCCGTCGACCTGCGACAGGCGCTGTGCCAGCACGGTGGTCGCCTGGTCGTACATGTCGCCGCGCGTGAGGATCTCCGAGGTCAGCGCCAGGATCATGATGGGCGCGTCGGCCGGGTTGACCTTCTTGTAGGTCGGGTTCTGCCGCAGGCTCGCCGGCAGGTCGACGCGTGCCGCGTTGATCGCCGCCTGCACGTCGCGCGCCGCGCCGTCGATGTTGCGGTCGAGGCCGAACTGCAGCGTGATGCGCGTCCCGCCGACGGCGGAGCTCGACGTCATCTCGGTGACGTCGGCGATCTGTCCGAGATGGCGCTCGAGCGGGGTCGCGACCGTGGTCGCCACCACCTCCGGGCTCGCGCCCGGAAGCGACGCCCGCACCGAGATGGTCGGATAATCGACCTGCGGCAGCGGCGAGACCGGCAGCAGGAAGAACGAGATGGCGCCCGCCGCCGCCACCCCGAAGGTCAGGAGCGTAGTGGCGACCGGCCGGCGGATGAACGGCGTCGAGATGCTCACGGCAGCGCGCCTTCCGGACCGGGCTCGGCCGCGGGCCCGGCCGCGCCGGTGAGCCGGGTCGCGAGACGGTCGAACCACAGGTAGATCACCGGCGTGGTGAACAGCGTGAGCACCTGGCTCAGCAGCAGGCCGCCGACGATCGAGATACCGAGCGGGTGGCGCAGCTCCGAGCCGACGCCGGACCCGACCATCAGCGGCAGGGCGCCGAGCACCGCCGCCATGGTGGTCATGAGGATCGGCCGGAAGCGCAGCAGGCAGGCCTGATAGATCGCTTCGCGCGGTGGGCGGCCGTGGTTGCGCTGCTCGTCGAGCGCGAAGTCGATCATCATGATCGCGTTCTTCTTGACGATGCCGATGAGCAGGATGATGCCGATGATCGCGATGATGGTGAGGTCGTCGCCCGCCACCATGAGCGCGAGCAGCGCGCCGATGCCGGCCGACGGCAGGGTCGACAGGATCGTGAGCGGATGGATGAAGCTCTCGTACAGGACGCCGAGCACGATGTAGACGGTGACGATCGCGGCGAGGATGAGGAAGAGCTCGTTCGACAGTGCCGATTGGAACGCGAGCGCGGCGCCCTGAAAGCTCGTGATGACGCTCGCCGGCAGGCCGATCTCCTTCTGCGCATCGCGGATCGCGTTGACCGCCTCGCCGAGCGAGGCGCCCTGCGCGAGGTTGAAGGAGATCGTGTTGGCGGGGAACTGGGCGAGATGGCTGACCTGCAGCGGCGCCGTCTGTTCGCGCACGGTCGCGATCACCGACAGCGGCACCTGGCCGCTGCCGGTCGATGTCGGCAGGTAGATCGAGGACAGCGAGTCGAGCGATTCCTGCAGCTTCGGATCGGCCTCGAGAATCACCCGTTTCTGGTTGGTGTTGGTGAAGATGGTCGAGACGATGCGCTGGCCGAACGCGTCATAGAGCGCGTTGTCGATCGTCGCCGGCGTGATGCCGAAGCGGCCGGCGGTATCGCGGTCGATGTCGATGTAGGCCGACAGCCCGCGCGCCGACAGGTCGGACGCGACGTCGGTGAGCTGCGGCAGCGTGTCGAGCTTGTCGACGAGCTTCGGCACCCATTCGGTGAGGTCCGCCGGGTTGGCGGATTCGAGGATGAACTGGTACTGCGTCTTGCTGATCACGTCGTCGATGGTCAGGTCCTGCACAGGCTGCATGTAGAGCGTGATGCCGGAGACCTGCGCGGCCTCGTTCTTCAGCCGCCGGATGGTCGCCGCGATGTCGCCGCTCTTGCGCTCCTCGTGCGACTTGAGATTGATCAGGATGCGCCCGCTGTTGAGCGTCGTGTTGGCGCCGTCGACGCCGATGAAGGACGACAGGCTCTCGACGTCGGGATCCTTCAGGATGACGGCGGCGAGCGCCTGCTGGCGATCCGCCATCGCGCGATAAGAGATCGTTTCCGGCGCCTCGGTGATCGCCTGGATCAGGCCGGTGTCCTGGGTCGGGAAGAAGCCCTTCGGAACGACGACATAGAGAGCGGCGGTCAGCACGAAGGTGGCGAGTGCGACGACGAGCGTCGCGCTCTGATGGTCGAGAACCCAGGTGAGCACGCGCCCGTAGCCGCGGATGAGGGCGTCGAACCGCTCGCGGCTCCATCGCTGGAAGGCGTTTTCGCGCTCCTCGGCGGCCGGCTTGAGCAGCTTGGCGCAGGCCATCGGCACCAGCGTGAGCGACACCGCCGCCGAGATCAGGATCGTGACCGCGAGCGTGATGGCGAATTCGCGAAACAGCCGCCCGACCACGTCGGCCATGAACAGCAGCGGGATCAGCACGGCGATGAGCGAGATCGTCAGCGAGATGATGGTGAAGCCGACCTGCTCGGAGCCGACCAGCGCGGCCTCCTGCGGACTGTCGCCCTCCTCGATATAGCGCGAGATGTTCTCGATCACGACGATCGCGTCGTCGACCACGAAGCCGGACGCGATCGTGAGCGCCATCAGCGACAGGTTGTCGAGGCTGAAGCCCAACAGATACATGATGCCGAAGGTGCCGACCAGCGAGAGCGGCACCGACAGGCTCGGGATGATGGTGGCGCGGGCGCTGCGCAGGAAGACGAAGATCACCGCCACGACCAGGATGACCGCGAGGGTCAGCTCGAATTCGACATCATGCACCGAGGCGCGGATCGTCACCGTGCGGTCGGTGAGGCGCGTGACGTCGACGGCCGCCGGCAGTCCCGCCTGGAGCTGCGGCAGCAGCTCCTTGATGCGATCCGCGACCTCGATGACGTTGGCGCCGGGTTGGCGCTGGATGTTGAGGATGACGGCCGGGGTCGCGTTCATCCAGGCGGCGAGGAAGTCGTTTTGCGCGCCCTCGATCACGCTGGCGACGTCGCTCAGATGGACGGGCGAGCCGTTCTTGTAGGCGATCACCAGACCGGGATATTCGGCGGCGCTCTGCAGCTGGTCGTTGGCGTTGATCGTGTAGGCGCGCGCCACCCCGTCGAAGTTTCCCTTCGGCGTGTTGACGTTGGCGTTGGCGAGCGTCGTGCGCAGGTCGTCGATGTTGAGTCCGTAGGCGGCGAGCTTGCGCGTGTCGGCCTGCACGCGCACCGCCGGGCGCTGCCCGCCGCTGATGCTGACGAGGCCGATGCCGGGAAGCTGCGAAATCTTCTGCGCGAGGCGCGTTTCGGCGAGATCCTCGATCTGCGGCAGGGGCAGTGTCTTGGACGTCAGTGCGAGGGTCACGATCGGCGCGTCGGCCGGATTGACCTTGGCGTAGATCGGCGGCGCCGGCAGGTCGGACGGCAGGAGGTTGCCGGCCGCGTTGATCGCCGCCTGCACCTCCTGCTCGGCGATGTCGAGGTTGAGGTTGAGCGTGAACTGCAGCGTGATGACCGACGCGCCGGCCGAGCTCACCGAGCTCATCTGCTTGAGGCCGGGCATCTGGCCGAGCTGCACCTCGAGCGGCGCCGTCACCGACGAGGTCATCACGTCCGGGCTCGCACCCGGATAGAAGGTCTGCACCTGGATGGTCGGATAGTCGACTTCCGGCAGCGCCGAGAGCGGCAGGAACTGGAAC
>DASXCK010000392.1:0-1556 GCA_036491235.1 Xanthobacteraceae bacterium | reverse complement strand
ACCGACGAGCCGGTCGACAAGCTTGCCGACAGGCTCACCATGATTGGGCTCGAGGTCGAAAGCCTCGAGGACAAGGCAAGGGCGCTGGCGCCGTTCACGATCGCGCGCGTGATCTCGGCCGAGCAGCATCCCAATGCCGATCGCCTGCGTGTCTGCATGGTCGATCCCGGTAACGGCGCAGCACCGGTGCAAGTGGTTTGCGGCGCACCGAATGCGCGCACAGGGATGCTCAGCGTGTTCTCGCCGCCGGGCACCTACATTCCCGGCAAGAACATCACGCTCAGCATCGGCACCATCAGGGGCGTCGAGAGCCGCGGTATGCTCTGCTCTGCAGCCGAGCTGCAGATCTCCGAGGATCACGACGGGATCATGGAGCTGCCACCCGACGCGCCTGTCGGCAAGGGCTATGCGGAGTGGGCCGGACTCGGCGATCCCCTGTTCGAAATCAACCTGACGCCGAATCGCCCGGATTGCACCGGCGTGCACGGCATCGCGCGCGACCTCTCCGCCGCCGACATGGGCAAGTTCAGGGATCCGGTGATCAAGCTGGTCAAAGGCGAATTCCCGTGCCCGGTCAGCGTGACCGTCGAAGACGCGAAGCTGTGTCCGGGCTTTGCTCTGCGGCTGGTGCGCGGCGTCAAGAACGGTCCGTCGCCGCAATGGCTGCAGAAGCGCCTGACCTCGATCGGCCTGCGTCCGATCAACGCGCTGGTCGATATCACCAACTTCATGACTTATGACCGCGCACGGCCGCTGCATGTGTTCGACGCCAAGAAGGTGAAGGGTCATCTCACCGTCCGCCGTGCGCGCGACGGCGAGACCTTGCTTGCGCTCGACGGCCGCATTTACGCTCTCGACAATGGCGTCTGCGTCATCGCGGATGATCACGGCGTTGAATCGCTGGCCGGAATCATGGGCGGCGAAGCCTCGGGCTGCGACGAGACCACCACCGACGTGCTGATCGAATCGGCGCTGTGGAACGAGATCAACATCGCCCAAAGCGGCCGCAAGCTCGGCATCAATTCAGACGCCCGCTACCGCTTCGAGCGCGGCGTCGATCCGGCCTTCATGGTGCCCGGCCTCGAGATGGCCACGCGCATGGTGATGGAGGTCTGCGGCGGCTCGCCGTCGGAGAACGTTGTGGTCGGCAACCCCTATGGCGACGACCGCGTGATCGATTTTCCGCTATCGGAGGTGAAACGGCTGGCCGGCATCGAGGTGCCGCTGCCGCAGATGCGCGGCATCCTGAACCGGCTCGGCTTCGTCATGGCTGGCAACGGGCCGGTCGTGAAGGTCGCGGTCCCGTCCTGGCGCACCGACGTGCAGGGCAAGGCCGACCTCGTCGAGGAGGTCGTGCGCATCGTCGGCGTCGACAAGGTACGGATGACGCCGTTCGGCCGCGGCGAGGCGCCCCGCAAGGCGGTGCTGACGTCGATCCAGCTGCGCACCCGCCGCGCCAAGCGTGCGCTCGCGGCGCGTGGCATGATCGAGGCGGTGACGTATTCGTTCATCACCAAACAGGCGGCCGAGCTGTTCGGCGGGGGAAAGAGCGAGCT
>DASXCK010000391.1:0-6942 GCA_036491235.1 Xanthobacteraceae bacterium | reverse complement strand
GAGCTCGACATGGACGTGCAGGCCGCACAGCATGTTGCGCTGGCCGATCATCTGCAGGTCGTTCATCACGACGTCATAGCGTTCCGCCGGCGCCTGCATGGCGGATTCCCACGAGGCGGTCGGATGGGTGCCGGCCGCGAGAATCGCAAGGCCGTGCTGGGCCGCAATCGAGGCGACGGTGCTGCGAAGGTGGCGCAGCTCGGCGCGCGCCGTCGCCATGTCGTGATGCGGCTCTGTCGCGGCCTCGATCTGCGACTGCAGGAATTCGCCGCGCACCTGTGCGCCGAGCGCGGCCTTGACGGCGGCGAAGAAGCCTTCCGGTCGCTCGGCCGCGACGGTCTTGGTCGCGGCGTCGACGAGGAAGTACTCCTCCTCGATCCCGATCGTGTAGGCGGCTTTCATTGATTGCTCTCCCCTCTCCACCCGCAGATTCGATCTATACGTGGGGCGCGCAAGCTTAGATGGGCCGCATGCAAGGAATAACGGATTAGATAACTTCCCGTCGTGCCATCAAGTTTGCACAAAGGTCTAATTTTACCTAAGTGCTTCGCTACCAATATTTCCGCTGTTCTGGAGGCACCGCGTTACTCTGGGGGGACAATACGTTCTCCTCGGCGCAGGCTTGGCGCGCTGCCCCCATATAATCCTTTGGACAAAAAAGAGTTCCTGCGCCGTGGGCGGCGTGGCGGCCGCCCGAACCGCATCGGTGGCGGCGCAGGCCGGTAAACCGCGACGGGGTGCGGGCAGGCGCACCGTGATCGAAAATCAAGGTGCGCCTGCGCCGACGTGCGCGCGAAGTAGGTACTATTTCTTGCTGCCGTCGGCGTTGAACTGCTTGAGGTACGCCCACAGGTTGGCGACCTTCTTGTCGTCCTTGATGCCCGGGTAGGTCATCTTGGTATTCGGCACCTTGGCTTTCGGGTCCCGGATGTATTCCTTGAACGAAGCCTCGTTCCAGGTGATCCCCGAACTCTTCATGGCGTCGCTGTAACTGTAGTCGGTGCTGCCGGCCTTGCGGCCGTCGAGCCCGTTGAGCTCTGGTCCGACGAACTTGGCGGCACCCGGCCCGATCTTGTGGCAAGCGCCGCACTGCTTGAACAGGGATGCGCCCGCTTCCACGTCCTGCGCCCACGTCAAGCCCGTCGACGCGACCAGCACCGCGGCCGCGATCACCAGATGTCTCATGTCGATCTCCTCGGTTTTCCCGAACCTCAACCCAGACCCGTGCACGCGCCCGTGCCGTAGGTCGTTTCGCCCCACCCGTGCGGGAACCTGACCGAACGGCGATCCGAGCGCAAGCCGCCTCGGCGCAGCCGAGAAGACTCAGTGCCGACGGCGGTAATCGCGCTATAAATGATGCCGGACGGAATGCGGAGGAGCCCACCATGACGGTGATGATGCCGGCGCCGGACGCCGAGGTGCTCGCGCGGCGCGACGAGATCATCGGGGCACTGCGCGCGATCGTGCCGGGCGAGGGCGTGATCGCGGGCGAGCGCGAAATGCGCCCCTACGAGTCGGACGGGCTCACCGCCTATCGGCAGCTTCCGATGGTGGTGGTGCTCCCCGAGACGACCGAGCAGGTGTCGCGCGTGCTCGCCTATTGCCATGAGAACGGCATCAGGGTGGTGCCGCGCGGCGCCGGCACGTCGCTCTCAGGCGGTGCGCTGCCGCTCGGCGACGGCGTGCTGCTCGGCATGGCCAAGTTCAACCGCGTGCGCGAGATCGATTTCGACAATCGCGTCGCGGTGGTCGAGCCGGGCGTCACCAACCTTGCGGTCTCGGCCGCGGTCGCCCACGGCGGCTTCTATTATGCGCCCGATCCGTCGTCGCAGATCGCCTGCACGATCGGCGGCAACGTGGCGGAGAATTCCGGCGGCGTGCACTGCCTCAAATACGGCGTCACCACCAACAACGTGCTCGGACTCGAGATGGTGCTGATCACCGGCGAGATCATCCGGCTCGGCGGCCGCCATCTCGATGCCTCGGGCTACGACCTCCTCGGCATCATCACGGGCTCCGAGGGCCTGCTCGGCGTCGTCACCGAGATCACGGTGCGCATCCTCAAGAAGCCCGAGACGGCGCGCGCCGTCCTGGTCGGCTTTCCGACCTCGGAGGACGCCGGCGAATGCGTCGCGCGCATCATCGGCGCCGGCATCATCCCGGGCGGCATGGAGATGATGGACAAGCCCGCGATCCATGCGGTCGAGGAGTTCGTGCATGCCGGCTATCCGCTCGACGTCGAGGCGCTGCTGATCGTCGAACTCGACGGCCCGCAGGCCGAGGTCGACTACCTGATCGCCCGCGTCGAGGAGATCGCCAAGACGTGCCACGCCTCGACCTTGCGGGCGTCCAACTCCGAGGAGGAGCGCCTGTTGTTCTGGGCCGGCCGCAAGGCGGCATTCCCGGCCGCCGGCCGCATCTCGCCCGACTACTACTGCATGGACGGCACCATCCCGCGCGCGCAGCTCCCGCGCGTGCTCGCGCGCATGCGCGAGCTCTCGCAGCATTACGGGCTCGGCGTCGCCAACGTGTTTCACGCCGGCGACGGCAACCTGCACCCGCTCATCCTCTACGACTCGAATAAGCCGGGCGAGCTCGACCGCGCCGAGGCTTTTGGCGCCGACATTCTCAGGCTGTGCGTCGAGGTCGGCGGCGTGCTCACCGGCGAGCACGGGGTCGGCGTCGAGAAGCGCGACCTCATGCCGGCGATGTTCTCCGAGATCGACCTCGCGCAGCAGCAGCGGCTCAAATGCGCCTTCGACGAGAAGGGCCTGCTCAATCCCGGCAAGGTGTTTCCGACGCTGCACCGCTGCGCCGAGCTCGGCCGCATGCATGTGCGCGGCGGCAACGTCGCATTTCCCGACATTCCGCGGTTCTAATCCATGGCCGATACGCTCAAGCCGCGCGACGGCAAGGACGTGGAGGGCGCCGTGCAATGGGCACTGGCGCAGAAGAAGTCGATCGAGATCGTCGGCCACGGCACCAAGCGTGCGCTCGGCCGGCCCGCGCAGGTCGACGTGACGCTCGACCTCGCGTCGCTCACCGGCGTCACGCTCTACGAGCCCGAGGAGCTGGTGCTCTCGGCGGGCGCCGGCACGCCGCTCGCCGAGATCGAGACGCTGCTCGACGGCAAGGCGCAGCAGCTCGCCTTTGAGCCGCTGGATTACGGCCCGCTGCTCGGCGTCGCGCCGGGCCAGGCGACCATCGGCGGCGTGCTGGCCGCGAACCTCGCGGGCCCGCGCCGCATCAAATCCGGCGCGGCGCGTGATCATTTCCTCGGCGCGACGGCGGTGTCGGGGCGCGGCGAGACGTTCAAGTCGGGCGGTCGGGTGGTGAAGAACGTCACGGGCTACGACCTGTGCAAGCTCCTGGCCGGCTCGTGGGGCACGCTCGCGGCGATGACCGACGTCACCGTCAAGACGCTGCCGCGGCCCGAGACCGAGGCGACCGTGCTGGTGACAGGCCTCGACGCCGCGCGCGCCGGCGCCGCCATGGCGGCCGCCATGGGCTCGTCCTGCGACGTGTCGGGCGCCGCCCATCTGCCCGCCGGCATCGCGGCGCGTGCTGCAAGCGATCTTGGCGGCGGCCGCAGCGTCACGGCGCTGCGGCTCGAAGGCGTCGCGCCGTCGGTCATCCACCGCAAGGGCACGCTCGAAGAGATTCTCAAACCGTTCGGCGCGCTCGCGAGCCTCGATGCGGCGCCCTCGCAAGCGCTCTGGCGCGCGATCCGCGATGTCATTCCGTTCGCGGCGAGCGGGCCGTCCGGGCAGCGGCTGGTCTGGCGCATCTCCACGGCGCCGATGCAGGGCGCCGCGCTCGCGCGCGCCATCGCGCAAAAGGCCGACGCCGAGCTCCTGCACGACTGGGCGGGCGGGCTCGTATGGGCGGCACTCGCCCCGAGCGACGATGCAGGCGCCGCGATCGTGCGCGCCGCCGTCGCGGCCTGTGGCGGCCATGCGACCCTGATCCGCGCGCCCGCCGCGCTGCGCGCCGCGGTCGGCGCCTTTGCGCCGCAGCCGGATGGGCTCGCGGCACTGCAGAAGCGCGTCAAGGAAGGCTTTGATCCGCAGGGCGTGTTGGGGCCCGGCCGGATGTGGGCGGGAGTGTGAATCATGCAGACGTCCTTCACCCTCGCCCAGCTCGCCGATCCGGACATCAAGGAAGCCGACAAGATCCTGCGCGCCTGCGTGCATTGCGGCTTCTGCACCGCGACGTGTCCGACCTACGTGATGCTCGGCGACGAGCTCGATTCGCCGCGCGGGCGCATCTACCTGATCAAGGACATGCTGGAGAACGATCGGCCTGCGACCGCCGATGTGGTGACGCATCTTGATCGTTGTCTCTCCTGCCTCTCGTGCATGACCACGTGTCCGTCGGGCGTGCACTACATGCATCTCGTCGATCATGCGCGCGCGCATGTGGAGGAGACGTATCGGCGCCCATTCGCCGACCGCGTGCTGCGGGACGTGATCGCGCGCGTGCTGCCCGATCGCCGGCTGTTTCGTCTGTCGCTGCTCGCGGCGTTCTTCGCCAAGCCGCTCGCGCCGCTGTTCGATGCGATCGGCCTGAAACCGATTGCCGCGATGCTGCGCCTTGCGCCGGCGAAGTTTCCGCCGCGCGTCGCCGGCGGTCCGCAAGTCTTTCCCGCCGAGGGTACGCGTCGCGGGCGCGTCGCGCTGCTCACCGGCTGCGTCGCGAGCGTGCTCACGCCGGAGATCAACGCGGCGACCATCCGCGTGCTCACGCGGCACGGCGTCGAAGTGGTGCTCGCCGCGGGCGAGGGCTGCTGCGGTGCGTTCGCTCATCACATGGGACGCCACGAGGAGGCGCTCGCGGCGGCGCGTCGCAATGTCGACTCTTGGATGCGTGAGATCGACGGCGCCGGCCTCGATTCGATTCTCATCACGGCGTCCGGCTGCGGCACCACGATCAAAGACTACGGCTTTATGCTGCGCAATGATTCAGCCTATGCCGCGAAGGCAAAAACGGTCTCCGCGCTTGCTCGCGACGTAAGTGAATATGTGAATAAGATCAGTAACTTGAGGTCGATCGATCGGCCTCGCCTGACAGTCGCCTACCACGCCGCTTGTTCACTGCAGCACGGGCAGAAGATCACACGCGATCCGAAGGAAATGCTTTCCAAATCAGGATTCGTCGTCAAAGATGTGCCCGACGGCCATCTCTGCTGCGGTTCGGCTGGCACCTACAACATGCTGCAGCCGCAGCTGGCGAGGGCGTTACGCGACCGCAAGGTCGCGAATATTGCGAAGGTCGCTCCCGATGTGATCGCCGCCGGCAATGTCGGCTGCATCACGCAGATCGCGGCGGGCACCGATATCCCGGTGGTCCATCCGATCGAGTTGATCGACTGGGCGACCGGAGGCCCCATGCCGGGGGCCTTGAGGCGAGGCGACGCGGTCTGATCGCGTGCTTGGTCGGATCGTGTGACGGAAATGTGATGACGATCGCTGTTGCGCCGCGCACCGCGCGGCGGCGCGCGATCGCCAGGCTCCGAACGATCGGGAGGACGATCATGGCCAAGAAAGCGAAGAAAGCGAAAAAGGCGAAGAAAGCCAAAAAGGCAAAGCGCGCCGCGCCGGCGAAACGTCGGGTGAAAGTGGCCGCGAAGAAGCGTGGCGCCAAGAAGGCGGCGAAGCGATATTCGGCAAAGAAGCCCGCGAAAGCAAAAGCGAAGGTGAAGGCGAAGGCGCCGGCGAAAAAGAAGCCGGCGGCCGCGAAGCCCGCCGCCGCTGCGCCGAAGCCCGCGCCAGCTCCGGCCCCGAAGCCTGCGCCGGCTCCTGCGCCGAGGCCCGCGCCAGCTCCCGCGCCGAGGCCCATCGCGGCTGCACCGGCGCCTGCGCCAAGGCCGGCCGCTCCGCCGGCTCCGCGGCCCGCAGCGCCGCCAGCGCCACGACCGGCGCCGGCACCGCGACCGGCGGCGCCGGCGGCTGCCGCGCCGCTACGTCCGAGCATGCCGTCGCCGTCGCCCATGGCGCCGCGTCCGGTGCCGTCGCCGGCTCCGACGCATACGCCCACGCACACGGCGCCGTCGCATTCCACGGCCCCGTCATCGCCCTCACATACGTCGTCGCCCGGCAGCTATCGTCCGCCGGGCAGCGAGGGCGGCAGCCATGGCGGCGGCGGTGGTGGTACTGGCGGCGGCGGCCATACCGGCGGGTAACGGCCCGCCGACCCTGCGGTGATGATCGTGTCGTGCGTCGGGGGACGCACGACACGGGCCGTTCCCGGCGTTTTCTTCGCGCCAGGCCGTGGTGATACGCCGCTGCTTTCGCGGCGCCACCGGATTGCGCGCGCGCGGCAGGCCGAATAGCATTGGGGCGAGAGGCGGCCTTTGGCCGAAACCCTCAGGTATTCTCATCACATATGGAGGCCGCCACGATGCCGGCGACAAAAAAGATCCTCATCATGGGCGCGTCCTACGGCTCGCTCCTCGCCTCGAAAATGCTGTTCGGCGGCCACCACATCCACTTGATCTGCCTGCCCGCCGAGGCCGACCTGATCAACGGCGAGGGCTTCGAGGTGCGTCTGCCGGTGCGCGGCCGCAAGGACCCGGTGGTGCTGCGCTCGCGCAACCTGCCCGGTAAGGTCACCGCCGGACCCGCGAGCGGTGTCAACCCGAAGGACTACGACCTGATTGGTCTCGCGATGCAGGAGCCGCAGTACCGTTCGCCGGGCGTGCGCGAACTGCTCGACGCGGTGGCGAAATCGCGCGTGCCCTGCATGTCGATCATGAACATGCCGCCGCTCCCGTACGTGAAGCGCATCCCGGGCCTCGACTATGCGGCGCTCGAGCCCGCCTACACCGACGCGCGCGTGTGGGACTCGTTCGATCCCAAGACCATCACGCTCAACAGCCCGGACCCGCAGGCGATCCGCCCGCCCGACGAGAAGGTCAACGTGCTGCAGGTGACGCTGCCGACG
>DASXCK010000390.1:0-11020 GCA_036491235.1 Xanthobacteraceae bacterium | reverse complement strand
CGAGTTCGGCGCCGACGCCGAGGAGAAGCGGCCGACCGTGCAGGTCGGCGATCCGTTCGCCGAGAAGCTGCTGCTCGAGGCGTGCCTCGAGATCATGCACAAGGATTGCGTCATCGCGATCCAGGACATGGGCGCCGCCGGCCTGACCTGCTCGGCCGTCGAGATGGGCGCCAAAGGCGACCTCGGCGTGACGCTCGAGCTCGACAAGGTGCCATGCCGCGAGGACGGTATGACGGCCTATGAGATGATGCTCTCGGAAAGCCAGGAGCGCATGCTGATGGTGCTGCGCCCCGAGAAGGAAGCCGAGGCCGAGGCGATCTTCCGCAAATGGGGGCTCGATTTTGCGGTGGTCGGCGAGACCACGCCGACGAAGCGTTTCATCGTGCGCCATTGCGGCCACGTGATGGTTGATCTCCCGATCAAGGAGCTCGGCGACGAGGCGCCGGAATATAAGCGGCCGTTCGTCGAGACGCCGAAGCTGCCGGTCATCGACGCCGCCGACGTCAGACCGCCGATGTCGAACGCCGATGCGCTGGAGAAGCTCATCGCGACGCCCGATCTCTGCTCGCGCCGCTGGGTGTGGGAGCAGTACGACCACGTGATCCTCGGCAACACCGTGCAGCGGCCGGGCGGCGACGCCGCGGTGGTGCGCGTCAAAGACGGCCCCAAGGCGCTGGCGCTCACCGCCGACGTGACGCCGCGCTACTGCGAGGCCGATCCGTTCGAGGGCGGCAAGCAAGCCGTGGCGGAAGCCTGGCGCAACATTACGGCGGTCGGTGCTGAGCCGCTCGCCGTCACCGACAACCTCAATTTCGGCAATCCCGAGAAGCCCGAGATCATGGGCCAGTTCGCCGGCTGCGTGCGCGGCATCGGCGAAGCCTGCAAGGCGCTCGACTTCCCGGTCGTGTCCGGCAACGTGTCGCTCTACAACGAGACCAACGGCCGCGGAATCCTGCCGACCCCGACGATCGGCGGCGTCGGCGTGCTCGCCGATTTTCAGAAGTCGGCGACGATCGCCTTCAAGACCGCGAGCGACGCGATCCTGCTCATCGGCGAGACGGCGGGATGGCTCGGCCAGTCGCTCTATCTGCGCGACATCTGCGGTCGCGAGGAGGGCGCGCCGCCGCCGGTCGATCTTGCGGTCGAGAAGCGCAACGGCGATTTCGTGCGCGCCTTGATCGCGGAGAGGATCGCGACCGCGGTGCACGACCTGTCGGACGGCGGCCTCGCGGTCTCGCTCGCCGAGATGGCGATGGCCTCCGGGATCGGCGCCAAACTCGACGCTGCACCTTCGCCCGCCCATGCGTTCTGGTTCGGCGAGGATCAGGCCCGTTACGTCGTGACGGTTGTGGCCAGCCGCGCCGCCGAGATCATGGCGCGGGCGCAAAAAGCCGGTGTGCCGGCGCGGGCGCTCGGGGCCACCGGCGGCGATGCGTTGACGCTCGGCTCCGAGCGGCCCATGCTGGTCAAGACCCTGGTGGAGCGTTCGGAAAGCTGGCTGCCCGCCTATATGGCGGGCGCTCAACCATAGATTCAGGAGACCCCCGCATGGCGATGGATGCCCGCGAGATCGAGCGCCTGATCAAGGCGAGCATCCCGGACGCCGAGGTGACGATCCGCGATCTCGCGGGCGACGGCGACCACTATGCCGCGACGGTGATCTCGGCGAGTTTTCGCGGCAAGTCGCGCGTACAGCAGCACCAGCTCGTCTATGCGGCCCTCAAGGGACAGATGGGCGGCATCCTGCACGCGCTGGCTTTGCAGACGAGCGTGCCGGCCGCCTGAGACCGCCCGGCGTCGCCGGGATGGTTGCCGGCGGGGAGGGGATCCTTGCGGCGCATGGGTTGGGTGAAATCCCGCTTTGCGCTATATATATGCTTCGCACAGGCGGACCTTGACCCCGCCGAGCGCATATCCCGGCGAAAGCCCGCCCCGACTTGAGCGGGGGTGGAGACCGGTTCGCCGATAAGGATACGCGCAAACTGAGACACGAAGGACGAAGTCATGGCCATCGAGCAATTCATCGCCAACGAGGTGAAATCCAACGACGTGGTCCTGTTCATGAAGGGCACGCCGCAGTTCCCGATGTGCGGCTTCTCGGGCCAGATCGTGCAGATCCTGGACTACCTGGGCGTTCCCTACAAAGGTCTGAACGTCCTTGAGAACGACGAGCTGCGTCAGGGCATCAAGGATTTCTCGAACTGGCCGACCGTTCCGCAGCTCTACGTGAAGGGCGAGTTCGTCGGCGGCTGCGATATCGTGCGCGAGATGTTCCAGGCGGGCGAGCTGCAGGGCATGTTCAAGGACAGGGGCGTGCCCGTGAAGGAAAGCGCCGCCACCTGATTCTACCCGTCATCCTGAGGCGCGAGCGTCGCGAGCCGCGAAGGATGATCGGCCGAGGCGTGGCGCTACGCGCGGAAGCGGCGACGCCGCGGCCCTTCGAAGCTCGCTGAGTTGCCCTTGGGCGCGCTCGGCGCGACCCGACGGCGCGCACCTCAGGGTGAGGACTTCTTTCGTCGATATGAGACCTCGGAAAAGACAAAGCCGCCCGGAAGGGCGGCTTTGCGTTTGCAGGTGAAGCGGTCGCGCGGATCAGCGTGAATAAAACTCGACCACCAGATGCGGCTCCATCTGGACCGGGTAGGGCACTTCGGTCATCCCCGGGATGCGCGCGAGCTTCGCGGTCATCTTCGAGTGGTCGGCCTCGATGTAGTCGGGCACGTCGCGCTCGGGGAGGCCGGTCGCTTCCAACACCAGCGCGAGCTGCTTCGACGCTTCCTTGACCTCGATCAGCTCGCCCACCTTCAGGCGGTAGCTCGGGATCGTGACCCGGCGGCCGTTCACCTTGATGTGGCCGTGGTTGACGAACTGGCGCGCCGCGAAGATCGTCGGCACGAGCTTCGCGCGGTAGACCACGGCGTCGAGGCGGCGCTCGAGCAGCGCGATCAGATGGGCGCCCGAGTCGCCCTTCATCCGGATCGCTTCCTCGTAGATGCCGCGGAATTGCCGTTCCGAGATGTTGGCGTAATAGCCCTTGAGCTTCTGCTTGGCGCGCAGCTGCACGCCGTAGTCGGAGACCTTGCCCTTGCGGCGCTGGCCGTGCTGGCCGGGGCCGTATTCGCGGCGGTTGACGGGGCTCTTCGGGCGGCCCCAGATGTTCTGGCCCATACGGCGATCGAGCTTGTGCTTCGCCTGGTTGCGCTTGGTCATCGCGTCCTCGGTTGCGGCGGGCACCTGGCCGGCCATCATGTTGCGGATTTAGAGGATCGCGCCCTCCTCCTTCCCTGATGTCAGGGACGACAGGCAGGGGCCCTAATCAGCGCCAAGGCCCAGCCGCGGGTCGCGAAACGCCACGCGGGCCTATGAGAAGGCCCGCGGACGGGCGGTTTCTAAGGACAAAGCCGGGCTTTGTCAAATCGCCGGCGCCTCGGCCATCGCGTTGATTCCAAAGCCGGAAAGTGTCGCCGCCAGCGCTGATCCGACCGGTTGGCCGGAGGTGAAGAGCGCGTGCGCGCTCCCATCGGCAGCGCCCGCCGGTGGCGGGCCGATGAGGTCGATCACGCGCCGCGCGATCGCGGGCGCCGGATCGACCCAGGCGACCGGCCAGGGCGCGAGCCGCGTGAGCCGGTCGAGCAGCAGCGGATAGTGCGTGCAGGCCAGCACGATCGTGTCGGTGCGGCGCGTGCCGTCGTCGACAAAGCACGGTGCGATCTCGGCTGCGATCTCGGCGTCCTCGATCGGCTGCGCGCGCAACGCTGCCTCGGCGAGCGGCGCGAGCCGCGCCGAGCCGATCAGGGTCACGTCGCAGCCTTGGGAGAACTCGCGGATCAACTCGATGGTGTATTCACGCTTTACCGTCGCCTGGGTGCCGAGCACCGACACCCGCTTGCTCTTCGACGCGGCGCAAGCCGGCTTGATCGCCGGCACAACCCCGACAAAAGGAAGCGTGTAGCGTTCGCGCAGATGCGGAAGCACGATCGTCGACGCCGTGCTGCAGGCGATCACGACGAGGTCGGGCTTGGCGCGCGCGATCAGCTCGCCCATGAGCGGAATGACGCGCGCGTTGAGCGCGGCCTCGCTGTGTCGGCCGTAAGGAAAGAACGCATCGTCCGCCGTGTAGACGAGCCGCGCATCCGGCCGCGCCGCCGCGATCTCGCGGAATACCGTGAGGCCGCCGAGACCGGAGTCGAATACGAGGATTGCGGCTTGAGCCATGGTTGGAGCGGGAACTGTGGCGGCAATGCGGAATACGGACGAATCAATTACTCCGCGTGATGAGGTTTTTCTCAAAATCGCGGCAGCTTGGCAAATCCGGCCCGTGACGGAACGGGCGCGAGAAGCCGGCGTTTTTCATTCGGGGAGGTTCTGCGTCAGCGAGGAGGTTCGACATGACGTTCAAGAGTAAACTGCTGACGGGCGCCGGTCTGCTCGTCCTTTCGACGGGCTTTGCACTTGCTGCCCCTGCCGTGGTTCAGGAGTCGGTCAACCTGCGCGCCGGGCCCGGCGTCGAGTATCCGGTCGTCACCGCCATGCCGCAGGGCGCGCCGATCGATGTCATGGGTTGCGAGGGCACTTGGTGCCGCGTCGCGTTCGGTCGCACCGTCGGATTTGCGAGCCGCGAGTTTCTGGCGCTCGGTGGGCGGATCGGGCCGCGCGGCCCGGGCTACGCCACCTATGGCGAGGACGACGAATATGGCTATGCGCCGGGCGAGAGCTATTCCGAAGGCGTCACCACCGGCTATTCACGCGGTTATGGTTATGGCGCCGATGTGCGTGGCGGAGCCGATTTCCGCACGCGAGAAGGTGTTGGCGCTGAAGCCGATATCCGGACGCGAGAAGGTGTCCGCACGGGAGCTGATGCCCGCATCCGAGAAGGTGCACGCACAGGAGCGGATGTTCGCACCGAGAGCAGAGGCGCGCGCGCCGGCGCCAACGCCACCAACGGGTCACGGACCGACGCGCAGACGCGCACTGTGCTCCAAGGCAACAATCCCATGAAAGACTATGGGACCAGCCACAATCCGAACCTGCGCGCCGAAGGGCACGCGACCGCGCTCAAGGGCAACAACCCGATGAGGGTCAGGGAGAGCACCTCGAACCCGAACTTGCGCAGCTCGCAAGCGCCGACCGCGATCAAGGGCAACAATCCGATGAAGGTGCCCGACCGCAGCGCAGCGATGAACGAGGGCAAGAATCGGCCGAGCGAGACCACCGGTGCCGCGTCGCGGGAAGATCGTCGTTAAGCCTGCGGGGCATTGCGCGCGTAAGCGCGCGTAGGGTGGGTTGAGCGGAGCGAAACCCGCCGGCTGAATCGCAAGATTGACTGAGCCGATGGGTTATGCGGCTTCGCCGCCACCCATCCTACGAAGCCGCGCCGAACACCCGCGCGAAGATCGTATCGACGTGCTTGAGGTGATGGGCGAGATCGAAATTGGCAGCGATCTCGCCCTCGCTCAAGTATTTGCGCACGTCCGCGTCGGCCTTGAGCAGCGCCAAGAAATCATTCGCCTCGCCGCGCCACACCTTCATGGCGTTGCGTTGCACCATGCGATAGGCGTCCTCGCGCGCCGCGCCTTTCTGGGTGAGCGCGATCAGTACGCGCTGCGAGTGCACGAGCCCGCCCAGCCGGTCGAGATTCTTTGCCATGCTGTCCGGATAGACCAGCAGCTTGTCGATCAGGCCGGCGAGGCGATTGAGCGCGAAATCGAGCGTGACGGTCGCGTCCGGCCCGATCATGCGCTCGACCGAGGAATGCGAGATGTCGCGCTCGTGCCAGAGCGCAACGTTCTCCAGCGCCGGCGTCACGTAGCCGCGCACGATGCGCGCAAGCCCGGTGATGTTCTCCGAGAGCACCGGGTTGCGCTTGTGCGGCATCGCCGAGGAGCCCTTCTGGCCCTCGGAGAAGAACTCCTCCGCCTCGAGCACCTCGGTGCGCTGCAGGTGGCGGGTCTCGGTCGCGAGCCGCTCCATCGAGGAGGCGATCACGCCCAGCGTCGCGAAATACATGGCGTGGCGGTCGCGCGGGATCACCTGGGTCGAGATCGGCTCGACGGCGAGCCCCATCGCCTTCGCGACATGCGCTTCGACGCGCGGGTCGATCTGCGCGAACGTGCCGACCGCACCCGAGATCGCGCAGGTCGCGACCTCGCGCCGGGCGGCGACCAGCCGCTCGCGGCCGCGGGAGAATTCCGCGTAAGCCGAGGCGAGCTTGAGCCCGAACGTGGTCGGCTCCGCATGGATGCCGTGCGAGCGGCCGATGGTCGGCGTGAGCTTGTGCTCGAAGGCGCGGCGCTTGAGCGCGGCCAGGATCTTGTCGGTGTCGGCAATGAGCAGGTCGGCGGCACGCACGAGCTGCACATTGAAGCAGGTGTCGAGCACGTCGGACGAGGTCATGCCCTGGTGCACGAAGCGTGCCGGCGTTCCGACGATCTCTGCGAGGTGGGTGAGGAACGCGATGACGTCGTGCTTGACCTCGCGCTCGATCTCCTCGATGCGCTCGACATTGAACCTGGCGTCCTTGCCTTTGGCCCAGATCGCCTGCGCGGCGTCCTTCGGGATCACCCCGATCTCGGCAAGCGCGTCGGCCGCATGCGCCTCGATCTCGAACCAGATGCGGAACCGCGTCTGCGCATCCCAGATCGCGGCCATCTCGGGGCGGGTGTAACGCGGGATCATGCGGACCTCGGATACGGACACGTCATGCCAGGGCTTGTCCCGGGCATCCACGTCGTTGATGAGATCAAAGACGTGGATGGCCGGGACAAGCCCGGCCATGACGAATTGGATAGGGCGAAATCAAGCACGGTTGGTATCATACCGGTGCGGGTTGGCAAACGGACCGCGAGGCGGAGGGGACCATGGCGGAAGGCGTCGATTTCAGCGATTTGATGCAGCGGGCGGAGCGCGTCGGGGCGCTTCTCAAGGAGCGGCGCGAGACCATCGCGGTCGCCGAATCCTCGACCGGCGGGCTGATCGCCGCGAGCCTGCTCGGCGTCGCCGGCGCCTCGGCCTATTTCCTCGGAGGCGCCGTCGTCTATACGCAGACGGCGCGCCGCGCGCTGCTCGACATCCAGGATGCCGCGATGGCCGGCATGCGTGCCTCGAGCGAGCCCTACGCGCTCCTGCTCGGGCGCACCGCACGCACCCGCTTTGCGGCGAATTGGGCGCTTGCCGAGACCGGGGCGACCGGTCCGACCGGCAATCGCTATGGCGATGCGGCCGGCCACAGCTGCATCGCGGTAGTGGGTACCCGCGAACGCGCGATCACCCTCGAGACCGGCAAGAGCGACCGCCGCGCCAACATGCATGCGTTTGCGGCCGCCGCACTCGAGCTATTTGAGGCGGCGCTCAAAGGCGGATGAATCCGTACGGTGGGCACAGGCGGCCCAAGCAGTTGGTTGTCGTGGTGAGATTGTTCCGCCGTGCCCACGCGGAGCCGAATGACTGCGTGGGCACGGCGGATCGAGCGGCGCGCCAAAACGCGAGCCGCCTCGGCCGCCTTTGCCCGCGCTACGACGCGCGGCGCCGCACCAGATAACGGTGCTGGCCTTCGAGCACGAGGGTGCCGTTCTGATTGTGCACCGTGCAGCGCAGCCCGACGACGCCCGTCGTGCGCTGGGGCTTGAGCTCGTTGATCTCGAGGGCGGAATAGAGCGTGTCGCCGACGAAGACCGGATGCAAAAAGCGGCTCGACTGCTCGATGAACGCCTTGAGCGAGTCCTGGATGGCGTGGGCGAATGTTCCGGCGCCGACGGCGGTCTGGATCATGACCTGGAAACCGTGCGCCAGCATGTGGGGCAGGCCGCGCGAGCGGCAGTATTCGACGTCGTAGTGGATCGGATGGTTGTCGCCGCTCGCCGCCTGAAAGGCGAGGAAGATCGCTTCCGTCATGGTGCGGCTGGGCAGGGCGAAACGCTCGCCCATGCGCAGATCGTCGAACCAGCGCTGCTCGGCAATGACGCGATGCCGGCGCGGGTCGAAGCCGGAGGTGCTCGTCGGGTCCATCGGTTCCTCGCTCATCTGTCGTCTCTCGGCGAAGCCGCAAGCGCGTCTTGCGGTGCGCCTGTCCTTTCGTGCAACATGTGCGCATGCTGGGGAGGAGCAAGCCATGACCGCAGCAACGGCAACCGCCGGGCTGCCCGGCGAGCGTAGCCGCAAGGCCGTCGTCGCCGGAGTGATCGGCAACATCCTCGAATGGTACGACTTCGCCGTCTACGGCTATCTCGCCTCGACGATCTCGGCGCTGTTTTTTCCCTCCGACGACAAGCTCGCGTCGCTGCTGACGACCTACGTCGTGTTCGGGATCGGCTTCGTGATGCGGCCGCTCGGTTCGATCGTGTTCGGCATCTACGGCGACCGTTACGGCCGGCGCAAAGCGCTCAGCGCCGTCATATTCCTGATGGCGATCTCGACCTGCGCGATCGGCCTGCTGCCGACCCACAAGGACGTCGGCGTGCTGGCGCCGATCCTCCTCGTCGTCTGTCGGCTGCTGCAAGGCCTCTCGGCCGGCGGCGAGTGGGGCGGGTCGACCGCCTATATCGTCGAATATGCGCCGGAGGGCCGGCGCGGCTTCATCGGCTCGTGGCAGCAGTTCAGCGTCGGCGCCGGGTTCCTGCTCGGCTCGTTCGCCGCCACGGTGATGAATTTCACGCTCACGCCGGCGACGCTCGTCGCCTTCGGCTGGCGGGTGCCGTTCCTTCTCGGCATCCTGATCGGCGCGCTCGGCGCCTACCTGCGCTGGCGGCTCGCCGACACGCCCAAATTCACCGAGATCGAGCAACGCCAGGCCGTGGCGGCGTCGCCGCTCGTCGAGGCGTTCACCGCCTATCCGCGCGAGACGTTCACGGCATTCGGTCTCACGCTGCACAATACCGTCGCGTATTACATTTCGCTCATCTACATGGCTGGCTATCTCACAAATGTCGGCAATATCCCGAAGCCGACCGCGCAGCTCATCGGCACCGTCTGCCTCGCGATCTTCGTCGCGCTGATCCCGTTCTTCGGCATGCTGTCGGATCGTGTCGGCCGCCGGCCGCAGATGATCGCCTCCTGCATCGGTTTCGCGGTTCTCGGCTATCCGTTCTTCCTGCTCGGGTCGTCCGGCAATGTCGGGCTCGGCTTCCTCGCCCAGTTCCTGATGGTGGCGTTCCTGGCGCTCTATGCCGGCGCCTGTCCGGCCGCCTATGCGGAGCTGTTTCCGACCCGGGTGCGCTATACGGCGCTGTCGATCGGCTACAACATCGCCGTCGCGGTCTTCGGCGGCTTCGCGCCGTCGATCGCGACGCTGTTGATCAAGCTCACCGGCAATCCGCTGTCGCCCGCGTACTACGTGATCGCGGCCGCCGTGATCACGCTCGTGCTGCTCACGCGGATACGCGAGACCGCCTTCTCGCCGCTGAAGTAGGGTGGGCAAAGCTGTAGGGTGGGCAAAGGCGGCCGGGATACTTCAGCTTATGGCACAACGTTGGACCCGCCGTGCCCACGCGGTCACACGTCAGCGTGGGCACGGCGGAGCTGACGTCGTGCAAAGACACAGGCTCCTCGGCCGCCTTTGCCCACCCTACGCAGTCATGGCCGCAGCAGCTCCGGCGGGCGCCGCGCCATCGTCTGCCGCCCGCGCTTGAAGGCGGCGAGCGGATTGCGGATCTCGGCGATCGTCTGCTCGGGCGTCGGTCTGTCGAACACCACCACGTCGGCCGGCTTGCCGACCTCGAGCCCGTAGTCGTCGAGATTGAGCAGCCGCGCCGAGCGCTCGGTGAGCATGGCGAAGCATTCGCGCAGTTCGTGTGGATGGCGCACCTGCAGCACATTGGCGTGCAAATTGGCCATGCGAATGAGCGAGCAGTCGCCGTAGGGCGTCGCCGGATTGAGGATGTTGTTGCTCGACAGCGAGCAGTTGACCCCATGCGCCACCAGGAGGTTCGCGTCCGCGACCCCGCGGCGGACGTTGTGGTCCTGGTCGCGGCCCATGAGGTAGAGGTCGGTCGCCGGCAGCACCGTGCAGGCGACGCCGGCGTCGGCCATACGGCGGGCGACCGCGGCGAGCGCGTCGGGCGGCATGGTCGAGAGCTTCGCCATGTGGCCGACCACGACGCGGCCGCCGCGCTTATATTTCTCGGTGAGATCGCAGACTTGGTGGACGTAGAGGTGGTCGGCGTTCGGGCCGACGTCGAGGTGAATGTCGGTCTCGACGTCGAACTCGCGCGCGAGCTCGAAGATGCGGTTGATCTGCATCGCGCCGTCCGTGTCGTAGCGCGGCGCGCCGCCGACCGCGCGGGCGCCGCGCCGCAGCGCCTCGACCAGGACCTCGTCGGTGCCCGGATAATTGGTGAGCCCGTCCTGCGGAAAGACGCACATCTCGATGTCTATCGCCCACTTGTAGTCGGCGACCAGCGCCGCGATCGCCTCGTAGCCGCGCAGCCCGATGCCGGGATCGACCTCGACCTGCGTGCGCATGCGCGTCGCGCCATGCAGGATGCACTCTTCCAGCGTCCGCGCCGCGCGCTGATACGTGTCTTCGACCGTGAAGGTCGGCTTGAGCGGCGCGACGGTCTTGACCGGATTGACGTTGCGGCCCTCCTCGGGCGGGCAGCGTTCGATGACGCGCGACTTGTCGAGATGGATATGCGTTTCGATCAGCCCCGCGCAGACGAGGCCGCCGGCCGCGTCGAATTCCCGTCCCTCGGCCGCGAGCCCCGGTGCGATCGCGGCGATCCGTCCGTGCTCGATGCCGATGTCGACCGGCGGGTCGGCGGGCTGCGTGCTCAGGCGCGCATGGCGGATGATCAGGTCCATGGGAGCGTATCCCTCGCGGGTCAGCGGCGGTCCGGCGCTACGGCTGCGCCTCGATCGGCACCTCCTCGGTGATCTTCTTCCACCGCGCCATCTCGCTCTTGAGCCAGGTCCTGGCGTCGTCGAGCGAGGTGGTCGGCACGCGGTTGAAGTTCTGCTTGCCGAAGGTCGCGATGACCGCCGGCGACTGCATCGCGTCGGTCATCGCCTTGCGCAGCGTCTCCAGCAC
>DASXCK010000389.1:0-13569 GCA_036491235.1 Xanthobacteraceae bacterium | reverse complement strand
TTCTCGAAGCCCTCGGCCTCGACCAGCTTGTTGAGGATCGCGCGCTTGCCCTCGCGGGTGAAGCTGATCTCCTTGTGCGGTCCCTCGATGCGCTCCTGGATCCACGCCTTCTGCGCCGGATCGGAGATGTGCATGAACTCGACGCCCAGCGTCTGGCAGTAAGTGCGCCGCAGGATAGCGACGATCTCGCGCACGGTGCCGAAACCGAGGCCGAGCACGTTGTCGAGGAAGATGCGGCGATCGAGGTCGCCGTCGCCGAAGCCGTAGCTGCGCGGGTCGAGCTCCTCCTGGTCGCGCGGCGGCTCGAGGCCGAGCGGGTCGAGATTGGCATGCAGGTGGCCGCGCATGCGGAAGGCGCGGATCAGCATCAGGGCGTGGATCGAGTCGTGCGTCGCCTGCTGCACCTCGAGGTCCGAGACCTCGTGGCCGTTCACCTGCGCCTTGGCCTTGATCTTGTCGCCGACCGTCTTCTCGACCTCGGCCCAGTCGCCGTCGAGCGCCGAGATGAGCTCGTTGCGCTCGGGCAGCGGCCAGTTACGGCGCTGCCAGGAGGGCCCGCGCGCCTCGCGGGTCACGTCGGCGGCGTTGTCCTTGAGGCTCGCGAAGAACTCCCGCCATTCGGCGTCGACCGCATTCGGGTCGGTCTCGTAGCGTGCGTGGAGGTCCTCGATGTAGGCGGCATTGCCGCCGTAGAGAAATGACGTGAGGGCAAGGGCTGCGTTGGCGTCTTGGCGGGACATCAGGCTATCCTGGCTGAAGGGCGAAGCGCCCCTGATTGGCAAACAAAAAATGACCGTGAAACGCCCGGCCCGGTCGGGCGAATCTAGTCCGCCATTCATGTAAGGCGGCCTAACGCCCCGAACAATCGGCTAAATTGCTTGTGTGACCTGAAAATAACGAAATGATTGAATTTGCGTTCAAATTATAGTCGCGGCCGGCACTGCGCCGGCTCTCCCTCTCCCCGTAGGTGCGAGGGTCGGGGTGAGGGCTCCATGCGCCGGATTTGAAAACGCCGAGCGCCATCACCCGGTTCGCTGGCGCTCGCCACCCTCTCCCCTGCGGGGAGAAGGAAGAGGCTCACCCCTTCAGTACCTCGACCAGGGTCTTGCCGAGCCGCGCCGGCGACGGTGAAACCTTGATCCCGACCGACTCCATGGCGGCAATCTTCGACTCGGCGTCGCCCTTTCCGCCCGCGATGATCGCACCGGCATGCCCCATGCGACGTCCGGGCGGGGCGGTGCGGCCGGCGATGAAACCGACCATCGGCTTTTTGCGCCCGCGCTTGGCCTCGTCCTTGAGGAACTGGGCGGCGTCCTCCTCGGCGGCGCCGCCGATCTCGCCGATCATGACGATCGACTTCGTGGTCGGATCGGCGAGGAACATCTCCAGCACGTCGATGAACTCGGTGCCCTTGACGGGATCGCCGCCGATGCCGACCGCGGTGGTCTGGCCGAGATTCTCGCGCGTCGTCTGAAAGACGGCCTCATAGGTGAGCGTGCCGGAGCGCGACACGATGCCGACCGAGCCGCGCTTGAAGATGTTGCCCGGCATGATGCCGATCTTGCACTCGCCCGCCGTCATCACTCCCGGGCAGTTCGGCCCGATCAGGCGCGACTTGGAGCCGGAGAGCGCGCGCTTGACCTTGACCATGTCTTCCACCGGGATGCCCTCGGTGATGCAGACGATGAGCGGGATCTCGGCCTGGATCGCCTCGGCGATCGCGTCGCCCGCGCCGGCCGGCGGCACATAGATCACGCTGGCGTCGGCGCCGGTCTTCTCCTTCGCTTCCGCGACGGTGTCGAACACCGGCAGGTTGAGGTGGGTCGAGCCGCCTTTGCCCGGCGACGTGCCGCCGACCATCTTGGTGCCGTACGCGATCGCGGCCTCCGAATGGAAGGTGCCGTTCTTGCCGGTAAAACCCTGGCAGATGACCTTGGTGTTCTTATCGATCAGCACCGACATGCGTGAACCCTAGCTCGCCGATTGGAATTGGACGGTCTGCGCCCTGCGGCGCGTAAACCAGGCGTAGGCCGAATAGACGATGAGGCTTGGCACCAGGCAGAATACGTAGAGGACCAGCACGAAGCCATCCGCGGGCGTGGTGTATTGCGTCGTCGTCGGATCGAGGATGCCCTGGATCCAGACGTACAGCGGGAAAGTCGCGAGCAACGCGATGAACGTCAGCGTGTGCACGACCCAGCGATGCCGCGCGAGGCGCAACGTCGCCAGTATCACGGGAAACGTGATGAGGAGCGGCGCAAATCCGATCCACGGATACAGTGACAGATAGATGCGGGTGAACGCCGTCATCTAGCTCGCCTTTACGGCTTTCACGATCTTCTGCGCGGCGTCGTCGAGATCGTCGGCGGAAGTGACGTTGAGCTTGGAGTCGGCAATGATCTTCTTGCCGAGATCGACATTGGTGCCTTCGAGCCGCACCACCAGCGGCACCTTGAGGCCCGTCTCCTTCACGGCCGCGACCACGCCCTCGGCGATCACGTCGCACTTCATGATGCCGCCGAAGATGTTGACGAGAATGCCCTTCACGTTGTGGTCCGACGTGATGATCTTGAACGCCGCCGCGACCTTGTCCTTGGTGGCGCTGCCGCCGACGTCGAGGAAGTTCGCCGGCGCCTCGCCGTAGAGTTTGATGATGTCCATGGTCGCCATGGCGAGGCCGGCGCCGTTGACCATGCAGCCGATGGTGCCGTCGAGCGCCACGTAGTTGAGGTCGTATTTCGACGCCTCGACCTCCTTGGCGTCCTCCTCGGTGAGGTCGCGCAGCGCGACGATGTCCGAGTGGCGGAAGAGGGCGTTGTCGTCGAAGCCGACCTTGGCGTCGAGGCAGATGAGCTGGCCCGACTTGGTGACGACGAGCGGGTTGATCTCGAGCAGCGCCATGTCCTTGGCGACGAACGCAGCGTAGAGCTTCGCCACCATCGCCTCGGCCTGCTTGGCGAGATCGCCGGTGAGCCTCAGCGCCTTGGCGACGCGGCGGCCGTGATGTCCCATGACGCCGGTCGCCGGGTCGATCGAGAAGGTCACGATCTTTTCCGGCGTCTTGTGCGCGACCTCTTCGATGTCCATGCCGCCTTCGGTCGAGACCACGAAGGCTACCCGCGAGGTCGCGCGATCGACCAGTGCCGAGAGGTAGAACTCCTTGTCGATCGCCGAGCCTTCCTCGACGTAGAGGCGGTTGACCTGCTTGCCCTTCGGCCCGGTCTGGTGCGTCACCAGGGTCGAGCCGATGAGCCGTGTCGCCTCGCGCTGCACGTCGTCGATCGATTTCACCACCTTGACGCCGCCCGCCTTGCCGCGGCCGCCGGCGTGGATCTGTGCCTTGACGACCCAGACGGGACCGCCGAGCTGGCGCGCCGCCGCCACCGCATCCTCGGCCGTGAAGGCCGGCACGCCGCGCGGCACCGGCACGCCGAAGTCGCGCAGCACTGCTTTCGCCTGATACTCGTGGATATTCATGCGATCGTTCCCAGCCGGGGTTGGCCGTTGGCGCCGGCGTAGAGAAAGCCGCCGGCGGAAGGGTAAGTCTACTTGCCGAGGTTCGGCGCGATCTTCTTGCAGGCCTCGACCAGCCCGCGCACCGCGGTGGCCGACTTCTCGAACATCGCCTTCTCGGCGCCGTTGAGCTCGACCTCGACGATGCGCTCGACGCCCTTGGCGCCGAGGACCACCGGCACGCCGACATAGAGGTCCTTCACGCCGAATTCGCCGTTGAGATAGGCCGCGCAGGGCAGCACGCGCTTCTTGTCCTTGAGATAGCTCTCCGCCATCGCGATCGCGGAGGCGGCGGGTGCGTAGAAGGCCGAGCCGGTCTTGAGCAGGTTGACGATCTCGCCGCCGCCCTTGCGGGTGCGCTCGACGATCGCGTCGATGCGCTCCTGCGTGGTCCAGCCCATCTTGATGAGATCCGGCAGCGGGATGCCGGCGACCGTCGAGTAGCGCGTGATCGGCACCATGTCGTCGCCGTGGCCGCCGAGCGTCATCGCCGAGACGTCCTTGACCGAGACGTTGAACTCGTCGGCGAGGAAGTACTTGAAGCGCGACGAGTCGAGCACGCCCGCCATCCCGACCACCTTCGGCTTGGGCAGGCCGCAGGCCTTCTGCAGCGCCCACACCATGGCGTCGAGCGGGTTGGTGATGCAGATCACGAAAGCGTTCGGCGCGTATTTCTTGATGCCGGTGCCGACCTGCTCCATCACCTTGAGATTGATGCTCAGGAGATCGTCGCGGCTCATGCCCGGCTTGCGTGGCACGCCGGCCGTGACGATGCACACCGCGGCGCCCTCGAGCGCCTCGTAGGCGTTCACGCCGGTGAAGTTCGCGTCATAGCCATCGACCGGCGAGGACTCGGCAATGTCGAGTGACTTGCCCTGCGGAATCCCCTCGGCGATGTCGAACATCACCACATCGCCGAGTTCCTTGATGCCGATCAGGTGCGCGAGCGTGCCGCCGATCTGGCCAGACCCGATGAGGGCGATCTTTGGACGTGCCATGGGAGGGAAATCCTTCGGAATAATGATGCGCCCCACGGGCGCCGCGCGCGGTGGTTAAACCCTTCAACAGGCCCGTTCAAGTCGCCGCCGCGCGCATCGGCCCGCGGCACAGTCCAAGAGACCAGCTTGTCCGCATCCTGGTGTGTCAGGTCTTGTGTAATACATTATGCCAGAGAACGGCATTCCGCCAAGCCCCATTGCGGCGATTTGCCGAGGCGCGCCGGCGCGGCGCGCACCGTGCCCTCACGTCTCCACGATACCCTCGGTCGACCCGGTGACGACGGCGCGACGGCCGTGCGGCAGCGCCAGGTAATCCCGCGAGCCCATCTCGATGAGGCGCGAGGCGGTGCGGTGGAACTCGAGCGCCTCGTAGCCGTCGTCGGCGCGATAGAGATCAACGGGCTCGGCTGCCGCGGAGGCGACGATCTTCACGGCGTTGTCGTAGAGCGTGTCGATCAGCGCGATGAAGCGCTTGGCCTCGTTGCGCTGGGCGTAGTCCATGACTGGCACGTGATCGATCACGATGGCGTGGAATTCGCGCGCGAGCCGCAGGTAGTCGATCGCGCCGAGCGGGCGCTCGCACAATTCCGCGAAGGTGAAGCGCGCCGCGCCCATGGCGGCGCACGGCACATGCACGGCGTGGCCCTTGACCATGAGGTCGAGCGGCGCGCCCGCGTGGCCGAGCGCGATGCGCCGCCACGCCTCGTCGAGCGCGCGATCCGCTTCGGCGTCGTCCGGCACGTGCCACACCTTGACGCTCGTGAGCTTCTCCAGCCGAAAATCCACGCGCGCCGCCAGCCGCACCACGTCCATGTAGCGATGCAGCAGCGCGATGAAGGGCAGGAACAGCGCGCGGTTGAGGCCATCCCGGTAGAGCTCGTCCGGTTCGACGTTCGAGGTCGCCACTACGACGACGCCGAGCTCGAACAATCGCGTGAACAATCGCCCGAGGATCATCGCGTCGGCGATGTCGGTGACGTGAAACTCGTCGAAGCACAGCACCCACGACTCGTCAGCGATGTCGGCTGCCGCGCGCGCGATCGGATCGCCGTCGGCGACCTCGCCCGCCTTGATCTTCTGCCGATACGCAAAGATGCGATCGTGCACGTCGGCCATGAACTCGTGGAAGTGCGCGCGGCGCTTGCGCCGTGCCGTGCACGCCGCGAAGAACAAGTCCATCAGCATGGTCTTGCCGCGCCCGACGTCGCCGTAAATGTAGAGTCCCTTGAGCGGCGCCTGCTCCTTCTCGCGCCGCGCGAACAGCCAGCCGAGCGCGGAGGATTTTCGCGCCAGTCGATGGCTCTCGAGCCGCTCGTTGAGCCGCTCGAGGCGCGCCGTCAGCGCCGCCTGGGCGGCGTCGCGCTCGATCTCGCCGGCCGAGACCAGGGCGGCATATCGGGCGCTGATGGAGGCTGGCATGGGCGGCGGTTGGATGCGGCTTGAGGCGCCGTTCTCGGGCGAGGCTCATGAGACGGGTTCTGGATGGATCACGCCGCGCTCACGCGCAAGTGAATTTTTCGCAGTAACGCGGACACCCCCGCGAGCATCCAATGTGAAACCAGGGCCGGATCGATCCGTATCATCCGACACTGGGCAATGAATGCACTCGAAAGGCGATGCCGTCCGAGGGTGAATACTTTCGGATTACTCCCGATCGAGCCCATGAACGCTAAAACGCACACAGTTGCTAGGAGACTGGACATGAACACGACGATCAAGCTCGCGCTCGCGGCCGCGCTCTTTTCAGGCCTCGCTTTCCCCGCCTTCGCGGTCGATCAGGGCAGCGAGCAAGCCGTCATGGTCCCGGCAAACGCCTACGCGTCGGCGACGTGGACCGAGCGTCATCACGCTCCGGCGCATTGGTCGGCGCAGATGTCGTCGATCGACTTCCAGGCGGAGGGCTCGCGCTGAATCAAACTTGCTGGAGCCGTCTGCCCCCCAACCGCTCTGGCACGCAAGCGGCCGGTCGCAAGACCGGCCGCTTGCGGTTGCGTGCAGATGAAGGGCTACGCCGCCAGCGGATACGCGGCCTCGACCACATAGGGGCCGCCGCCGACCGAGGCGCGCGAGGAGTAGAGCACGAAACGCGAGACGCGGAACGGCGGCGGGCGAAATGGGTGACGCGTCGCGAGATAGTCCGCGACGTCGTGGCTCGATGCATCGCGCAGACGCGCGAGCGTCACGTGCGGCGTGTATTTGCGTCCTTCCGGCTCGAGGCCGACGCGCTGCATCAGCCGCTCGTGCTCGGCCTGCAGCTCGAAAAGCTGCTGGGTCGGCGCGGCGGTGGCAACCACCGCGCGCGGGCGGCGCCCGCCGAAGGCGGTAAGGCCGTCGAGCCGCAACTCGAAACTCAGCCGGCGTACGTTGCCGAGCATGAACGCGATCTCGCGCGCCATCACGTCGTCGATGTCGCCGATGAACCGCAGGGTGAGGTGATAATTCTCGGGATCGATCCAGCGTGCGCCGGGCAGGCCGCCGCGCAGCAGCGAGAGCGATTGCCCGGCCGTGGCCGGGATCTCAAGCGCGGTGAACAGCCGGGGCATAGGGCGGGCGTTCCACGGGCGGTCGCAAGCGCATATGACACGACACATCATGCGCCGGTCTGGTTATCACTCCATAAATGTGGGGATTCGCCTGCGCGACGCAACTCTCCTCATGGCCGCGCGGCATGGCATCGCCGTCCGTCGCGGCGACCCGTCATCACCGTGTCTTCGACTCAGTGTTGCGCCTTCACGCGCGCGATCAACTCCTCGACCTTGGGGAGGATCTTGCCGACGATGACGTCGACGCCGTCGGCCGTCGGATGCAGCCCGTCGCCCTGGTTGAGCTTGCGGTTGGCGACGACGCCGTCGAGGAAGAACGGATAGAAGATGAGGCCATAGGTCTTGGCGGCGTCGGGAAAGATCGGGTCGAATTTCTGCGCATAATCGCTGCCGAGATTGCGTGGCGCCAGCATGCCGGCGAGAAGCACCGGAATCTTGCGCTTGGCGAGCGCGTCCAGAATGCTGTCGAGCGCGCGCCGCGTCACCGCCGGATCGAGGCCGCGCAGCGCGTCGTTGGCGCCGAGCTCGAGGATCACGGCGTCGGTCCCGGGCGGCACCGACCAGTCGAGACGCGCCAGCCCTCCCGACATCGTATCGCCCGAAACACCCGCATTGCTGATCGCGACGACGATGCCCTTGGCGGCGAGCGCCTTCTGCAGCTTGGCCGGAAACGCGTCCTGGCTCTCGAGGCCGAGGCCGGCCGTGAGCGAATCGCCGAGCGCCACGATCTGCAGCGGCTTGTCGGCCGCGCCGGCCGGTAATCCAAGTGCGACCATGCACCCCATAATGAGTGTGATCAGCCGTAAAACCATCTGGACCCGCATGGCGTCATTCCCATATGAGCGAGGCATGCCGACACGGCCGTGCTCGCGCGGCGCGGGGGATCCACCAGCCGCATGAAGGACGTCTCGGTCAAGCCCGCGCTGGTGTCGCGAGCCCGAAGTTCGCACGATTCTGCGGCCAGCACGGTTGCGAATTTCAGGTTCAAAAGCGACACTGGAAGAATCATGAACTTGCTGGTGTCCTTATCAATTCCGAAGTCCGCTCAGGGTTCGCCGCAATGATTGCGAACTTCGGAATCGGGACACTAGCGCCCGCCATCGCGCTTGCGGGGGTCAACCTGTCGCTCGGCAGCGGTGCCGCACGGGTGCACATCCTCAAGGACGTCACCCTCGACATCGCGCGCGGCGAGGCGGTCGGCCTCGTCGGCCCGTCGGGCTCGGGCAAGTCGACGCTGCTGATGGTGATGGCCGGACTGGAGCGCGCCGATGCCGGCTCCGTCATGGTGGCGGGTGAGGACATCGGCCGGCTCGACGAGGATGCGCTCGCCCGCTTTCGCGGCCGCGAGGTCGGCATCGTGTTTCAGTCCTTCCATCTCATTCCGACGATGACGGCGCTGGAGAACGTCGCGGTGCCGCTCGAGCTCGCCGGCGCGCACGATGCCTTCGAGCGCGCCGAGCGCGAGCTTGCCGCGGTCGGCCTCGGCGAGCGCCTCGCGCATTATCCGGCGCAGCTCTCCGGCGGCGAGCAGCAGCGCGTCGCGCTCGCCCGCGCGCTCGCGCCGCATCCAGCGATCCTCGTCGCCGACGAGCCGACCGGCAATCTCGACGAGGCGACCGGGCGCGAGATCGTCGACCTCATGTTCGCGCGTCAGGCCGAGCGTCACACCACTCTCGTACTCGTCACCCATGATGCTAGTCTGGCGGCCCGCTGCGGTCGGGTGGTGCGGCTGCGTTCAGGGCGCGTCGTGCCGGCGGCTCCGAACGAGGGGGCGACCACATGAGCAGCATCGACGGCACGATCGATCCGCTGGCGCCGCCGGAGAGCCGCATTCCGCTGTGGGTCAAGCTGGCCTACAGCGCGTTCATGGCGGTGCTTATCCCGGTCTACTGGCGCAACTACGGTCCGACCAATTTCCTCTACTTCTGCGACGCCGCGCTGATCGTCACGCTGATCGGCACCTGGATGGAGAGCCCGCTGCTGATATCGATGTGCGCGGTCGGCATCCTCGGCTCGCAGACGCTGTGGGTGATCGACTTCCTCTCCAACATCGCCGGCTATCCGCTCACGCATCTGACCGACTACATGTTCGCATCGGATCACTCGCTGTTCCTGCGCGGCCTCTCGTTCTTCCACGGCTGGCTGCCGTTCTTCCTCGTCTACCTGGTGGCGCGTCTCGGCTACAACACCGGTGCGCTGCTCGGCTGGATCGCGGTGGCGTGGGTACTGATGTTCATCAGCTATTTTTTCATGCCGGGCCCACGGACCGATCCGGGCCTCATGCCGGTCAACATCGACTACGTCTATGGCCTGAGCGACACCGAGCCGCAGCCCTGGATGCCGCCGATTCTGTGGTTCATCGGCATGCTGACCGTCTTTCCGCTGCTGCTGGTCGTGCCGGTCCACTTCCTGCTGCGTCGCTTCATGCCGAAGCCAATGCGCCTCGGGTGACCGCATGACGACAGTCGCAGTTGCCGGCCCCGTGCGTCCGACGCGCTGGCTCGCGTTTCGTCTGGCGCTGCGCGAGCTGCGCGGGGGCGTGCGCGGCTTCGGCGTCTTCATCGCCTGCATCGCGCTCGGAGTTGCCGCCATCGCGGGCGTCGGCTCGTTCGCGCAGAGCCTGGTCGACGGGCTTGCGCGCGAGGGCCGCGCCATCCTCGGCGGCGATCTCGCATTCAACCTGATCCAGCGCGAGGCGACGCCGCCGGAACGCGCATTCCTGAATGCCCAAGGCCGGGTCTCGGTCGCCGCCACATTGCGCGCCATGGCGCGCACGACCGCGGGCCGCGCGGCCCTCGTCGAGGTCAAGGCGGTCGACGACGCCTATCCGCTCTATGGCAACGTGGTGACGCAGCCGGCGGCGCCGCTCGCCGATCTTCTGGCGCAGCGCGACGGCGCGTTCGGGGCCGTCGTCGATCCGGCTCTGCTCGCCCGCCTCGATCTCAAGCCGGGCGCGCGCATAACGGTCGGTCATGCGACGTTCGAGCTGCGCGCCACGCTCGACAGGGAGCCCGATCAGCTCGCGGGCGGCATCGGCTTCGGCCCGCGCGTCCTCATGAGCGAGGCCGCGCTGCGCGCGAGCGGCCTCTTGCAGCCGGGCAGCCTCGTGCGCTGGCGCTATCGGATACGTCTCGCGCCCGGCGCCGACGAGAACGCCGTGCAGCACGTCGTCGATGCGGCGGCGGTGCAATTGCCCGACGCCGGCTGGGACATCCGCACCCGCACCAATGCGACACCGCAGATCGCGCGCAATGTCGAGCGCTTCACCCAGTATCTCACGCTCGTCGGCCTCACTGCGCTGCTCGTCGGCGGCGTCGGCGTCGCCAACTCGGCGCGGCATTTTCTCGATCGCAAGCGCGACGTGATCGCGACCATGAAGGCGCTGGGCGCGACCGGCGCGCGCGTCTTCGCTGTCTATTTCACCCAGGTGATGCTGCTCGCCCTGATCGGCGTCGCCATCGGTCTCGTGGTCGGCGCCTGCCTCCCGTTCGCGGTCGCGGCCTTGTTGCGCAGCCTGCTGCCCTTGCCGCTCGCGCCGGCGGTCCACGCGGGTCAGCTTCTGTCCGCGCTCGCCTACGGCTTGCTCACCGCGGCGGCGTTCTCGCTCTGGCCGCTCGGGCGCGCCCATGATGTGCCGGTCTCGGCGCTGTTTCGCGACGAGATCGCGCCGCTGCGGCGTCTGCCGCGCCTGCGCTACGCGATCGCCGCGGCGCTCGCGGCGGTGGCGCTGACGGTGCTCGCCGTGACCGCCGCCTATGATCACAAGATGGCGCTGATCTTCGTCGTCGCGGCGGCCGCGGTCTTCGTCGCGCTGCGGCTCGTCGCCGCCGCCCTGATGGCGCTCGCGCGCCGCGCGCCGCGCGTGCGCTCGACCATCTGGCGGCTCGCCATCGCCAACATCCATCGGCCGGCCGCGCTCACGCCGACCGTCGTGCTCTCCCTCGGCCTCGGCCTCGCGCTGCTCGTCACCGTGCTCGAGATCGACGCCAACCTGCGCCGCGAGTTCATGCAGGCGCTGCCCGAGAAGGCGCCGTCGTTCTTCTTCCTCGACATCCAGGGCGCCGACGCCGATCGTTTCGACGCTTTCGTGCACGCGCAGGCGCCGCGCGCGAACCTCGATCGCGTGCCCATGCTGCGTGGCCGCATCGTCGCGGCGCGCGGCGTGAAGGCGGAAGATCTCAAGCCGCGCCCCGATGCGCAGTGGGTGCTGCACGGCGACCGTGGCATCACGTTCACGGGGGTCGTTCCGCAGGGCTCGCGCGTGGTCGCGGGCAAATGGTGGGGCAAGGACTACAGCGGCCCGCCGCTGCTCTCGTTCGAGAAGAAGCTCGCCGAGGGGCTTGGATTGAAAATCGGCGACGACGTAACCGTCAACGTGCTCGGGCGCAACATCACGGCAAGGATCGCCAATCTACGCGCGGTCGATTGGGAGTCGCTCGGCATCAACTTCGTGCTGGTGTTCTCGCCCGGCGCGTTCGCGGGCGCGCCGGTGTCGGACATCGCGACCGTCACCTACCCGGGCGGCAGCACGCCGGCCGAGGAGACGGCGCTGTTGAGGGCGACGGGCGACGAGTTTCCGTCCGTGACCGCGGTGCCCGTCAAGGATGCGATCGAGGCGGTCGGGCAGATCGTGACAAACCTGGTGCTGGCGATCCGCGTCGCGAGCGGCATCACGCTGGTTGCCGCGATATTGGTGCTGGGCGGCGCGCTCGCGGCCGGGCACCGCCACCGGGTCTATGACGCCGTCATCCTCAAGACGCTCGGCGCGACGCGGCGCCAGCTCATCACCGCCTATGCGCTCGAGTACCTGCTGCTCGGCTTCGCGACCGTGCTGTTCGGCGTCGCCGCCGGCTCGATCGCGGCCTGGCGCGTGGTCGCCGACATCATGACGTTGCATTTTGCCTGGGAGGGCGGACCGGCGGTCGCGGCATCGCTGACGGCCCTCCTGATCACGCTCGCGTTCGGACTGGTCGGCACGTTTGCGGCGCTTGGTCGCAAGCCCGCGGCGGTGCTGCGGAACCTCTAGGGCATATCCCGAAAAGCGGATGCTGGCTCGAAAAGATCATGCGCAGACAAACAGCTAGGGCATTCGACGATCCATCCACCCTGGTCAATCAGCCGGCTCGACCTTACCTATCGCGACTTTTTGCCGCCAGTACAGTCACTTATGGAGGTGCCGCGGCCTTGTCGTCGCCGCGATTCGCGCCATGATTGAGTGCCATCGTATGATGGCTCGGCCACACGTTTCACACGCGCCTGCGGGCACCGGATATGTCGGACATTGATCACAAGATCGGCGGCTTTCCGGCCGCGATGACGCCGTCCGAGACGGCCGTGATCGACGCCGGCCTGCGCGCTCACATGCTGCGCATCTACAACTACATGACCGTCGGCCTCGCGCTGACCGGCCTCTCGGCGATCGGCATTTACTTTCTGTCGGTGAGCAGCAATGTCGCGGACGCGTCCTATCTGGTGCGCGCCGGCCGCGTGATTCCGATTCCGGCAGGCGTCGCCGTGCAGAGCAGCGACATCCTGCTCACCGGTTTCGGCTACGCCGTGTTCGTGAGCCCGCTCAAGTGGGCGATCATCCTGGCACCGCTGGCGCTCGTGTTCGCCCTGAGCTTCACGGTCCAGCGCATGCGCCCGGCGACCGCGCAGCTCCTCTTTTGGCTCTATTCCGTGCTGGTCGGGCTTTCGCTCGCGTCGATCTTCCTGCTCTACACGCACACCTCGATCGCCCGCGTGTTCTTCATCACGGCCGCCGCCTTTGGCGGCCTGTCGCTGTGGGGCTACACGACCCGGCGCGACCTCGGCGGGCTGGGCGCCTTCGCCGCCATGGGCCTCATCGGCGTGATCGTCGCAAGCCTGATCAACCTGGCGTTCGCCAGCACGGCGCTGCAATGGGCGATCTCGATCGTCGGCGTCGCCGTGTTCTCCGGCCTGACCGCCTGGGACACCCAGCGGCTCAAGAGCGAGTACCTCTACGGCGCGATGAGCGGCGAGGCCGCCGAGCGCTCCGCGATCCTCGGGGCGCTCGCGCTCTATCTCGACTTCATCAACCTATTCACGTTGCTGCTGCAGCTATTCGGGCAGCGGGATGAATGAAGGCCACGGGAAGTAGTTGGGATGCCCCAGCCGGCCCGATCTTAAGCTTTGGTAACCTTTGGCTCCCGGGGCTGCGGCGTGGCCGAATGCGTCAATGATGCTGCCAATAAAGCGTCGCGGGTATCTTCCACTTGCGTTGAACAATCACTAGATTCGCCTCACTTGGCAGCCGGGGCGTTAACCTGCGGATGCCGTTGAGACCTTGCCCGTCGACCGGGCGGCAGAAAGGAAACCTCGATGTCGGACTTCGACCGTAATTACGCGGCTGCGCGCGGGTTCGGCGCCGACCGTGCCGTCGCGACCGATGCGGGCCTGCGTGCCCACATGATCCGTGTCTACAACTACATGGCCGGCGGCGTCGCGCTGACCGGTGTCGTGGCGTGGCTGGCCTACCAGGCGGCTGGCGGCGA